>NZ_CP122537.1:0-343750 GCF_029853695.1 Jannaschia sp. GRR-S6-38
CGATCGAAGCCATCGTCACGGACAAGATTGCGACCATTGGCGAGAACATGTCCGTGCGCCGCATGGCCAAACTCTCGGGCGATGCGGTGACGTCCTACGTGCACAACGCCGCCGCCCCGGGCATGGGCAAGATCGGCGTTCTGGTCGCGCTGTCGAAGGCCGATGACGCCTTCGGCAAGCAGGTCGCCATGCATGTGGCCGCCGTGAACCCGGCTTCACTCTCGGAGACCGATCTCGACCCGGCCATGGTCGAGAAGGAGCGTCAGGTCCAGATCGACATCGCCCGCGAGAGCGGCAAGCCCGAGCAGGTCATCGAGAAGATGATCGAGGGCCGCATGAAGAAGTACATGTCCGAGGTCACGCTGCTGAACCAGCAATTCGTCGTGAACCCGGACCTGACCGTGGGCCAGGCCGCCACCGAGGCGGGCGTGGAGATCACGGGCTTCGTGCGCCTGGAAGTGGGCGAGGGCATCGAGAAGGTGCAGGAAGACTTCGCCGCCGAAGTCGCCAAGGCCGCCAAGGGCTGACCGCACCGAACTGAACGACGAACGGCGCCGGAGGAAACTCCGGCGCCGTTGCGTTTCGGGGCCCAGGTTTCGGGGAGAGACGGGGCCCCGTGGCGCGGCCCCCGCGCAATACCGGGGACGCGCACCGTTTCCGAATTCATCGGACGAACCCGGCGCCATGCGGAAGAATGACATGCGCGACGGGCCCGATTAGTCCTTCGGCGTAATTGCCGAGCTCACCGGACAATTACAGCCTGCCCCATTCGGGTGCCGTTAGGTAAGTCAGGGAAACCTTACCCGCGCAGGCCCTTGTCGGCGTCGTAATGGAAGAATTGGTTCTGCGCCGTGGCCTTCATGATCGCCTGCGCGGTCGTTTCGACGTCCAGCGCCTCGCGCGCCAGCCGCAGATGCTTTTCCACCGTGGCGGGCGTCAGCTCCATGATCATCGCCGCGTCGCCCACGGTCTTGCCGTCGGCCACCAGCTCCAGCACCTCGCGCTGCCGGTCGGTCAGCGGCCGGCCGTGCTCGCCGTAGGGCAGGGACAGGATCGTCAGGTGGGCCACGTGGTTCAGAAGCTCGATCTCGGGGCCCTTCTCCTGCCAGAGCGCATCGACCTCCGCCTGGTTCATTTGGGTGGAGGCGAGGCCGATCCCGTGCGCGGTCCGCGGCGAGACGCTGGGAAAGCTGATCCCATAGCCCGCGTTGACGCCGTGGCGCTTGTTGAACTCCATCACCCGGAGCTCCGCCTGGCTCAGCCGGCCGGCCTTCGCATCCTCGAGGATCGCCGTCCAGCTGAGCGATCCGACATTCCGCGTGGCCCAGCGAACCAGCGGCGCGTCGCGGAACAGCCCGCCCTCGAGATAGGTTTCGGTGAAATCGGCGGGGTAGTTGGTCAGGACCAGCGCGTCGCGCATGTCGCCCATGCCGTTATCGGTCTTGAAGCGCGTCGCCGCATACATGATCCGGTCGAAGCCGTATCCGGCCATCCGGTCCTGATGCGCGGTCCACACGGCCTCGAGGCTGGTCATCCGCGTGAGGTCCAGCAGAAAGCGCTCGATCTCGGTCACGGCGAATTCCTGATCTTCGTTTGCTGACGTTACGTAAACGAGGTTCGACCGACCTGTCGAGCCTGTCATTCCGTCGCAGCGGCGATGGCCTGGGCCAAAAGATCGGGATCGCCCAGATGGTTGGCGAGGATCAGGACCAGTCGCGCGTTCAGGGCGTGGGACTCGCGCTCGTCGCGGCCCTCATGCGCGGCGACCAG
The DNA here is from genome assembly GCF_029853695.1 of Jannaschia sp. GRR-S6-38. NCBI lineage: Bacteria > Pseudomonadati > Pseudomonadota > Alphaproteobacteria > Rhodobacterales > Roseobacteraceae > Jannaschia > Jannaschia ovalis. The sequence continues at coordinate 1,771 of NZ_CP122537.1, forward strand.
CATCGCATAGGCCGCATCGGGGTCGGGCAGGTTGGGTTGCAGGATCAGTTCGGTCATTGCCCGCCTCCGGTGGCGGTCCGAAGAGCGCGGGCGACCTGCGCCGCGTCGGCCCCGGCCCATCGCGCGGCGACGTGCTGGTCGGGCCGCACGAGGTAGAGGGCCCGAGGGGCCCCGCCCAGATACCGCGCTGCGAGCTCGGGGCCGGGATCGGCGACATGCAGGACGGGTAGGTCGGTGTCCGGCGCGTCGCAGGCCAGCGCCAGCAGGGCGAAGCCGCCGCCCAGCCGCGCGAGCAGCGTGCCGTTGCCCAGCGGCGCATCGGGGCAGGGGGCGCCGGGACGCGTGCGCGCGGGCCCGCCGGGCAGCGCGTCGGGTCCGTTCAGCGCCGAGCCGTCATAGGTCGCGGGCGTGGACAGGCGGCCGGAATTCACCATGGCGCGGGCGAAGGGGTGCTTCGCCGCGAGATGCAGGGCGGCATCGCGCAACAGCCGGCTGCCGGGGGTCTTGGGGGTGATGAAATCCGTGGCGCGGGTCGAATGCAGGATGTTCTCGTCCGCCGCCGCCTCGCGCTCGGCCGCGTAGCTGTCGATCAGGCCGTCGGGGGCGCCGTCCAGAACGGCGGCCAGCTTCCAGGCCAGGTTCTCGGCATCCTGGATCCCGCTATTGGCGCCGCGCGCCCCGAAGGGCGAGACCTGGTGCGCGCTGTCGCCGGCGAAGACCACGCGGCCCGCGCGGAACCGCTCCATGCGCCGGCACTGGAAGGTGTAGATCGAGGTCCAGACCAGCTCGTACTCGGCGCCATCGCCCAGCATGGCGTCGATCCGGGCGCGGATGCGCGGCTCGGACAGCTCCGCCTCGCGGTCGATATCCCAGCCCAGCTGGAAGTCGATGCGCCAGATGTCGTCGGGCTGGCGGTGCAGCAGCGCCGAGGCGCCGGATCTGAAATGCGGCTCGAACCAGAACCAGCGCTCGGTAGGAAAATCGCCTGCCATCCGGACGTCGGCGATCAGGAAATTGTCTTCGAAGACGCGTCCCTCGAATCCGAGGCCCAGCATCCGGCGCAGGGGCGAGCGCGCGCCATCGGCCGCGACCAGCCAGTCGCAGCGCGCCGAATAAGGCCCGTCGGGGGTTTCGATGACGAGCTCGACGCGCTCGTCCTGCGCGAGCCCCGTCACCCGGTTGCCGCCGCGGATCTCGATCGGCGCGCCGCGGGCCTGCGCGACCCGGATCCGCGCGACCAGGAGCGCCTCGACCTCGGGCTGGCCGATATTGACGAAGGCCGGGGCCTTGTGGCCGCCCTCGGGCTGCAGGTCGAACTGGTAGAGGAGGCGGTCGTCGTGGAAGACCTTGCCGACCTTCCATTTCACGCCGCGCGCGCAAACCGCCTCGCCCAGCCCCAGCCGGTCGAAGATCTCGAGCGTGCGCTGCGCGAAACAGATCGCGCGCGAGCCTTCGCCCACGCCCTCCACCTCGTCGAGCAGCATGACCGGCACATCGCGCAGGCCAAGGTCCAGCGCGGTCGCCAGGCCCACCGGCCCGCCGCCCACGACGATCACCGGATGATGCGCCACCCGGTCCTGGTCGGCAACGCGGGTGTAGGGATAGAGTTGAGCGGTCGTGTCCAGCATCTCAGCCCCCCTGCAGCGCGTCCCACATCGCCTTGTCGCGGGCGGCGGTCCAAATGCGGGGCGTGTCGATGTCGAGCGCTTCGTCATAGGCGCGGGCGACGTTGAAGGGCAGGCAGTGTTCGTAGATCGCGTAGTCGGCGAATTTCGGATCGCATTCGGCGCGGACCGCGTCCCAGGCTTCCTTCAGCGAGCCGCCGCGCAGCGCCACGCGGGCGGCGGGGCGGTAGGTCGAGCGCAGGAAATCCGCGGTGGAATCGAGGGCGCGGTTCACCGCCTCGGCGCCCTGCAACGCGCCGCCGCGCCCGGGCGCGATGGCGTCCAGATCGAACCGGCGGACCCGCTCCAGCGTGGCGGGCCAGTCGTGGAAATGCCCGTCGCCGCAATAGCAGGCCGAGCGGTCCTCGACGATGTCGCCGGTGAACATGGCGTTGGCGTCGGGCACGTAGATCACCGCGTCGCCCGCGGTATGGGCGCGGCCCAGCTGCATGATGTCGACCCGGCGGCGGCCCAGATAGACCGACATGCGGCCTTTGAAGGTGGTGGTGGGCCAGGTGAGGCCGGGGATCTCCTCGTGGCCCTGGAAGAGCCGGGGGAAGCGGTCGAACTCGCTCTCCCAATCCTCCTTGCCGCGCTCGGCCACCATGGCGCGGGCGGGCTCCGACATGATGATCTGCGGCGCGCCATAGGCCGAGGCGCCGAGGACGCGGACAGCGTGGTAATGGGTCAGCGCCAGATGGGTGATCGGCTTGTCGGTCACGCCGCGGACGCAGTCGATCACCTTGCGGGCGAGCCGCGGCGTCGCCTGCGCTTCGACGACCATCACGCTGTCGTCGCCGATGATGACGCCCGAATTCGGATCGCCCTCGGCGGTGAAGGCCCAGAGGCCGTCGCCGATCTCGGTGAAGCTGGTCTGCTTTTCCGCCATGTCGCCGGCGGAGGCGAATTGCTTGCTCATGCGGCGATGACCTCTTGTTCGATGATTCCGAAAAGACTTGCGTCGTCCGGGCCTTGCATGTCGATCTTCACGCGGTCGCCGGGAACCAGGAAGGGCGTCGCGGCGTCCCCGTGTAGGATCGTCTCGACGACGCGCTGTTCGGCGATGCAGTTATAGCCGCGCCCCCCTTCGGCGACCGGGCGCCCCGGCCCGCCATCCGCGTCGCGGTTCGACACGGTGCCCGAACCGATCACGGTGCCCGCAGGCAGGTCGCGGGTCGCGGCGGCATGGGTGATCAGATGCGGGAAGTCGAAGATCATGTCGACGCCCGCCTCGGCTCGCCCGAAAGGGGCACCGTTCAAGTCCACGCGCAGCGTCCCGTGCAGCCGCGCACCATCCCAGCCCGGCAGCTCGTCGGGCGTCAGCGCGAGCGGCGACAGGGCCGATGCGGGCTTGCCGTGTACGAAGCCGAAGCCTTTCGCGAGCTCCGCCGGGATCAGGCCGCGCAGCGAGATGTCGTTCAGGAGGCAGATCAGCCGGATCGCCTTGGCGGCCTCGGCGGGCGAGGCGCCGCGCGGGACCGGGCCGGTGACGACCGCCACCTCCGCCTCGAGATCGGTGCCCCAACCGGGCTTCGACGGGATCGACGCGGTCGGCGGGGTGAAGACCGAGAGCCCCTGATACATCAGCGGGTCGTGCCAGAACGACTCGGGCATCTCGGCCCCGCGGGCCCGGCGGACGAGCTCGACATGGTTCACGTAAGACGAGCCGTCGAGGAACTGCCAGCTGCGGGGCAGGGGCGCCAGCACGTCGCGGATGTCGAACGGCTCCGCCGCGCCGAGCGTCCCGTCTCCGCCGTCGAGCCAGGCCAGCATCGTGCCGCAGGCGAGCGGGCGGCAGCGGTCGCCCTCCACCGCGACGAGGCGGCCGTCGGGCGTGGGCCCGGGCAGGGTGGCGAGCTTCATTTCCCGTCCTTCCGGTCGCGCTTCCAGGGCCGCGTCCACATCTCGCGCAGAGCGCGCGGCAGGGTCGCCAGCGCGAAGACGAAAAGTACGAGGCAGGCCCAGCCGAACAGGCCAAGGGATGCGAGGAACTCGCTCATGCCGGCTGGCCCTCGGGCAGAAGCTCCATCCCATCATGGCCGATCAGCACGGGTCCGTCGAAATGCGGACGCACGGCGGCCAGCCAGTCGGCGGCGTGGATCCGCGGGTCGTCGGCCGGCACGAGATGGTGCAGCACCAGCCGCCCGACGCCCGCCTGCGCCGCGATGCGGGCCGCGTCCGCCGCCTCGGTGTGGCTGGCCATGATATGCGCCTTCAGCCGCGCACCGTTGCCGGTCCGGGCGACCAGCCGGTCGACGCCGCGCTCCAGCATCGCGTCGTGCACGAGGATGCCCGCGCCGCGCGCGAACTCGGCAAGCGGCGGGAACCGGGCCGTGTCGGCAGAGAAGGCCACCGACCAGGCCGCGCCGTCGAAGCGCAAAGCGAAGCAGTCGGTGACCGGCGGATGGTTGACCCGCAGGGCCGAGACCGACAGGCCGGGCGCCTCGATCAGGCCTTCGCCGAACTCCCGGACGGTCACGAGATCGCGCAGGTCAGGCCGGCCCTCATCCGCGACGCGCAGGCCGATATCGAAGGCGAGCGAGGCGCGGAACCCGTCCCAAAGCGCCTGGATGCCGGGCGGGCCGAAGACAGTCACCGGGGTCTTCAGCCCGGAGGTCCAGGCGGTGTGCAGGAGCCCGCCCAGTTCCAGCACGTGATCGGAATGCAGATGCGTGACGAAGATCAGGTCCAGATCCTTCAGGTCTAGCCCCGCCTCGACCAGCGCGCGCGTCACGCCCAGCCCGCAATCGACGACGCAGGCGCGGCCATCGAGGATCAGCAGGCTGGCCGTCGGGTTCGGCCCGCCGCGCCGGATCGCGGGGCCGCCCTTGGTGCCCAGCAGGACGAGGCGGTCGGGCAAGGCGGTCATTTGCGCCCCGGCGTGCCGTCGAAGAGCTTGGGCAGATCGGCCCAGCAGTCGACATAATCGTCCTGCAGCGGCGCCTCGGTCGCGGCGAAGGGCGTCAAGTGCTGCGGGAATCGCGTCTCGAACATGAAGGACATCGTGTCCGCCAGCTTGTGCGGCGCGAGCTCGGCGTTCGAGGCGCCCTCGAATGCCTCGCGGTCGGGCCCGTGCGGCAGCATCATGTTGTGAAGCGACATCCCGCCCGGGACGAAGCCCTGCGGCTTGGCATCGTATTGGCCGTAGATGTTGCCCATCAGCTCCGACATGACGTTCTTGTGGTACCAGGGCGGGCGGAACGTATCCTCGGCCACCATCCAGCGGTCGCGGAACAGGACGAAATCGATATTGGCCGTGCCCGGCACGCCCGAGGGGGCGGTCAGGACGGTGAAGATCGACGGATCCGGGTGGTCGAAGAGGATCGCACCCACCGGGCAATAGGTGTTCAGGTCGTATTTGCAGGGAGCGTAATTGCCGTGCCAGGCCACGACGTCCAGCGGGCTGTGCCCGATCTCGCATTCGTGGAAACTGCCGGCCCATTTGATGACCAGGCGCGACGGCGTCTCGCGATCCTCGAACCAGGCGGTGGGCGTCTTGAAGTCGCGCCGGTTGGCCATGCAATTGGCGCCGATGGGGCCGCGATCGGGCAGGGCGAATTTCTGGCCGTAATTCTCGCAGACGAAGCCGCGCGCCGGGCCGTCCAGCAGCTCCACGCGGTAGACGAGACCCCGCGGGATCAGCGCGATCTCCTGCGGGCCGATATCGATCACGCCCAGTTCGGTCGCAAAGCGCAGCCGGCCAGCCTGCGGAACGACCAGAAGCTCGCTGTCAGCGGAATAAAAGTATTCATCTTCCATGTCTTGCGTGACGAGGTAGATGTGGCTCGCCATGCCAATCTGCGTGTTCACGTCGCCCGCCGTGGTCATCGTCCGCATGCCGGTCAGCCAGGTCAGCGCCTCGTCCGAATGCGGCACCGGATCCCATCGGTACTGGCCCAGGCTGATGATGTCGGGATCGACGAGCGGCGCGGATTTCCAGTACGGCAGGTCGATCTTGCGGTAGCGGCCGGAATGCTTGACCGACGGGCGAATGCGGTAGCACCAGGTCCGTTCGTTCTGGCCCTGGGGCGCGGTGAAGGCCGTGCCGGAGAGCTGTTCGCCGTAGAGGCCGTAATTGCATTTCTGCGGCGAGTTCATGCCTTGCGGCAGAGCGTCGGGCAGCGCCTCGGTCTCGAAGTCATTGCCGAAGCCGGGCATGTAGCGCGCCTCGGCGGCCGCGGTCGCGGCGCTTCGGTCCAGCGGTCCGGTCATGGCACGATCCTCCATCCGCGTCTGACGCAGGAAGGGGTAACCGTTGCAGGCACAACGATCAAGCTTCGCGCCATCCGTATCATTTACATAATTCTGCTTATGGGACTCATGGGCCCGCCGGATCAGCCCAGCGCGTAGCCCGCCCCGCGCACGGTCCGGATCGGGTCCGCGGCATCAGCCTCGCCGCGCAACGCCTTGCGAAGACGGCCGACATGGACATCCACCGTGCGGCTGTCGACATAGATGTCGCGGCCCCAGACGCGGTCGAGAAGCTGGTCGCGCGACCAGACGCGGCCCGGCCGTTCCATCATCGTGGTCAGCAAGCGGAACTCGGTCGGCCCCAGATGCAGCTCGCGCCCGGCCCGGAAGACGCGATGCTGGGCGGTGTCGACGGTGACGTCCTCATGGGTCAGCGTCTCGCCGATCGCGCCGGGACGCGTCCGGCGCAGCTGGGTGCGGATGCGGGCCATCAGCTCAACCACGCTGTAGGGCTTGACCATGTAGTCGTCCGCCCCGGTCTCGAGCCCCCTCACCCGGTCGACCTCCTCGGAACGCGCGGAGAGCATGATGACGGGGATCGCCCGCGTCTCGCTGCGCGCCTTCAGGCGGCGGCAGACCTCGATGCCCGAGACCTCGGGCAGCATCCAGTCGAGCAGGATCAAGTCCGGCGCCTCCGTTCGCGCCGCCTCCAGCGCCGCGTCGCCCGAGGCGGCCTGGCGCACGGCGTAGCCTTCCGCCTCGAGGTTGTAGACGAGGATCTCGCGCTGCGGCGCCTCGTCCTCGACCACCAGGACGATCGGCGGCACGCTCATCTCAGCCGACCGTGCCGCCCGCGGGACGGCTGGTGATATCGGCCTTGGTGCGATCCTCGTCCGGCATCTCGCCGGTCACCAGATAGATGACCTGCTCGGCGATGCCGGTGACCAGATCACCCATTCGTTCGATGTTCTTGGCCATGAAATGCAGGTGCATGCAGGCGGTGATGTTGCGCGGGTCTTCCATCATGTGGGTCAGGTATTCGCGGAACAGGCCGTTGTAGATCTGGTCGACCTCCTCGTCGCGGGCGCGCACGTCGGCGGCCAGCGCGGCGTCGCGCTGCACATAGGCGTCGAGTACGTCCTTGAGCATCATCCTGACCGCCCGCGACATCCGCTTGAGCGAGGCCGCACCGCCCTCCACCGGTTGAAGTTCCATAATGATTTCCGAGCGTTTCGCCATGTTCTTCGCGTAATCGCCGATGCGCTCCAGCGCGGCCGAGATGCGGAACACGGTCAGCACGGTGCGCAGGTCGGTGGCGATGGGCTGGCGCAGCGCGATGACGCGGGCGGCCTCCTCGTTGACGCGCAGTTCCATCGCGTCGATGGCCTTGTCGCCGTGGCGGACCTTGGCGGCCAGGTCGGCGTCGCCTTCGGCCAGCGCTTCGGCGGCCTGGGCGATGGCCTCCTCGACCTGGCCGCCCATCTTCATGATCAGGCTTTCGATCATCTCGAGGTCGCGGTCGAAGGCGGTGGCGATATGGGTGCTGGTGATCATGGGCTCTCTCCTCAGCCGATCCGGCCGGAAATGTAGCTTTCGGTGCGGGGATCCTCGGGCGAAGTGAAGATGTGCCCCGTCTCGCCGAATTCGACGAGATGCCCGAGATGGAAGAAGGCGGTGCGCTGGCTGACCCGCGCGGCCTGCTGCATCGAGTGGGTCACGATGACGACCGAGAAGTTCCGGCGCAGCTCGTCGATCAGTTCCTCGACCTGCGCGGTGGCGATGGGATCGAGCGCCGAGCAGGGCTCGTCCATCAGCAGGATCTCGGGGCTGGTGGCGACGGCGCGCGCGATGCAGAGACGCTGCTGCTGGCCGCCCGAGAGGCCGGTGCCGGGCTGCGCCAGGCGGTCCTTCGCCTCGTCCCAGAGCGCGGCGCGGCGCAGGCTCTGCTCGACGATCGCGTCGAGATCGGCCTTGTCACGCGCGAGCCCGTGGATGCGCGGCCCGTAGGCCACGTTGTCGTAGATCGACTTCGGGAACGGGTTGGGTTTCTGGAACACCATGCCGACCTTGGCGCGCAACTGCACCGGATCGACGCGCCGGTCGTAGATATCCTCGCCGTCGATGCGGATGTCGCCCTCGACCCGCGCGGTGGGGATCGTGTCGTTCATCCGGTTGATGCAGCGCAGGAAGGTCGACTTGCCGCAGCCCGAGGGGCCGATGAAGGCGGTCACCATCTTATCGGCGATGTCGACATCCACGTCCTTGATCGCGTGGGTGTCGCCATAAAAGACCTGCACGCCGCGGGCGGTGATCTTGATCTCGTCCGTCTGCACGGCGTTCTCCAGTTTCGTGTCTTTCATGGCGGTCCCCTCGCCTACCAGCGCCGCTCGAACCGCCGGCGCAGGAAGATCGCCGTCAGGTTCATGACCAGGAGGAAGGCCAGCAGCACGATGATCGCACCGGAGGCCCGTTCGACAAAGGCCGGATCGGAACGCTGGGTGAAGTTGTAGATCTGGACCGGCAGCGCGGTCGCCGGGTCGAAGAAGCCCTCTGGCGGGGCCGCAGGGTATTCGCGCACGAAGGCCACCATGCCGATCAGCAGGAGCGGCGCCGTCTCGCCCAGGGCCTGCGCCAGGCCGATGATGGTGCCGGTCAGGATGCCGGGCATGGCGAGCGGCAGGACGTGGTGGAACACGGCCTGCATCCGGCTTGCGCCCAGGCCCAGGGCCGCGTCGCGGATCGAGGGCGGCACCGATTTCAGCGAGGCCCGGGTGGCGATGATGATCGTGGGCAGCGTCATCAGCGTCAGGACCAGCCCGCCCACGATCGGCGCCGATTGCGGCAGGCCCATGAAGTTGATGAAGATCGCGAGGCCCAGGATCCCGAAGACGATGGACGGCACGGCGGCGAGGTTCGAGATGTTCACCTCGATCAGGTCGGTCAGGCGGTTCTGCGGCGCGAATTCCTCGAGATAGATCGAGGCCGCGACCCCGATCGGCAGCGCCAGCGCCAGGACCACCAGCATCATGTAGAGCGAGCCCAGGATCGCCACGCCCAGGCCCGCCGCCTCGGGGCGGGTGTCGGAGGCGTCGGGGGCGGTCAGGAAGCGCCAGTTGAAGCCGGTCCGCAGCAGCTCCGCCTCTTCCAGCGCCTCGGCCAGCTGCAGCTGTTCGGGCGAGACGTTGTTGTCGAGCTCCGCCGTCGCGTAGGTCACGCGGCCCTTGAAGAACCCGTCGATGCGGCCATTGGCCAGCACCTCGACCGGGATCGTCTGGCCGATGACGTCGGGGTTGGCGAGCACGAAGCTGCGAAGCTGCGCCACGCTCTCGTCCGAGATCAGCCCGGCCGCGTCCTTTGCCGACAGCGCGGTTTCGATCCCCTCGGCCTCCAGCGTCGCCATCAGCCCGTCGCGCAGCAGGGGCGCGTAGTCGAAGGTCGTGACCTTGGCCATCACTTCTGGATCGCGGGTGCCGGACTTGTCGAGCTTGTCCTCGGGCAGCGCGACCATGATGTCGATGGTCGTCTGCCGGAAGGCCGACAGGCCGTTGGTCAGGACCGAGGTGAGCAGGATCACCAGGGCCAGCAGGCCCACGCAGATCGCGGTCAACCCGTAGGCCTTGAAGCGCGCCTCGGCGGCGTTGCGGCGGGTGGTTCGGCGGTCGGGGGCCATCAGCGACCCCTGCCCCGCGCCGGTCTTCGTCTGGGCGGTCGCGTCGGTCATTCGTACTGCTCCCGGTAGCGGCGCACGATATAGAGCGCGAGCACGTTCAGCCCCAGCGTGATGACGAAGAGCGTCAAGCCCAGGGCGAAGGCGACCAGCGTCTCGGGCGAGGCGAAATCGGTGTCGCCGGTCAGCTGGCTGACGATCTTGACGGTGACGGTGGTCATCGCCTCGAACGGGTTCAGGTCGAGCCGGGCCGCGGCCCCCGCCCCCAGCACCACGATCATCGTCTCGCCGATGGCCCGGCTGGCGGCCAGCAGCACGGCGCCGACGATGCCCGGAAGGGCCGCGGGCACGATGACCTGGCGCACCGTCTCGGACCGGGTCGCGCCGAGGCCGAGTGAGCCGTCGCGCATCGCCTGCGGCACGGCGTTGATAATATCGTCGGACAGCGAGGAGACGAAGGGGATCAGCATGATCCCCATGACCAGCCCCGCCGTCATCACCGAGGAAGCGGAATTCCCGAGGCCCAGCGGCTGTGCCAAGGCGTCGCGCAGGAACGGGCCCACCGTCACCAGCGCGAAGAGGCCGTAGACGATGGTCGGGATGCCGGCCAACACCTCGAGCATGGGCTTCACGATCCCGCGGAAGCGCTTGCCGGCATATTCCGACAGGTAGATCGCCGCGAAGAGGCCCACCGGCACGGCGACCAGGAGGGCGATGAAGCTGATATAAAGCGTGCCCCAGAGCAGCGGCAGGATGCCCAGCTCGGACGCCCCGCCGCGGCCCGAGAAGCTCGGCGCCCAGTTCGTCGAGAAGAAGAACTCGGCCGCGGGGTATTGGCGGAAGAAGTTGAGCGACTCGAAGAGCAGCGACAGCACGATCGCCAGCGTTGTCAGGATAGCGACCGAGGCCGCGGCGCCCAGCATTACCAGAACCACGCGCTCGACGACGTTGCGCGCGCGGAAGGCACCGTCGGAGCGGCGCAGCGCCCAGGCCGCGCCCGCGAGCGCGAGGAGCAGCACGACGGCCGTCATCGCCATGTTCCCGGTCGCGCGCCCCTCGCGATAGGCGATGGCCGCGGCCAGGACCGCGTCGGACAATTCGGCCCCGAGCGCCGTGCCGCCGGCGGCCAGCGCCGCGTCGACCTCGGCCGAGCCGGCCTCGCCATCGCGGCCCAACGCATCGAGCCCGTCCGCCACGCGGCGCACATCGGCTAGGACCAGGCTCAGGGTGCCGCCCTCGGGAATGGCGGCCTCGGGGAAGTCGGCGGCCGCGCCCCGGTCCAGCACCATGGGCTGGACCAGCAGCCAGAGCACCAGCACGCCGAGCGCGGGGATCAGCGCCGTGAGAAGGCCGTTCAGCCCGTAATAGACCGGCAGCGAATGCAGCCGCCGCGCGTCGCCGCCGACCGAGGCCAGCGCCCGGCGCCGGGCCAGGACGAACGCGACCGCCCCGAGGGCGGCCAGCGCGAGGATGATCCAGGACAGCGGCATCGGCGTCTCGTCAGTGGTTCGGATCGTAAGCGGTTCGGATCGTGCGGGGCCGGGACGCGCAGGGCGCCCCGGCCAGCCGGCTCTTACTGCATCGCCTGCTCGTCGGCCACCTTGGCCTGCGTCTCGGCCAGCTCCGGATCGGCGACGAGGCCGTAATCGGCCAGCGGCCCGTCGGGTCCGGCGATGTCGTCGAGCACGAAGAACTCGGCGAATTCCTTCAGGCCGGGGATCGCGCCGAGATGGGCCTTCTTGATGTAAAAGTAGAGCGGGCGCGACACCGGGTATTCGCCCGACGAGATTGTCTCGGTCGACGGCGTGACGCCGTTCATCGTGGCGACCTTCAGGACGGCGGTGTTGTTCTCGTAGAAGGAAAGGCCGAACACGCCCACGCCGTCGGGGTCGCTTTCGATCCGGGCCAGCGTCTCGGTGTAGTCGCCGTCGATATCGACCGCCGCGCCGTCGTCGCGGATCGACATGCAGGCATCCTCGGCGGCGTCCTCGTCCAGGCCGGCCGCCATCATGCGCTCCATCGCGCCGGTATCCTCGCAGCCCTGCAGGACGACCTTCTCCTCGAAGACCTCGCGGGTGCCGTGCTTGGTGCCGGGGATGAAGGCCAGGATCTCGACATCGGGCAGCGACGCGTCGATCTGCGACCAGGTGGTGTTGGGATTGGCGGCCATCGTCCCATCCTCGCCCGGAATCTCCTTGGCCATGGCCAGGTACCACTGGGCGGGTGTGAAATCGGTGAAGTCCGGCCCGTCCTGCCGCGAGGCGAAGACGATGCCGTCATAGCCGATGCGGACCTCGATGATATCGGTCACGCCGGCTTCGGCGCAGGCCGCGCGCTCGGCGTCGCGGATGGCGCGCGAGGCGTTGGCGATGTCGATCGTGTTCTCGCCCACGCCCTCGCAGAAGCGCTTGAGCCCGGCGGAGGAGCCGCCCGACTCGACCACCGGGGTCGGGAAGTCGAAATTCTCGCCGAAGGCTTCGGCGACGATGGAGGCATAAGGCAGGACGGTCGAGGATCCGGCGATCTGGACCTGGTCACGGGCCTGCGCGGCGGTGGCGGCGAGGCCGATGGCGGCGGCCGTGGCGGTGAGGCGAAGGGACATGGGACAGGCTCCTGTCTCGATCTCGGTTCGATGGACGCCCCCCTGGCGCCCATTCGCGACCCGCCTACGCGCGAGTTGCTGGGCTTTTGTGACAGTCGCGTAACGGTTTTATGACAGCGCCCGTCCCGTGGCGTCACGCCGCCGGAAGGATCACCGAGACGCGGGTCCCCTCCCCCGGCGCGCTTTCGATCCTCAGCCGCCCGCGATGGCGGTTGACGATGTGCTTCACGATGGAGAGGCCCAGCCCCGTGCCGCCCTGCGCTCGCGACCGGCCGGTGTCGACGCGGTAGAAGCGCTCGGTCAGCCGCGGGACGTGTTCGGGCGCGATGCCGGGCCCGTCATCGGCCACCTCCAGGCGCCAGGCCCGGGCGCGCAGCACCGGCTCGCGCGCGACGGGCTGCAGCGTCAGGGTCACGCGCCCGGGCCGGGCGCCGTATTTCACCGCGTTCTCGATCAGGTTGGACAGGACCTGCATCAGCTGGTCCCGGTCGCCCTGCACCGGGGCCGCTTCGGGCAGGTCGAGCGCGATCCGCACGCCCTCCGCCTCCGCGCCCGGCCGCAGGAGGCCCGCGGCCTCCGACGCCAGCGCGGCCAGGTCGAGCCGGTCCGTCGGACGCCGCCGCGCCTGCCCTTCCAAGCGACTGAGCGAGAGCAGGTCCGAGACCAGCCGGTCCATGCGCGCGACCTCCTGCGCCATCATCGCGAGAAAGCGCCCGCGCGCGGCCGGATCGTCGCGCGCGGGGCCCTGCAGCGTCTCGATGAACCCGGCGATGGCGGTCAGCGGGGTCTTCAGCTCATGGCTGACATTGGCGACGAAATCGCGCCGTTGCGACGCCCCCGCTTGCGCTTCTGTCAGGTCCCGGAAGACCAGCAGCACGGTGCCGTCGAGCGGCGTGATGCGGACCTCGTAGGCGGCCTCGACCGCGCCGGAGCTGTGGGTGATGCGCGCCCGCCCCTCGATGCCGCCGGCCAGCGCGTCCTCGACCGGGCTGACCAGCGCCGGCTGGCGCAGCACCGCCATGTGGGGCTGCCCGACGATCCAGGCGCCGAGCACGTCGCGCGCCGCCGGATTGGCCAGCGCCACGCGACCCGCGCGATCCAGCAGCAGCGCCGGCTCGACAAGCGCGTCGAGGACCGGCGCGACCTGCGCGGGATCGGTCAGGGCCGGACCGCGCCGTCCGCGGTGACGAGATACTTGAACGAGCAGAGCTGCTCGGCGCCCACGGGCCCGCGCGCATGCATCTTGCCGGTGGCGATGCCGATCTCGGCGCCCATCCCGAACTCGGCGCCATCGGCGAACTGGGTCGAGGCGTTGTGCATCAGGATCGCGCTGTCGAGCCCGCCGAAGAACCGCGCGACCGGCGCGGCGTCCTCGGCGATGATGCAATCGGTGTGGTCCGAGCCGTAGCGCCGGATATGCGCGATGGCATCGTCAACGTCTTCAACGACTTTCGCGGCGATCTTCATGTCGAGGAACTCGGTCCCCCAATCGTCCTCGCGCGCTTCCCGCGTGCCGCGAAGGCCCGCGCCGGCGCGAACCTCGACCCCGGCCTCCATCAGCATGTCGCAGACCTGCTGGCCCAGGCCCGCGGCGATGTCGCGGTGGATCAGAAGGCATTCCGCCGAGCCGCAGATACCGGTGCGCCGGGTCTTGGCGTTCAGCACGATGGCCCGCGCCTTTTCGGGGTCGGCGGAGGCGTCGAGATAGACATGCACGATGCCTTCGAGATGGGCGAAGACCGGCACCCGCGCCTCGCGCTGGACGAGGCCCACGAGCCCCTTTCCGCCGCGCGGCACGATCACGTCGATATGGTCGGTCGCGGTCAGCATGGCCTGCACGGCGGCGCGGTCGCGCGTCGGCACGAGCTGGATTGCCTCGGCGGGAAGGCCCGCCGCCTCCAGCCCCGCGACCATCGCGGCGTGGATGCTGCGCGAGGAATGGAAGCCCTCGGACCCGCCGCGCAGGATCACCGCGTTGCCGGATTTCAGGCAGAGCGCGCCGGCATCGGCGGTCACGTTGGGGCGACTTTCGTAGATCACGCCGACCACGCCCAGGGGCGTGCGCACACGGCGGATATGAAGGCCGTTGGGCCGGTCCCACTCGGCCAGCACCGCGCCCACCGGGTCGGGCTGCTCGGCGATGGCGCGCAGGCTGTCGACGATGTCGCGGATGCGGTCCTCGTCGAGCCGAAGCCGGTCCATCATCGCGGCGCTCAGCCCCTTGTCGCGGCCGTATTCCATGTCCCGCGCATTGGCCGCCAGGACGGCGTCGCGGTCGCGCCACAGCGCCTCGGCCGCCCCGATCAGGGCGGCGTGCTTGCGCTCCGCCGAGGCCTGCGCCAGTACCGTGGCCGCCGCGCGCGCGGCCTCGCCCATGGCGCGCATCAGAGCGGGGATGTCGTGGCTCAGGTCCTTCATGGGTTCGCCTCAGATGACCATGTCGTCGCGGTGGATCAGCGCCGCGCGCCCCGGATAGCCCAGGACGCGTTCGATGTCACCGGAGCGCAGGCCCTTGATCGCCCGCGCCTCGTCGGCGGTGTAGCGGATCAGGCCCTGCCCCATCGCCATGCCGTCCGGCCCCTCGATCATCACCGGGTCGCCGCGCCCGAACGGCCCGCCAACATAGGTCACGCCCGCCGGCAGGAGCGACTTGCCCTCCCGCAGCGCCTTCGCGGCCCCGGCATCCACGGCGACGGACCCGCGCGGCTTCATCGAGCCGATCCATCGCTTGCGCGCCGCGCGCGGGTCGCCCTTGGGCCGGAACCAGGTCGCGCGGGCGCCCTGGGCCAGCGCCGCGAGGGGGCGCGCGACCGTGCCTTCGGTGATCGCCAACGCGCAGCCCGCCTCCGTCGCGATGCGCGCGGCCATCAGCTTGGTCACCATGCCGCCCTTCGACAGGCCCGAGACTCCTCGCCCGCCATCGCGGCGATCTCGGGGGTGATCTCCGCGACCTCGGGCAAGTGCCGGGCGCCGGCGTCGAGATTGGGGTTGGCCGTGTAAAGACCGTCCACGTCCGACAGCAGGATGCAGATATCGGCGCCCGCCATCGCCGCCACCTGCGCGGCCAGCCGGTCGTTGTCGCCGAAGCGGATCTCGTCGGTGGCGACGGTGTCGTTCTCGTTGACGATCGGAACCACGCCGAGCGCCAGCGCCGTCTCGAAGGCCGCGCGCATATTCAGGTAGCGGCGCCGATCCTCGCTGTCGTCAAGCGTCAGAAGGACCTGCGCGCAGGTCACGCCCAGCGGCGTCAGCGCTTCGTCATAGGCGCCCGCGAGCCGGATCTGGCCCACCGCGGCCGCCGCCTGCGACTGTTCGAGCGAGAGTGCGGCGTCGAGGCCTAGGACCCGGCGGCCGAGCGCGATCGAGCCGGAGGAGACGAGGATCACGTCGACATCGCGGGCCTTCAGCGCGGCGACATCGGCCGCGAGGCCGCCGAGCCAATCGCCGCGCAACCGGCCGCTTTCGCGATCGACCAGCAGCGCGGAGCCGATCTTTACGACGACACGGCGCGCGGGGCCGAGGAACTGATCCGTCAGACCGGCGACCACGGCTCCTCCGCCTCGTCCTGCGGCGCCGCGGCCTTGGCCTCGGCCCGGATCCTGGCGCGCAGCGCGCGCAGCACCTCGGTCACGCCGGCGCCCGAGACGGCGGACATGGTCATGACTTCGCCGCCGCAGGCCGACGAGAGCGCGGCGCGGCGCTCCTCCAGCGCGTCGTCATCGACGGCGTCGATCTTGCTCAGCACCGTCAGGCGCGGCTTGTCGGCGAGCCCGCCGCCATACATCTCGAGCTCGGTGACGATGGTCCGCCAATCGCCCACCACGTCGGCGCTGGTCGCGTCGACGAGATGCAGGAGCGCGCCGGAGCGTTCGACATGGCCCAGGAACCGGTCGCCGATGCCCCGGCCCTCATGCGCGCCCTCGATCAAACCGGGGATGTCGGCCACGACGAATTCCGCGCCGTCCACGCCGACCACGCCGAGATTAGGGACGAGCGTCGTGAACGGGTAGTCGGCGATCTTCGGCCGCGCGTTCGAGGTCGCCGCGAGGAAGGTCGATTTGCCCGCATTGGGCAGGCCCAGAAGCCCGACATCCGCGATCAGCTTCAGCCGAAGCCAGATCGTCCGCTCCACGCCCGGCTGGCCCGGGTTGGCGCGGCGCGGCGCCTGGTTGGTGGCCGATTTGAAATGCATGTTGCCGAAGCCGCCGTTGCCGCCCTTGGCCAGGACGACGCGCTGGCCGACCTCGGTCATGTCGGCGATCACCGTCTCCTCGTCCTCGTCGAGGATCTCGGTGCCGACGGGGACGCGCAGGATGATGTCGTCGCCGTCCTTGCCGGTGCGCTGGCGGCCCATGCCCCCCTGCCCCGACTTGGCGAAGAAATGCTGCTGGTAGCGGAAGTCAATCAGGGTGTTGAGCCCCTCGACGGCCTCGGCGATCACGTCGCCGCCGCGCCCGCCATTGCCGCCGTCGGGGCCGCCATATTCGATGTATTTCTCGCGCCGGAACGAGATCGCCCCGCCGCCGCCGCCGCCCGAGCGGATATACACCTTGGCCAGATCGAGAAATTTCATGCTCAGCCCTTACGCCCGCCGCGACGGCGGCTCAACCCGGCCCGATCGGGCGCAGCCCGTCAGCCGCCCATCTGCCGGATATAGGTCCATTGCGGCACCACCGCGCCCCGCGCGACGCAGAAGGCCTCGGCGTCGCCGATATAGTCGAAGCCGGCATTGGTCAGCACGCGGGCCGAGGCCGGGTTGTCCTGGAACACCTTGCCGAAGACCTGGCTGTTGCCCAGCGGATTGGCGTCCATCAGCCCGCGCAGCGCCTCAGTCGCGAGGCCGGTGTTCCAGACGACCGGCGCCACCCAATAGCCGATCTCGGCCTGGCCGCGATCCATCGTCTCGAGGCTCATCAGGCCGACCAGCTCGCCCAGGCCCGCCTCGGTCGCATCCATCGCCCAGACGGTCTCGTCGCGCACGCCGTTCAGGCAACGGGTGACGAACGCATCGGCCGCGCCCGGCGGCAACGGGTGCGGGATCGAGGTGGTCATGCCGGCGACGCGCTTGTCGCCGGTGTAATGCTCGATCAGGCCCATATCGGCCCGGCGGACGGGCCGCAGCGTCAGGCGTCCGGTCCGGATTACGGCCTGGTCGCGCGACGCCTCGGGGTCGATGCGAACGGGTGCTTTCTGGGGTGTCATGCCGGTCCTCCTCCGAACAGGACGAAAAGGACGGAGGCGACGGTCAGCGCCGCCAGCGTCCACATCAGGTATTTCTCGGTCGGCCGGCCCCGCAGGTGCCGCGCGACCAGCGCGCCCGCCATGGTCCAGAGCGGGTGCATCGCCAGCTGGCAGAGCAGCAGGACCGCCGCGATCGTGGCCGTCGCCTCCAGCGCCGGGGTGCCCGGCGCGGTGAAGGCGGTGAAGCCGCCGGTGATCATCGCCCAGGCCTTCGGGTTGAGCGGGTGCACGATCAGCCCGGCCAGAAAACCAGGCGCCGGAGCCGTGCCCGCCTGGCCCAGGCGCATGTTCGCCACGCGCCAGGCCAACCAGATGATATAGGCGGCCGAGGCCCATTTCAGCGCCGCGAAGGCCCAGGGTGCGCGGTCCGCGAGCTCCATCAGGCCGAAGCCCACGGGCCAGATGATGAATTGCTTGCCCAGGACCACGCCCGCCACGAAGGGCAGCGCGCCGCGCAGCCCGAAGCGCGCACCGGTGGCCATCAGCGCCATGTTGGCCGGCCCCGGCGTGCCGACCTGGCTGGCGGCGAAGGCGGCGAAGGGAAGGACGGCGACGGACAGGGCACGGCCTCCGGGACATGGCAGGGTTCAGAAACGAGGAAGGGGGACCGGCCTGCCGCCGGTCCCCCTTCGGTTCGGGATATGCGGGGGCGCTTACTCGGCGGCCTCGGCCTCGGGGAGCACGCTGATATAGGTGCGCCCCTTGAAGCCCTTGCGGAAGGTCACGGCGCCATCGGTGGTCGCGAAGATCGTGTGGTCACGACCCAGGCCCACGCCCTCGCCCGGCCACCACTTGGTGCCGCGCTGGCGCACGATGATGTTGCCCGCGATGGCCTTCTGGCCACCGAACAGCTTGACGCCCAGGCGACGACCCGCGGAGTCGCGGCCGTTGCGGGACGAACCACCGGCTTTCTTGTGTGCCATCGGTCCTTACTCCTTCTCTGCGGCGAATTGCGTCGCCTGGTCGATCCAGTTGTCGCGGGCGATGCGGCCCTTGAACGACAGACGGTCATCCATATAGGCAACCTCGGCCTCGCCCCAAGCGGCGATCTGGTCGAAATGGAAGACGCCGTTCTCGTTCAACAGACCTTCCAGCTTCGGACCCACGCCCGAGATCTTCTTCAGGTCGTCGGCCTTGCCGTCGCGCGGCGCGTCCAGCAGGTTACCGGGCCGGGTGCCGGCGGTCGCGGCCTCGGCCACCTTGTCGGCATCGCTCGAGGTCGCGGGCGCGGGATCGGCGGCCTTCTTCGGCGCGGCCTTCTTGGGCGCGGCGGCCTTCTTCGGCGCGGCCTTGGCGGCCGGCGCGGCGGCGGCCAGCGCGGCCCCCGAGACCGAGCCCGAACCCACCGCTTCCTTGACGCCCGACTTGTCGGCGCCCGAGGTCAGGATGTCTGTGACGCGCAGCAGGGTCAGCTTCTGGCGGTGGCCCTTCGTGCGCTTCGACGAGTGCTTCCGGCGGCGCTTAACGAAGTGAATGAGCTTCTCGCCCTTGATCTGGTCGATCACGTCGGCCTGCACGGCGGCACCGTCCACGGTGGGCGTGCCCAGCGTGACGTTATCGCCACCCAGCATCAGCACCTCGTTGAACTGGACCTTCTCACCGGCCTCGGCGGCCAAACGTTCGACCCGCAGCACGTCGCCCGCGGCGACCCGGTACTGCTTGCCCCCGGTTTTCAGAACGGCAAACATCCGCTCTCTCCTGTTTCCATCGCGCCCTGCGGTGCCCTTGCGGGTCT
Organism: Jannaschia sp. GRR-S6-38; assembly: GCF_029853695.1. Lineage (NCBI taxonomy): Bacteria > Pseudomonadati > Pseudomonadota > Alphaproteobacteria > Rhodobacterales > Roseobacteraceae > Jannaschia > Jannaschia ovalis. The sequence goes on from NZ_CP122537.1 coordinate 20,871, forward strand.
TCCCGGCCCCTTTCGGCGCCACCTCGGACAGCGTGCCCATCGAAGGGCAGGTCAAATTGATAAGGGCCGCGGAAGAAACCACGACCCGGGCGCGCCTATCCCATGCGGGCGCGAGGGTGTCAAGCGAGGCTCAGGCGTCTTCGTGCGTCATGAACTCCGCCGCCGCACGGCCCAGATCGTAGGAGGTCGCCTCGAAGACGCGGCCGAAGCCCTGGAACATCGCCGCCATGTAGCGCCGCCCGGGCGCGGAGCGGGTGAAGGCCAGGTATTCGCGCAGATCCGTATCCGAAAGCGGGGCATAGGCCAGCGTGAGGTAATCCTGAAGCCAGGCGCCCACGGCGGTGCGCAGTTCGGCCTCCTGCCCGCGCACGATGGCCAGCATCTCGGCATCGGTCATCCCGTCGCGCAGGCCGCCGCCATCGCCGAGACCCTTGTAGAAGGCATAGTTGGCGTTCATTCCGCCCGAGACGTTGATCGTCACTAGGTCCAGCGTCTCGATCATCTCCGCGATCAGCGCGCCGCGCGGGCCCTCGGGCTCCGCCTCCGCCACGCGCTGCGCCTCGGCCTCGGCCTCGGATGGCACGTCCAGGAGCGCGCGGCGCGCCTCCAATTCGCGCGCGACCACGCGGGCGCCGACTGGGCCGGAAAGGAACTCGCGGATCGCATCCGCATCCGCGGGCGACAGCTCCTGCCGGAGCGCCTCCGCGAGATGGCCCATCAGGCGCTCGGGCGCCTGGATGACCGACACGCGCCGCGCCCAGCCCGCGCCCCCGCGCCCGGGAAAGAGCGCGGCCTCCAGGCCCATCCCGTGGCGGGCGCCCTCGGTGGCGATCACCTGCATCAGCGCATCGGCCTTCGCCGCCGCCATGAGCGCGCCATGCGCGTCCGGCGCGACGGTCTCGGATTGCTCGGATTTTGCGGTGCCGGGGCCGGTCGACCCGGCCCAGGCGGCCGCCCCCGCGAGCGCCGCCCCGCACAGGACGACCGCGAAGATCCTAATGCTCTTCTTCATCTCACTGCTCCAACTGCCTCGCGGCAAGTGAACACCGCGGGGTCGGGCATGTGAAGCCGAAAGGGGGCCGCACGGGTCATCGCCGAAATCAAGCGTGATCCACTTGCACAGCCCGCGCGACCTGCCTAAAGACGCGCCACCACGAGGTGCGGAGAGGTGCCGGAGTGGTCGAACGGGACGGTTTCGAAAACCGTTGTGGATTAACGTCTACCCAGGGTTCGAATCCCTGTCTCTCCGCCAATCCCCACCATCTTCCCACCGCAACCGGGCCGCGGACGTCGGACCACCGGCTCGACGCGTCAGCTTGCCGCCGCGGCCTGCTCGCCGGAGGCGGTCTTGTGCCGGCTGGACCGGTCGACGCGGGCCAGTTCCGCTTCGATCGTGTCGGCCAGGCGATGCGACAGGGCGATCGCGGTTAGCGTCACCATATCGTTGCCCACCGTCGGATAGACCGAAGACCCCGCCATATAGAGGTTGCGCATGCCGAAGACGCGGTTGTTCGGATCGACCACACCGGACGCGGGCGTGGCGCTCATCCGGGTCGTGCCCATGTGGTGGCGGACCCAGCTGACGCGCGAGCCCTTCTCGCCCTCGGACGTCCAGGGCGCGACGGTCACCGTGTGGCCCTGGCCGCGCAGATGCTGCGCCAGGATCTCCTGCGTCCGGCGGAACGTCCGCCGCGTGACATCCTCGATGCGCCAGTCGAGCGAGACGCGGCGCACCCCCAGGGCATCGCGGCGGCGCGAAAGCCAAACGCGGCTGTCCGGGTTCGGCGCCTGCTCGAAGATCGAATTGAAACCGAACGCCGTCGTCTTCAGCCGGGCCCTCGCCGGACCCTTGTAGAACCGCAGCGCCCGGAGGCTGTCGACAGGGTTCAGTGCCATGGTCGAGAAGGCGCGGACGGGATGCGGCGGCCACCGGCCCTTCGCGATCCAGAACCCCGCCTCGCGCAGCGCCACGGCGCCCGCGCCCTCCCCGGCTTGCGGAATGGGCTGCAGCCAGGTGCGGGAGTCGAGCAAACCCTCGCGCTCGCGCAACTCGCGCGAGAGAACGAGGCCCTTGCGCAGTCGCGCCACGAGATCCGAGGGTAGCTCCTCCCCGGTGCGGTTGATATGCGAGGGGTCGAGATCGACCAACTCGCCGCCATCCGGGCCGACGACCATGTGGCCCCATCTCAGCCGCGGGTGCTCCATGAAGAAGCGGCCGACGAGATCGCGCTCGTTGCCGATCCCGTTCCGATGCACGCTGTCGGAGACGAGCAGCATCCGGGCGTTCTCGATGCCGCCGAGGGCGAGGACGAGGATCCTGGCCTCGACGCGTCGCTGCTGCTGTCCGTCGGTGAAGGCGATCGCGCTGACGGTCTCCGCATTGCCCTCGGTCAGGATTTCGGTTGCCGTTGCGTTGTAGACCACGGTCAGGTTCTTCGCATCGGCATCCGCCAGATCCCGCCAGCCATCCGCGAAGTCCTTCATCGGGGCGAGAAAGGCGTGCTCGATGCCGACATCGCAGCCGCGCTCGGCCGGCTTCTGGAACCATTCGCCGGAGTCGAGACCGTCGAAGCGGCATGTCTCGAAAGCCTTGCGGTAATGCGGCTTCATCTCCTCGAAGGTCACGGGCCAGCCGCTGTGGGGGATGTGCGGCCGCGCTTCGAAATCCTCGGGCCGCAGCGTCTTGCACCAGCCGCCCCAGCCGCGCCGCCCCGTCGAGCCGCCCATTCGGCGCACGCGGCAGACGTGAAGGGGTTCGTAAGGCATCCCCACGATCTCGCCGCGGGACGGCGCCTGGGACTTGGCCGCGAATTTGAGGTCACCGCTCTCGAGTACGATGACGCGATGCGGCCCGCCGGACAGCCGCTCGGCCAGGGTCAGACCGGATGGGCCGGAGCCCACGATACAGATATCGCATGTCAAGGCTTGCTGGTCGTCGAGAGTCCGCGCGTCCAATTGCTGCATCGCTTAACCCACCCAAACGCAAAACGCGGCCGAACACATGGCCGCTTGGGGAGGATAACCGGCTAACGATTGATTTTCCACTGAAAGGAGTCCCCGCGGCCACCAGCTTTCCGTCGCCATCTACGCGCGTGATTCCGATGCGATCGCACTAATTCTCAACAGACCGTTTCGCCCGGATCACGGCCCGCGTTCCGCGGATTGCCATGCGCGACCGTATTAGGGCCGCGCACGCCTTTGATGCGGTTTTCGAAACAATGGAATTCTTGACGCTGAAACGTCTCCGAAATCGAAGCAGTTATTGCGAAGTCGCATTCGCCCACGACAATCCCTGAATTCAGATTGCGCGCACGGCCTCCGTCGTCTCCGCCGACGCAGCGTACAGGATCGGCATCGCGGCGGCGATCAGATCGTCGATTCCGGCGAGGCTCCAGGTTGGATCGACGAGAAAGGCGAGGCTCGTTTCGCCCAATTCCCGCGCGACCGGCAAAGGCTCCGCCGGCCTGTTCGCGCCGTCGAAGGTCTTTTCGAGATAGATTTCCGAGCAGCTTCCCGAGAATGCCGGAAACCCAGCGGCATTGATTTCAGCGACGATCCGGTCGCGGCTCCAGCCGTCGGCGAGCCGCTCGGGGCGGACATAGGTATAGAAGCGGTACCAGGCATGGGTCAGCCCGGCCCGGGGCATCGGCGTGCGCAGCAGCGGCGATGGCGCGAAGGCGCGGGCGAGCCGCGCGGCGTTGCGCGCCCGGTCGCGATGCCAGTCCGGAAGCCGGCGCAGCTGGATCCGGCCCAGGGCGGCACAGGTCCCGGGCATCCGGAGATTGGTTCCGGGATGCGCGTGCAGCCAGCGGAACCCCGGCGGATGATCCTCGGCGAACACCGTCGCGTGGTCCTTGCCGTGGTCCTTGTAGCTCCACGCCCTGCGCCACAGCGCCTCGTCCGAGACCGCCAGCAGGCCCCCTTCCCCGCCGGTGCTGAGGATCTTGTCCTGGCAGAAGGAGAAGGAGGCGAAATCGCCGAAACTGCCCACGGGCCGGCCGTCGATCATCGCGCCATGCGCCTGCGCGCAATCCTCGACGACCCAGAGGCCCCGCGCCCGCGCCAGCGCCATGATCGCGGGCATGTCGCAGGGCCAGCCGCCCAGATGCACGGGGATGATGCCTTTCGTGCGCGGCGTGATCCGCTCGGCGATCGTCTCGGGCGTGATGTTGCCGCTGTCGCGGTCGATCTCGGCAAAGACAGGGGTCGCGCCGAACAGCAGCACGCAGGAAGCGGAGGCCACGAAGCTGCGCGGCGTGACGATAACCTCGTCGCCCGGGGACAGGTCCAGCGCCGCGAGGGCCGCGTTGAGCGAGACGCTGCCATTGGCGAAGGCGATGGCATGCGCCACGCCGAGGTGGTCGGCATATTCGGCCTCGAACGCGTTCACGTCGGGTCCGGTCCAGGCATTCACCTTCCCCGACCTCAGGACATCCGCCACCGCGGCGATCTGCTCCTCGTCGAAAACGGGCCAACGTTGTGCGGGCATGGCGCGCCTCCTCAGGCTGCGTGACGGATGAGAACGAAGGCTTCGCAGGCGGCCCGGTGGACCGTCCCGCCGCGAAGGGTGGCGAGGGCGCGGATCGTCTCGATCGAGCGTTCGTGCGGGGCCGCGCGGACCTGACTTTCGAACATCGCGAAGGCCTCGAGCTTGCGGTCGATCGTCTGCGTGATGTCGGCGAAGACCTGCGGAAGGAAGCCCGGCGACAGGTAGGGCGCGTTCCAGTTGGTCTCGGACAGCGTTTCGTAGGCGAGGATCGTGGCGGGGTAATCCGCCTGATGCGGGCGGGCCGCCACGAGCGAGGACAGGAAGATAAGCTGGTGGTCGAGATGGATGTCCCCCACATGGGGCACCAGCATCAGCCCGGGCGCGACGTCGCGGACCAGCGCCCCGATCTTGGCGTTGACCTCGCCGTGCGGCACCTCACCCAGCCGGGCCGCGGGCAGGTCCAGCCAGTGGGTCTCGGTGACTCCCAGATGCGCATGGGCGCGCCGGGCCTCGGCCCGGACGGTTTCGATCAGGCTGTCGGGAAAGTCGGGCGCCATCCCGCGCGTGACGACCGCCACATGGACCGCGCGCCCCGCATCCGCCAGCCGGGCCATCAGGCCGCCCGCGCCCAGCACCTCGTCGTCGGGATGTGGCGCGACCACGAGGACCGGGCGATCCGAGGCGAAGAAATCTTGCATTGCGTCGAAGTCCTAGCTGAATGTCTCGTGCAGTTTCGGGCGCCAATCCGACGGGGCCCAGGCCCCCACCTTCAGGCAGGCGCCGTCGCCGCACATCACCGAAAACCCGTCCTCGTCGATCGCCTGGACCTGCCCCGGCAGCCCGATGAAGCGGTGCCCGTCCGGATCGGGGCCGGCCGCGAGCAGCTGGATCGCCTGCGCGTCCGTGCCGGCTGTCGCGAAGGCGCCCGGATAGGGCGGGCCGACGGCACGAACCAGGCGGTCGATCTCGGCCAGAGGGCGGTGCCAGTCGATGCGGCCATCGGCGGGGCGGCGGCGGGCGCAGATGGTCGCCTGCGCGTGATCTTGCGGCTGGCGTGGAACGTCACCCGAGCCGATCCGGTCCAGCAGCGGCGGCAGCATCTTCGTGAGCGCCGCGAGTTGCCGGTCGTAGAGGCTGCGTGCGGTCTCGGCCGCGGGATCGATGGCGAAGATTTCCTGCGCGGCGATGTCGCCCGTATCGGTACCCGCATCGAGCCAGAAGAGCGAGGCGCCGGCCTGCTGTTCGCCCAGAAGGATCGTCCAGGGGATCACCGCGCGCCCTCGCAGCCGCGGCAGGGCCGACGGGTGAAACCCGAGGCAGCCCAGCCGGGGGATGTCGCGAAACTCCGCGCCGCAGATCTGCGACCAGCCGATGACGAGGACGAGATCCGGCGCGAGCGCGCGCAGCCGCGCGAGCGTCTCGGGCCCGTCCGAGCGCTCGGTCCGGAAAAGCGCGACGCCGGCCGCATCCGCGGGCCCGGCCAGATCGACGAAATCCGAGTGCCGCCGCGACAGCTCGCTCGGCAGCGTGACCAGAAGGTCCGGGGCGTGATCCGAGGCGACCATGGCGTCGAGGGCGGCGCGCGTGCTGTCCACCGCCCCGACGAGAACCGTCTTCATGGCTCGGCCGCCTTCGGCCAGCGCGAGATGGCCATCGCCTGCTTGAGCCGTGCGGCGTTGCGCCGTTCGCCCTGCAGGATCACGAGGACGGTTTCGAGGAGGATCCGCAGGTCGAGCAAGAAGCTGCGATGATCGACATACCAGAGGTCGAGCGCGAATTTCTCGTCCTCGCTCAGCTTGGTGTTGCCGCTGATCTGCGCCCAGCCGGTCATGCCCGGGCGGACGCGCGAACGGCGCTCGCCGCGCGCCCCGGCCTTCGCGATGGTGTCGGGACGAAGCGGCCGCGGCCCCACCAGCGCCATGTCGCGCCGCAAGATATTCAGAAGCTGCGGGGTTTCGTCCAGCCGGGTCCGGCGCAGCAGCCGGGTCACCGCGGTCTGCCGCGAATCGTCGGGCAGAAGCTCGCCGCGCGCATCGCGCGCATCGGTCATCGAGCGGAACTTCCAGACCCGAAAGGGGCGCCCGCCCTGCCCGGCCCGGGTCTGCGATCCGAGCTGCCACCGGACGACGAGAGCGACCACGATCATCGGAAGCGCGCACAGAAGAAATGCGATCCCGATAAGCAGCAACTCGAAAACACGCGGCATCCACACCCCCGACAGAAAGACATTGTCGTCCGCAACCTCTCCGACAGGACAATACGGTCGCCCTTGGGATCAAGTGTTTTTTCGGTGATCAGTCTGTCCCGCGCGCCATGACGGCGAGAACGTAGATTAGTGGTGCATTTTGTGTCAGTCCTGAAAAAAGACGCGTCGGCTTTCCACTCGCCGCCTCGGCGGCAATCCCGTCGCGCCACCGATTTTTTGTGTTTTGCGGCTCGATCCCGGGCCCGAGTGTGCGAGGTGAATGGTGAGCAATCTGGATCGGGACTCCGAGGGCGCGGGGCGCGCCCAGCATCGTCATCAACTCCGCGGTTCCTACGAGGATCACGCGGCGATCGGCCGGGTCGGCCTGTCCGATCTTCCGGGACTGCTGTTGCGCAACGCAACGCGGATCGCCGTGTTCGTCGCCGTCGGAATGGCGCTCGTCGCCGCCGCGCTCTTCTCGATGGAGAAGCAATACACCGCGACCGCCGTGCTCGTCCTCGAGCCCGGCAGCACAAGCTTCGACACCGTGACCTCGCGCCTGCGGGCCGTGGATCCGGCCGTCGCGCAGACCGAGGTCGAAGTCCTGCGATCCCGGCGCTTCGCGGAAGCCGTCGCCGAGCAGATGGATCTCTTCAGCGACCCGACATTCAACGGCGCGCTGGGCGAGCCGTCGTTCTTCGGTCGTTTGGCGAACCTCTTCGGCGGCGACGATCCGGTGGCCCCCGATACCCTGTCCGCGGCCCCCGAGGGTGACGGTACGGCACCTGTCGAGATGGCCGCCGAAACCGCGCCGGACGCGCCGCAACAGCCGGTGCCGGCCAGCCTGCAGCCACAGCCCAACGGCGAGGCAAGCGGCGACCTGACGGCCCCGCTCGGCTCCGAGGAGGCGCAGCTCCGGGAAGCCGTGATCGACAAGCTTCTGGCCTCCTACACGGTGCGCCATGCAGGGCAGAGCCTCGCGATCCATCTCGAGGCGACGCATCCTGACCCCGAGCTCGCGGCCCGCATCGTGAACACGATGGCCGAGCACTACATCCGCGAATCCCTGCGCAGCCAGCGCGGCGGCATCGAGGATGCGATCGACTTCCTCGACCGCCGGTCCGACCTGGCGCTGGAGCGTCTGTCGTCGCTGCAGACGGAGCTGGTGACGCTGATCCGCCTGAACGCGCTCGACGATGCGGACAAGACCCCGACCATGCTGGCCGAGCTCAACAGCCTCCGCGCGATTTCGGAGCTGGGCGAGGACGCCGGAAGCCGCGATCTCGCCAGCCGGATCCAGCAGAAGACCGAGGCGCTTCGCGAGCGGACCAACGCGGAGTTGGAGCGCGCGCAGCTCGAACTGGCCCTGCAGATCGAACGGCAGCGGCTGCAATCCATCTCGGAGCGGCTGAGCGAGTACGAGGCGCAGCGGGACTCGCTGACACCGACGGCGCGGCTGATCACCTATGCCCAGACGCCGAACGAGCCCACGGCACCGCAAACCAACCTCGCGCTCGCTATCGCCTTCGCCGCGCTTCTCAGCCTGGCCCTCGTGCTGGCGCTGATCCGCGAGGGTCTCGACACCCGCATCTGGAGCAGCGAGGACGCGGAAGGTGCGACCGGCGTTCCCAATATCGGAGAGCTTCCACTTCTGTCGAAGCGCGGCCTCGACACCCGCAGCGGCCTTCTGCAGCATCTCGCGCGGACGCCCTATTCCAGCTTCGGCCAGGCGACCCGGGCCCTGATCGCCGCCGCGCTGGCGCAAGGGACGGGCAAGCACGGCAACGTCGTCATGCTGCTGAGCGCGATGCCGAAAGAGGGCAAGTCGACCCTGGCCGCCGCGGCCGGGATTTGCGCGGCCCAGGACGGGCTGCGCGTGCTGCTGATCGATCTGGACGTGCAGGATTACGGCGCCAGCCGCATGCTGGGCGCGCGCCGCTCCTCACAGCGTCTGCAGGATGCGCTCGAGGATCCGGCGGCCTTCGAAGCGGGGATCAGCAAGAATTGCGGCCTCAACGGGCTCGACGTGATCAACTTCAGCCCGGATTCGCATTTCGGCCGAAAGCTCGGCCAGACCACCGCCAGCGAAGATGCGATCGCCGAGGAACTGCGGGTGGATTACGATCTGATCCTGATCGACACGCCCTCCTACCTCGCCTCCGACCACGCCAACCGCCTGGTCCGGCTCGTGGACGCGGCCGTGCTGCTGGCGCGCTGGGGTCGCACCAAGGCGGAGAGCCTGCGCGACGCGGCTGCCCTGTGTCGCCGCAACCGGCTTCCGGTCCTGGGCGTCGCGATCAACGCGGTCGATCCGCGCAAGAAGGAGCGCTTCGCGCGCGGCGGAATGGGGTATCGCGACATGTCGGATTTGCGCCCGGCCCGCGCCGCGATGCGCGTCTCGGCGGTGCTCCTGGCCAGCCTGGTCGCGGTCAGCCCCGGCGGGGCCCGGGCGGAGGCGCTCGCGTTCCCCGGCGCCTTCGGGTTCGGCGCGGGCGCGACCGGCTGGCGCGGCGGCGAAATCATTACCGTCCGCAATCTCGACGATTCCGGCCCCGGAAGCCTGCGCGACTGCGTCGAACGCCGCGGTCCGCGTGTCTGCGTCTTCGCCACCAGCGGGACGATCGATCTCGACAGCGAACTGATGGTCGCGCCGAATGTCTACGTGGCCGGGCAGACGGCGCCGGGCGACGGCATCCAGCTTCGACTGCGGGAGGGGTTCCGCTCACCTCTGCTGATCAAGAACACCAACGATGTCGTCCTGCGCTTCCTCAAGGTCCGGCCGGGCCCCGGAAGCCAGCCCAGCCCAGCTGTCGACGCAGTCACGATTGAGAACGCGCAGCGCGTCTATCTCGACCATCTCTCCATGATGTTCGCCTCGGACGAGAACCTTAACATCCATGTCAGCAGCGGGATCAGCGCCGACGTCACGGTGGCGAACAACATCATCGCGTTCGGACTTCGCAATTCGAACCACCCGAAGGGCGCGCATTCGAAAGGCGCACTCATCTGCTCCAGCGAGGGCGACGGAAACGAATGCGGCCGGATCACCCTCGCCCGGAACCTGTTCGCCCATAACCGAGACCGGAACCCGGACCTCAAGGCCACCGATATCGGGCCCATCGAGGTCATCAACAACCTCTTCTACAATTTCGGGAGCCAGAACGGGGAGGTCTACAACCACCTCGGAAATCTTCGCATCAACTACGCGGGCAACGTCGCGATCGCGGGCCCGAACACGATCCGGCCGCGGCCCGAAATGATCCAGGCCTTCATGCTCGATGCCACGAACGGCCTGCAGATCTTCGAAGAGGACAACTTCACCCGCGAATGCGCGCGCGACAGCCGCCACGACGTCCTCGACCCCGTCGCGCGGGCCGCCCGCGTTCCGAACCGTGTCGATCCCTTCGTGAGCCCGGTCTTGCCGGCCACCGACCTGCGCGAACACGTGATGGCGAATGCGGGCGACCGGATCCCGGGGCGGCGTCCGCCCGATCCGCTCGACGCGCTCGTGCTGACTCATCTCGAGACCTGCGGCGGTCTTCTGATCGACGCGGTCAAGGAACTTGGCGGCTGGCCGCGCATCGCGACGATGGCGGTTGACGCCGACAGCGACGGCGATGGCCTCCCCGACCCATGGGAGCGGACGCGCCCTTGGCTGGATCCCGGCGATCCGGGGGATGCCTGGCGCCTGATGCCCGGCACGCGGATCTCGAGCATCGAGGCCTATCTCGCTGAGCTGGCAGGCGATTTCTGACGCCAAGCCGTGCCGCGTCACCCCCGGTTTACGAATCAGGCAGAGGCGATTCGAGCCTGCCTCGACGACACTCCCTCCCCGGTTGTGCCGGGCGCTGCCGGCGGTTCGCCGCATCTAACCTCCGAAACGCGATGCCGACCCAAGACCTAGATCGCGGCGCGCAAACCCTACACAACATCATGGCGCTGTCAGGTGCCGCGGCGAAGCTTCTTTGACCTTTCGAAAAGCTGGCGTAAGCTGCCTGTGTCTGCTGGGGGGCAAAGACGTTTCGGTTTCGCAATCTTCGCGAATCCTCGCGCAATTCGCGTGGCCCCCCAGATCGACCCTGTGTTTTAAGTGGTTTGCCATTGGGGGCGTGTAATGTTGAGGATTGGGGCAGGCGTATTCCGTCTTAAAGGGACGGAACGGGACGAAACTCACGAAACGGAAATCGGCGTCGCGGCGCGCCTTCAGGCACATGTCCGGAGGATGCTGGGCGAAGTCCGCTCGCAGAAGCGGCTCTTCGTATGCGACCAGGCGATCGTCGCCTTCTCCTTCGGCATCGCCGCGCTGCTGCAGATCGGATGGCCCGCGACCGCCGCGGCCGCGTTGCCGATCCTGGGCTTCGTCCTCTGCGCGATGGTCAGCGCCGCCCTGCTCTTCCCGCCGGCCGGCATGTACCGGCGCCACCTCGGGACCGCGTCGATCCCGGATGTCGCGATCTCGTTGGCGGCGGTGGTGATGGTCATCGTCGCCGTGGCGATCCTGTCCCTGGTCGGGCTGACCGGGGCCTCGGTGCCGGTGGGCGTGTTCATCGTCGCCGTCTTCGTCGCCCCGCCGCTCCTTCTGGGCGCGCGGCTTGCGCGGCGGATCAACGACAGCTTCGTCGGCAGCCTTCTGGGCGGCGGGCGCAGCCTGGCGCCCACCGGGACGCCGATCCTTCTGGTCGGCACGGGAACGGCATGCGACCTGTTCCTCCGCGCGCTGCGCAACGAGGCCGGATCGGCCTATCGCCCGGTCGCGATCGTCGACGATGTCCGCGACACGAACGGCCTCTATTTCCACGATGTGCCGATCATCGGCTCGATCCTCGACATCGACCAGATCAAGGACTGGTTCACAACGCGCGAGCTTCCGGGACACCTCGTCCTGACCGAGCCGCCGGAGCATTTCGACGACCCGTCGATCCGTGGGCTGATCGCCTGGGCCGAAGACGAGGGGGTCGACGTTCGCCGCCTGCCCGGCCTGTGCGAGACATACGGGCTGGACCAGCCGCTCGCGACGGTGGAGCTCGATCTCGACGACCTCCTGCCGCGGCCCTGCCGTTCGAGCGATAGGCAACGGCTCGCTCGCCTGGTCGCCGGTCGCCGCATCGCCGTGACGGGCGCGGGCGGCTCGATCGGCTCGGAACTCGTGCGCCAGGTCGCGGCGAACGGGCCCGAGAGCCTGCTGCTGATCGACCACTCGGAGTTCAATCTCTACTCGATCGGCCAGGAGCTGGCACGTCTGCACCCGACGGTCGAGAACCGCTGCGAGATCTGCGACATCCGCGAGCGCACGCGCGTGGATGACCTCTTCGACAGCTACCAGCCCGAGATCGTCCTGCATGCTGCGGCGCTCAAGCACGTCCCGATCGTCGAGGCCAATCCCTGCGAGGGGGTGCTCACCAATGTCGTCGGCACGCGCAACGTCGCGGATGCCGCGCGGCGGGTCGGGGCCTCAGCGATGGTCCAGATCTCGACCGACAAGGCGGTGAACGCGACCTCGGTGATGGGCGCGACGAAGCGCATCGCGGAGCTTTATTGCGGGGCGCTCGACCGCGCGTCCGAAACCGGTTCCACCCGTTTCATGACGGTCCGGTTCGGCAACGTCCTGGGCTCCTCGGGCTCGCTCATCCCGCTCTTCAAGGAGCAGATCGCGAATGGTGGCCCGCTGACCGTGACCGACCCGCGCATGGAGCGGTTCTTCATGACGATCCGCGAGGCGGTGGAGCTGACGCTCATGGCCTCCGCACACGGGATCGAGCGCAAGACCGACCGGGGCGCGATCTTCGTGCTGGATATGGGCGAGCCGGTGAAGATCATCGACCTCGCCGAGCGGATGATCCGTCTGTCCGGGCTGGAACCCGGCCGGGATATCGGGATCGAGATCATCGGCTCGCGCCCGGGTGAGAAGCTGTTCGAGGAGCTGTTCGACACGCTCGAGACCCGCGCCCCGAGCGGCCTGAGCGGCGTCCTGTCGGCGACCTCGGCGGATGTCCCGCTGGACCGGCTCGTGCTGTGGGCCAACCGGCTGGAAGCCTTCGCCCGGCTCAACGACGCGCCGATGGTCCTGGATACGCTGCACGACGTCGTTCCCGGCTACCGCGAGGCCGCCCAGGAAGCCGCCAACGAGAGCTGGAACCCGCCGGTCAAGCTGGAGCCCAAGTCGCGTGTCCGCGAGGAGCCGGCCGCGACCGGCCTCAAGGCCCGCTGGACGAAGAACTCCGGCGCGACGGCGGCGGGGCGCGGGGCCGACAGCGTCATCATTCTGCCGGGGACATGATCCTGTAGGCGGGCCGGCCCGGTCGTCCGGGCCGGCCCGCCGCCATACGGACGAACGCGTTTTCGGGCGGCGCCCATCCCGGAATTGAGCCGGGCCACGGAAGGGAATTGCGATGAAGGTTTTGCATTGTGTCACGAGCACCGGGCTCGGCGGTGCGCAGGTCATGCTCCTGCGATACCTCGCCGCCCTCGGGGAGCGCGCGCGGGACCACACGGTCGTCTCGCTCATGCCCCGGGGTTCGATCGGCGACGAGATCGCGGCGCTGGGCGTCTCCGTCCTCTCGGCCGACATGCAGCAGGGATCGTGGTCCCCGATGGCGCTGCTGCGCCTGCGGCGTCTGATCCGCGAGGCGCGGCCGGACCTCATTCACGGCTGGATGTATCACGGCAATCTCGCCGCCTGGCTCGCCACGCTCGGTCCGGGCAATTGGCCGCCGGTGGTCTGGGCGGTGCATCATTCGCTGCAGGATATCCGCAACGAGGGCCGGTCGACCCGGCTCGTAATCCGGGCCAGCGCCCGGGCCTCGCGCCGCGTCGCGGGCATTACCTATTGCTCGCGCATCTCGGCCGACCAGCACGAGGCACAGGGCTTCAGCGCGCAGAACCGCTGCGTCATCCCCAACGGGATCGACACCTCGGAATTCGACATCGACCCCAAGGCCCGTGCCTGGCTGGGTGACCTGATCGGCGTCCCGCCCGAGCGGACCATCGTCGGCAATGTCGGACGTGACCATCCGATGAAGGACCAGGGGCGCATGGTCGCGACCGTGGCGAAGATGCTGGAGGCCGGGCACGACGTGCAGGCGGTCCTCGTCGGCGAGGGGCAGGAGACCGGGCGCGCCCGGGATGCCGCCGTCGAGCTGGGCATCGAAGATCGCGTCACCTCGCTCGCCCAGCGCCGCGACATTCCGCGCCTCGTCGCTGGGTTCGACATCTTCCTGCTGCCCTCCGCCTGGGGCGAGGCCTTCCCCCTCGCCGTCTGCGAGGCGATGGCCTCAGGCATCCCGGCGGTCGTCACCGATGTGGGCGACAGCCGCTGGATCGTGGGCGACACCGGCGTGGTCGTGCCGCCTGCCGATACCGACGCACAGGTCGAGGGCCTCTCCCGCCTCATGGCGCGCAGCCCCGACGAACGCCGCGCGCTGGGCGCGCGGGCGCGCGAACGGATCTGCGAGAATTTCTCGATGACCCATTACATCGACGCCCATGACGCCTTCTACCGCACGACGCTGGAGAAGGTGGGCGTGCGTTCGCCGGGCGAAACAGCGCCGACGCCCCGCCCGTCATCGGATCCGGTGGCGTGATGCGATCCGTCGGCGCCCCCCGTCACGTGGTTCTGATCAGCAGCTACGCGCCCAGCCTCGTGACCTTTCGCCTCGACCTGATCCGCGCACTTGTCGCGGAAGGCCACAGCGTGACCGCTTTAGCCCCCGAAGCGGATCGCGCTGTGGCCGACACCCTTGCCCGGAACGGCTGCGCCTTCGAGGTGCTGCCGATGGCGCGCACGGGCACGAATCCCTTCGCGGATATGGTGCTGCTGGCGCGGATGATCCGGTGCCTGCGGCGGCTGAAGCCCGATGTCGTGCTTCCCTACACGATGAAGCCCGTGATCTACGGCGGGATCGCGGCGCGCCTTCTGGGGGTTCCAGGCCGACACGCGCTGATGACCGGTCTGGGCTATGTCTTCTCGGACCCCGATCCGCGGGGCAAGCGGCGCCTGATCCGCGACGCGTCGGTCCGCCTCTACCGTTCGGCGCTGAAGGGCGTGGGCCGCGTCTTCGTCTATAACGGCGCGGACGAGGCCGATATCCGGCGCTTCGGGATGGTCGCGGACGATGTCCCGCTGATCCGCGTGGCGGGAACCGGCGTCAACCTGGACCGCTACGCGCAAAGCCCCCTGCCCGACGGCCCGCCGCGCTTCCTCCTGATCGCGCGGCTTCTCTCGGCCAAGGGCGTCCGCGAATTCGTCACTGCCGCCGAACGGCTCAAGCCCGACTGGCCCGAGGCGCAGTTCCGCATCCTCGGCGCGCCCGACCCCAATCCCGACGGCATCGGCGCCGAGGAGATCGCCGCCTGGAAGCGCAGCGGCGTGGTCGACTACCTCGGACGGACGGATGACGTGCGCCCCTTTCTCGACGACGCGTCGGTCTTCGTCCTGCCGTCCTACTACCGCGAAGGCATCCCGCGTTCGATCCTCGAGGCGATGGCCAAGGGGCGGCCGGTCATCACCACCGATCTGCCGGGCTGCGGCGACACGGTCGAGGACGGGATCTCGGGCTATCTCGTCGCGCCGCGCGACACCGAAGCCCTGACCGCCGCGATGCTGCGCTTCCTGGAGGCCCCCGAGACGATCGCGGCCATGGGCGCCGCCGCACGAACCCGCGCCGAAGAGGTGTTCGACATCCACAAGGTCAACGACCACCTGCTGACCGAGATGGGCCTGATGCGGCGCGACCGCTCCGTCGCCTCGGAAGCGGCCTGAGCGGAATGGCCGTGATCCGCGCGCTCCACAAATTCATCTACTTCGATGAACTGGTGCCGCGCATCTTCCGAAACGTGGCGATCCTGGTGTCCAGCACCACCGTCGTCGCGGTCCTCGGCCTGGTCACGCTCGCGCTCACGGCGCGCGCGCTGGGCCCGGCGGGCGTGGGCATCTTGGCACTGGTCGAAGCCTATATCCGAACCGTCGATCTGCTGACGCGGCTTCAACCGACGCAGGCGCTGATCAAACACGGCGCCGACGCGTTGGAAGCGGGCGATGGCGCGCGCTTCGGCCGGCTGGTGAAACTCTCCATGCTGATCGATCTCGCCGGCGGGATCGTCGCGGGCTCGATCGCGATCGCGCTGGGCTTCTGGGTCGCGCCGCTGATCGGGCTGGGCCCGGACGGCTACGACTACATCCTGCTGGTCGCGCTGGCGATGTTCGTGTCCTTCCGCCCGACCGGGATCGCGGTGCTGCGCCTCTTCGACAGGTTCGGCGTTCTGGCGCTGTCCGACGCGGCCGTCGCGCTGCTGCGCCTGGCCATTGCCGCCACGGCCCTGGCGCTCGACCTCGGCATCTGGGCGTTCATCGCCATGCTGTTCGTGCATTCCCTTCTCGACGGCCTGGTGGCCTTTGGCTTCGCCGTGCGCGAACTGGTCCGGCGCGGCCATGGCGGCTTCTGGCGGGCGGCGGGACGCCACGCCTTCGGCGAAAACCCGGGCTTCACGCGTCTGTTGTGGAACTCGAATTTCAACCAGATCCTCCGAAATGCGACCCAGCGGTTCGACGTGCTGGCGCTCGGCGCGCTGGTCAGCCCCGCGACGGTCGGTCTGTACCAGGTCGCCAAGCGGTCGGGCAAAGCGCTCCTCCGATTGGGACGAACCTTCACGCAGGTCCTCTTCCCCGAGCTCGCGAAGCTCTGGGGCCGGGGCGACCAGGCCCGCTTCGGCAGGTTGATCCGGCGCGCGACGGGACTGACCTTCGCGCTCAGCATGGCGCTCTTCGTGCCGCTGGCCTTCGTGGTCCCGTCGCTGGTCGACCTCGCCTTCGGCGCCGAGTTCAGCCCCGCCGTGCCCCTGATCTTCGTGCAAGGCGTCGCCATTATCCTCAATCTCACCGGGCTGGCCTTCAATCCGGCACTGATGAGCATGGGGCTGGACCGGCAATTGCTGACGATCACCTTCATCGGGGCGGTGGCCTTCGCGCTTGCCTTCGTGCCCGCCGTCATGGTCGGCTCGGCGCTGGGCGCGATGGTCTGCCATGTCCTTTTCAGCTTGATCTGGTTCATCGGATGCGGCTGGCTTCTGATGCGGCACGCGGATCGACGGGAGACGACGGGGTGACGGTCACTAGCTTCGGGGATTACGGCGTCGCGACCGACCGCGAACCGGCTTCCATCCGGCTGGAGATGGCGCTGGCCACGGCGACGGTCGCGCTGGCGCCGATGAACTACTTCCGCCTCGAATGGCTCTACTTCACGGCGGCCGACCTGTGCGGACTTGCGACGCTGCTCGTGATGCTCGTCAATCGCCGGATCGACCTGCGCTTCTACGGCCCCGCGACGCCGCTATGGCTGATCTCATGCGTGCTGTTCCTCGGCGGGCTCGTCCTCGGCGCTGTGGTCAATGGCGACCCAATGGCGGGGCTCGTCGTCTTCGTGCAGTACCTGTACTCGCTCCTCGTGATCCCGATCGTCGTCGCCGGCCGCCGGCTGGACCAGACGCTATTCCTGATCAAGGTCTTCGTGGTCTCGGTCGCGGTCGTGATGCTGCATGGCGCCTATCTCGTGCATCTCGCGGACAATCCCGACACCCGGCTTCTGTCGCCCAGCGGGCGGCTCCGCTCGCTGATCGAGCGGGAGAACGCCGCCGGAGCCATCGCCGCCATCGCGATCACCTTCAGCATCTTCCTCTACGTCGAAGGCCGGCTGCGTCTCGGGGCGTTCCTCGCGCTGCTGGGTATCCTGTTCTATGGCGTCCTGCTGACCGGCTCGAACAGCGCGACGGCGGCCGCGTTCATCGGCGCGGTGCTCTTCTTGCTGTTCAGCGGACGCGTCCGGATCCTTCTCGTGGCTCTGCCGGTCCTCGCCGCCGGCGGTGCGTTGCTGCTGCGCTTCGGGGAGGATCTCCTGCCGGAGGTCTTCCGTCGCCGCGTCTTCCAGGCCCTGGCGTCCGGCGATATCGAACAGGCCGGCACCTTCTCGGACCGGTTCCTGCTTCTCAAGGAAGCGCTCGGCATCGCCGACGGCACGGCCTTTCTGGGTCTCGGTGCCGACCAGTATCAGGAGCTCAGCGAATTCGGCGCGCCGGTCCACAACACCTATCTCCTGGTGCTCTCCGAAGGTGGGATCCTGTCGCTGCTGGGGCTGTTCGGCCTGCTTCTGACGGGGATCTATCTGGGCGCGCGGATGCTGGCAGACCGGGCCGCGGTCTCGCGCGCGGCGCTGACATTGGCGACGATCATCTTCTTCGCGTTGCTGATCAATGTCTTCGCGCATGTCTATGCGCGGTTCTGGCATGTCCCGCTCGCACTTGCGCTCAGTCTCAGTCTTCGGCGCGGCGATCAGTTCAGATAGCCGTAATCCGTGAGCTGGCGCCGCGCGGCCAGGACGACAGTCCGCTGGGCGGCTTCCGACATCTTCCGGGTCCAGCCATCATCGAAGCGCAGCTCGACCGGACCGCGCATGCGGATCCGGCTGCCGGCCATCTGGTGATGCGGCGCGATCTTCGCGCCATCCGCGATCGCCGCGACGATCGGGGCGAGGTCAATATCGACCGCGCGGGCGATGCGCGCCATCTCACCGGCCGTATCGCGGGTGAAATCCTCGTAACGGACGCGCACGAAAGCGTCGCGCGGGACGCTCCGGCGTAGGCGTTCGACCATGGTGTTGTACATCCGCCAACGCAGCGCTGTGCGCAGGGGCGAGCGCGGGACGATCTTCTTCTGCACGCCCTTCTCGACATCCAGCGGAATCGCGCGGTTCATGGCATGCGCCACGGCGCGCGCATCACGCACGAGATGGATCACGCGCAGATCGACCTCCGGATCCCGCGCGAGCGCCAGGGCCCGGCCCGGCGCCTTCGAGGAGTCGAGGATCACCGGGGCCCCGCTGACCTGCCGGATCGCGTCGAACATCGCGCGCGTCTGCGCCTGGTAGGCGGCCAGCTTCCCTCCTCCGAAGATCCGGGCGGGCGCGAGAAGCGGCTCGATGGTGCGCTGCAGTGCGAAGTACTCTTCGGGATCGTACGACTTGCCCCAGGCCGCCATGATCGGTCCCCAGACCGTGCAGTCCCGAATTCGGGCCCCGCAGGCGCAAAGCTCGTTCTCGCGCCAGACATGCCGACACATCGCCGATATCTCGCCGGATCCGAAGATGTCGGGATGCTGGCCCAGCGCCATGTCCAGCAGCGTCGATCCGCTGCGACCGTAGCCGGCGATATAGATAATCCGATTGCGCATACGCGGCCTCCATGGCGTAGACAGATAGGTCAGGCGCGGATATGTTTTTCAAGTTCAAAGCCGTAATGGGGCCATCCCGGCCGAATGATTTCCGGGATGGGTCCGCAAGGCCCGGGTTCCCGGTTGCGGGGTGTTTAAATGGTACGATTTCAGGCGGTCCTTGTCGGTCTCGCGTTCAAACTGCTTCTTGCGACAACGGCGATGGCGGACGGCTATGCCTTCGATGCCGGCGACCGGATCGCGATCCGGGCCGGCTGGTGGGACTACACATCCTCCGAATTCAAGAATTGGGACGGCGTCAGCGGCGAGTACCTGATCGCGCGCGACGGCACGATCCAGGTTCCGTTGGCCGGCACCGTCGAGGCCGCGGGCCAGGATGCCGCCTCGCTGGCGGTCGCGCTGTCGAACCAAATCCAGCGGCGCATCGGTCTGAGCGCCGTGCCCGAAGTCGCCGTCGAGATCGTGTCGCATGTCCCGATCTACGTCGCCGGGGCCGTCTCGGCGCCGGGCGAATACAGCTTCCGCCACGGCCTGACCGTCCAGCAGGCGCTGGCGCTCGCCGGCGGGCTGGGCGCGGCGGATGATCCGGCGACCGGCGACAGCGCCGAGCGAGACCGGATGCGCTACGAAGGCCAGATCAACGTTCTGACCGCGCGGATCGAGACGCATGAGGCGGAAGAGGCCCGCCTCACGGCCGAGATCGCCGCGCTGGACGTCCAGACCGTCGGCGGCAACGACGCCCGGATCGAGAAGCTCAGCTGGGGCATCGAGAGCGAGCTGTTCGACGCGCGGCAACGCTCGATCGACACGCGGCAGGCCAACATCCTCGAATTGCAATCGGTCGTGCGCGAACGGCTTTCGCGGCTGGAAGAGCAGATCGCGCTTCGCATGCGCCAGCTCGAGACTGCCCGCGAAGACGTCGCCGCGATGGAGGATCTCAAGGAACGCGGTCTCGCCGTCCGCTCCAGCGAGACCGCCGCGCTGTCGAATGTCGCGAATCTCGAGGCGCAGATCATCCAACTCGACGTCGCACGGCTCGAAGCGGAACAGCAGCTCAACCTCGCCAATCGCGACGAGATCACCCTCTACGACGAAGCCCGGCTCGGGCGCCTGTCGCAGCTCAAGGAGGTCAGGCTGGAGCTCGCGACCGATCGCGCCCAGCTCGAGACGGCCCGCAAGCTCTATTCTGAGGCCGTCGCCCGGAGCGGGCATATCGGAACCGAGGTCGGGGACGCGGTGCTCAGCTACGTCGTGACCCGGACCGACGGCGACGAGACCGATCGGTTCCCTGCCGACCTACTGACGCGGCTGGAACCGGGCGACACGCTGGAAGTCGAGATCGAGCCCTTCGCCGGGACGGTGAGCCAGTAGATGCAACAAGCCGTCAGAGAGGCGACATCGGAGGCGGCCGCCGCCATCCGGCCCGGCGCGACGCGGCCGATCCGCATCCTGTTCCCCTTCATCGACGGCCCCTCGATGGGCGGCAGCCACATCTCCGCGCTCAAGCTCGTCGCGTCGCTCGACGCGGATCGTTTCACACCGATCATCGTCCTGCACGACCTCGACGGTACCGGGCCGGGTGCCATCGCCCGGCACATCGCGGAGCTGGGCCTGCGCTACGAGACCATCAAGGATCTGCCCATCATGGCGCCCACCGCGCGCCGGATCGCGAACACGGCGTCGCCGCTGATCTTCCTGACCCGGACCCTGCCGCGAATGCGGCGGATCCTGAAGGAGAAGGCCATCGATATCGTCCACACGAATGACGGGCGGATGCATGTGAACTGGGGCATCGCCGCACGCATCGCGGGCTGCCGGCTTCTCTGGCACCATCGCGAAGACCCACGAAGCCGCGGGGGTGAACACGCTCGGGCCGTTCCTGGCCGACCGGATCGCCACCGTTTCGCAATTCGCGCGCCCCGCACGACCGCTGCTGCCGGTCGCGAAGCGCACGCATGTGATCCACAGCCCGTTCGAATTCCCGCCGAGCCCGGACAGGGACGCGGCGCGGGCGGAGCTACTCGACGAGATCGGTGCGGGCGAGGCCCCGCTGCTGCTCGGCTATTTCGGCGCGCTCGTGCCGCGAAAACGCCCGCTCGACTTCGTGCGCGCCGTGGCGGCGACCGCGAAGGCGCTGCCCGACCGCGATGTCCGGGGGCTGCTGTTCGGCCTGGCGATCCTCCCGAACAAGCCGCTGGACCACGACGCCAAGGCGCTTGCCGAGGATCTCGGGATCGGCGACCAGATCCACCTGATGGGCTTTCGCAATCCGATCGCGGGCCCGATGGCGGCCATGGACACGATGCTGGTGCCGGCCGAGAACGAACCCTTCGGGCGCACCCTGATCGAGACGATGCATCTTGGCACGCCGGTCATCGCGACCCGCCACGGCGGCAATATCGAGGCGATCGAGGATGGCGTCACCGGCCGGCTCGTTCCGCTCGGCGACCCGGAGGCCATGGCCGGCGCCGTGATCCAGCTCGAACGCGACCCGGACCTGCGCGCCCGCATCGTGGCCGCCGCCCGATCCGGGCTGGAGGAGCGCTACGGGACGGCCCGCCATGTCCGGCTGATCAGTGCGCTCTACGAAGACCTCGTTCCCGCCCACCGGCGCCGCGGAGACCTGCGCCCCGCCCTGGCCTGAGCCGCGCCGGAAGGCCCCCGCACCGGCTCGAATGTGACGCCCCCTACTGGAGTTCCACTTGGATCGCCCCGACATAGACTTCCTGATCATCGGCGCCGCGAAATGCTCGACCACCTGGCTTCACGCCTCGCTCCAGCAATCTCCGAACGTCTTCATGGCCGACGGGGAGCCGCATTTCTTCTCGCGATATTACGACCGCGGCTTCGACTGGTACGCGGAGCAATTCCCGGAGAAGCGCTCGGGCCTGCTCTTCGGCGAGAAGTCGAACTCCTACATGTCGGAGCCGGAGGCCGCCCGGCGCATCCATGACGCCTATCCGCAGGCCCGGCTCGTCGCGCTCCTGCGCAATCCGACGGCACGGGCCTATTCCGACTACTGCATGCTCTACCGGCGCGGGACCGTCGGGGCCGAGATCGACGACTATCTCGACCCCGACCGCGCCGAATTCCGGCGTTTCATCGATGACGGGCTCTACGCGCGGCAGCTCGCGCGCTTCCTCGAGCTCTTCCCGCGCGAACAGCTCCTGATCCTCATCTTCGAGGAATTCCGCCGCGACCCCCAGCCCGGCCTCGACCGCCTCGCGCGGCACCTGGGCCAGCCGGACGGGAGCTTCGCGCCGTTCGAGGGCAAGGTGAAGGACCGCGCGGCCGCGATGGTGCCCCGCCCGATCCGGGCCGCGCTCAAGCCGCTGCGGCCGATCCTCGACCCGATCCGGGCCACCGGGCCGATCAAGGCACTTCGCGGCCTCGTCGCGCGGCAAGTCAGCTACCCGCCGTTCAAGCCCGAGCTCGCGCGGCGCCTCGACGCCTATTACGCCGCCGACATCCGGGATCTCGAAGCGCTTTGCGGGCGGCGGATCGACGGCTGGCACGATGCCGCCACCGTCTGAGGCCGCGATGCCCGCGAGCGCGCGCAGGATCGCCGTACTCTCGGATATCCACGGCAATGCCGACGCGCTCCGCGTCGCGCTCGACGCGGCGCAGGCCGCCGCGCCCGATCTGACCGTCATCCTGGGCGACCTGCTGACCTACGGCGCCCAGCCCCTCGAGGTGCTCGACCTGCTGGACGGTTTCGCCGCCAGCGCGCATCCGCAGGCCTTCATTAGCGGCAATCACGACGAGTTCTACTTCCGGCTCCAGGCCGGCGCCGAGGCCCTGCCCTACCGCCTGGCGCTCTTCGTCGAGGAGTCGGTCCATTGGACGCGTGACCGGATCGCGGCGCAGCCGGCGCTCGCAGGCCGGTATCCCTGGCGGCATCGTCACGTGGACGGTCCGGTCCTTTTCTCCCATGCGAACCCCTACGAATACGGCGATTGGAGCTACGTCGCGAATGACGAGGCCTGCCGGAAAGCGGCGCAGACCTTGCGGGCGGGCGGGCACCGGCTGGGCGTCTTCGGGCATTCTCACCGCGCCTTCGCTGCGAAGGTGTCGCCTGGGGGCGTCATGCCCCTGCCGCAGCGCAGCTGGCAGGAGATCGCCGCGGAGGAGACCGTGATCATCAACCCCGGCGCGGTCGGCCAGCCGCGCGGGACCGGGCTGTCCTATCTGATCCTCGATCTGGACGGGCCGCGCATCCGCGCCGACATCCGCCCTATCGAGATTGACCTAACCGCGCAAAGACGGGCCATTGCGGCCGCGGCGCTGACCGCGCAGACCAAGGACAGGCTTCTGTCCTACCTGGAGGGCTGAGATGGTAACGGTATTGGTCACGGGGGCGGGCGGCGGCGTCGGCCAGGGAGTCATCAAGTCGCTCCGGCTCATCCCGGACCTGCCGCTACGCATCATCGGCGCCGACATGAGCGCGAAGGCCGCCGGCCTCTATGCCTGCGACGCGGCCCATCTCGTCGAGAGGTCCGACGCGCCCGGCTATCTCGACTCCCTCGCGCGGATCTTCGCGGCCGAGGATGTCGACTATTACCTGCCCGGAACGGATGTCGAGCTGTCGCTTTGCGCCGCGCGGAAGGCGGAGATCAAGGACCGCTTCGGCGTCACGGTCGTCGTCAACCCGGCCTCGGTCGTGCGGATCGCTGACGACAAAGCCGAGACGGCGGCCTTTCTCGCCAGCGAAGGTTTGCCGCATCCCGCCACGATGACCCTGGCGCAGGCGCGCGCGACGCCGGACCTGCGCTTTCCGGTCATCGTCAAACCCGCAATCGGCTTCCGCTCCATCGGGGTGGAACGCGCCGAGAGCCATGACGACCTGTTGCGCTACCCGGGGCCGCCCGACGGCATCATCGTGCAGGAGCTCGTGGGCGACGACAGCACCGAATATACCTGCACCATCGTCGGCCATGGCGGGACGTTGTCGCCGGTGCTGGCCCTGCGCCGCGACCTGCGGTCGGGCGACACCTATCGCGCCTATCCCGAACGCCATCCGCAGATCGACGCCTATGTCGCCGACGTGGCCGCGCGGCTGGGGATCGACGGCTCGTGCAATTTCCAGCTGCGGCTCGACCGGGATGGGGTGCCGAAGCTCTTCGAGATTAACGCCCGGTTCTCGGGGACGACGCCGCTCTGCGCGCAGCTCGGCTTCAACCCGGTCGAATTCTACCTCAAGCGCGATCTCGGCCTGGCTTACGAGCCCCGCATCGCCTGGGACCGGGCCATCCTGCGGTTCTGGAGCGAGGCGGTCCTGCCCCTCGAAGCCCTGTCTGAGCTGGAACGCGCCGGGACGCTGACGCCGGACCCGGCACCGCAATTCAACCTGTTCGGGCGCCGAACTTGAAGCTCGCCGTCACCGGCGCCAACGGTCTCTTCGGCCGCCATCTCTGCGCGCTTCTGGAGGCGAAAGGGATCGCCCATCGCCCGCTGACGCGCGCGGATTGGGATCTTCGCGACTGGGCGGCGCCGGAGCGGCTGGACGCGCTGACAGCCGGTGCCGACACCCTCGTCCACGCCGCCGCGCGCCTTCCGTCGGAGCCCTCCGCGCGCGAGCTGTTCGACACCAACGTACGGGCCACGCTCAATCTCGCGGACTGGGCCCGGCAGCGCGGCATCCACATGATCCACCTGTCCAGCGGATCGGTCTACGCAGACCCCTATGCCGACGCCATCACCGAGGACGCCCCGATGGGGCCGGGGCCGCTCGGCGGCGTCTACGCGCAGAGCAAGCGGCTGGCCGAGATGGCGCTCGCCGATTGCCGGTCGATGGGGCTGAAGCTGACCGTGCTGCGGCCTTCGTCGGTCTATGGCGCGGGGCTGAACGCCGAACAGCTCGTCGCGCGGCTACTCGCGGAGGCGGAAAGCGGCGGGCCCGTGACCGTGACCGGCGGCGCGAGCCGCATCAACTTTCTCCACATCCACGATCTCGCGCGGGCCGCGATCATGGCGGCGGAGCGCGGGGCGACCGGCCTATTCAACATCGCGGGCGACGCGCCGACCCGGCTCGTCGATCTCGCGCAAGCCATCGCCGATCTCGTCGGGGTGACCGCGGAAGACGCGCCACCCAAAGCGGGCGCGCCGCCCTTCACGCTCTTCGATCTCGACACCCGGGCCGCGCGCGACCGGCTGGGCTTCGCCCCGTCAATCCCGCTGGCCACGGGCCTCGCGATGATGCGCGCAGGCGCGCTCCTGCCCGCGGACCAAACGTGATCGCCGGTCCCATCCGGGCCCCGCGCCCTCCCCTGCGCGGAGCCCCGGCGACGGCGCGTCAGTCGAACATGTCCGGCTGATCCTCGACGAGCTGGTTCCAGATCGTCTGGAAATGCAGCCAGCCGATATAGTCGCTCCCGACATGCTCGCGGCTGTAGCGCGCCCGATCGGCGGGGATTCGGATCGGCTCGATCCCCGAGGCGGCGATGGCGAGCTGCTGCTGGCAGCACCGCTCCAGCGCGATGAACCAGAAGGCGGCCGACTCGATCGAGTGGCGGCTCGCCGTCAGCAGGCCGTGGTTCTGGTGCAGCGCCGCCTTCACCCCCTTGAAGGCCTTCGCCACGTCCGAGCCGGCATGGTTCTCGACGGCGACCTGACCGCCCTGCTCGCCGATCACGACGTGATCCTCGAAGAAGGCGCAGGCGTCCTGCGTGATCGGGTCGATCGGCCGCCCCGTGGCGCACCAGGCCGTGCCGTAGGTCGTGTGGGCGTGGCACATGGCGATGATATCGGGATGCGCCTCGTGGACATTGGCGTGCAGCACGAAACCCGCGCGGTTCACGGCATAGTCGCCCTCGACCACTTTCCCCGCGTGATCGACGAGGATCAGGTTCGACACCTTCACCTTGTCGAAATGCACGCACATCGGGTTCGTCCAGTAGAGCTCCGGCCGCTCCGGGTCGCGCACGGTCAGGTGACCGGCGAAGCCGTAATCGAAGCCCTGCTGCGCAAAGGCGCGGCAGGCGGCCACGAGTCGTTCCTTGCGGTGACGGCGCTCCTCCTCGAAGGACGCGAATTCCGGCAGTTCGGGAAAGATCAGGTCGTCCTGTTCGGGCTGGTAGATCGAGACGCGGTTTCCGAGATCGAGCATGGGGTTCCCTTTCGACAGGATGGCAGGGCGAGCGGGTCTCGCGCCCCGCCGGGTGGCCGAAGAATGCGGGGACCGGGCTCATGGGGCAATGCAATGGGCGCAATAGCTGTTATTGTCAGGAGGGATGAAGAGGGGCGCGCGGCGATGAAGGACGATCGGCTGCTTGAAATGCGGGTTTTCGCCGCGGTCGTCGAGGCGGGGGCCTTCACCGCGGCGGCGCAGGGGCTCGGGGTCAGCCAGCCCTTCGTCAGCCAGACGCTCCAACGGCTTGAGGCCCGGTTGGGCTGCAAGCTGCTCCACCGCACGACGCGCGGGCACCGCCTGACGCCCGAGGGCGAGACCTTCCTGAACGCGGCCCGGCGGGCCGTCGCTGCGGTCGAGGCGGCGGAGGCCGAGCTGCAGCAGAGCGACGAGCAGATCTCCGGCCCCCTGCGGATCTCGGCGCCGATCGCCTTCGGTCTCGACCGCATCACCCCGCTGATGCCCGCCTTCCTGGCGCGGTATCCCAGCATCGCGCTGGACCTGCGGCTGACCGACGATACCGAGAACCTGATCGAGGACCGGATCGACGTCGCCATCCGCATGGGGCGGCTGCCCGATTCCGGCCTGATGCAGCGGCGGCTCTGCGACCTGCGCCGGATCGTCGTCGCCGCCCCGGCGCTGCTCGCCGCGCATGGCAAGCCGGACACGCCCGACGCGCTCGGGGCGCTGCCCTGCCTGGCCTGGGACGGCAGCCGCGACCATCTCAACCGCTGGCCCTTCACCGTCGCCGGCGCGCCGGTCATCCTGCGCGCCGAGAGCCGGTTCCGCAGCAACCAGGGCATGTCGCTGGTGGAGATGTGCCTGGCCGGCTTCGGCGTGATGCGGATGGCCGAGCACCTCGCCCGGCCCGCCATCGCCGAGGGGCGGCTCGTCCAGTTGCTGGCCCGGGAGACGGTCGCCGATGACGGTGCGATCGCCGCGGTCTTCCTGCCGGAACGTCACCTGGTGCCGCGCATCCGCGTCTTCGTGGATTTCTTGGTCGAAGCCTTCCGCGATCCCGACTGGGACGACGCGCCGCGCCCGGACTGATCGCGTCGCCCGCCGGCCGCCGGGATCGCGGGTCGGGCAGCCCCTCGCGCGACTTCGCGCGAGTGTCCGGAAGGGCGTTCGCCTCCCGGTTGCCGTGCCGTCGGAACGCGACGTCTCGCCGCAGATAGTTCTGGATCGGACCCGACCCGGGCCTACCCTTCGAGCCATCAAGATCAGCCCGTTGCGAGGTAGCGCCATGTCCGACACGCCCCCCATCCTCACCCGGCCCGGCGTCTCGCGACGCGGGTTCTTGCAGGGCTCCTCGGTCGTCGCCGGCTCGCTCGGCGTCGCCGTCGGCGCGGCGCAGGCGCAGGAGGGCGCGGATGTCAGCGCCGAGACCCGGACGATCGAACTGATCGTCAATGGCACCCCGCGCCACGTCGCGGTCGCGCCCCGCACGACCCTGGTCGAGGCGCTGCGCGACGGGCTGGGGCTGGTCGGCACCAAGATCGGCTGCAACCAGGGCCAGTGCGGCGCCTGCACCGTCCTGATGGACGGCGCGCGGATCAATTCCTGCCTGACGCTTGCCGTCATGGCCCAGGGCGCCGAGATCGTGACGGTCGAGGGGCTGGCCGATCCTGAAGGGGCGCTGCACCCGATGCAGGCCGCCTTCGCCGAGAACGACGCCTTCCAATGCGGCTATTGCACGCCGGGGCAGATCCTCTCGGCCATCGCCTGCATCGAGGAGGGCCACGCCCGCGACGCCGACGAGATCCGAGAGTACATGTCCGGCAATCTTTGCCGGTGCGGTGCCTATCCCAACATCGTGGCTGCCGTCGAGCAGGTCCGCGACCAACAGCAAGGCTGAGCGCATGAAGAATTTCGCATATACCCGCGCGGGCAGCCTGAGCGCGGCGGCCGAGGCCGCCAGCGCCGAGGGCGCCGACATCATCGCCGGCGGCACGACGATGGTCGATCTGATGAAGATCGGCGTCCGCAATCCCGATGCCCTCGTCGACATCTCCGGGCTCTCCGAGCTGGAGGGACACGAGATCGGCGCCGACCGCATCCGCCTCGGCGCGCTGGCCCGCATGTCCACCGTGGCCGACGACCCCGACGTTATCGCGGCCTTCCCGGCGCTGAGCGAGTCGCTCTGGAAAGCTGCCAGCCCGCAGCTGCGCAACGCGGCCACGCTGGGCGGCAACATCCTGCAGCGCACCCGCTGCCCCTATTTCCGCGACACCGCCTACAGCCAGTGCAACAAGCGCAACCCGGGCTCGGGCTGCGCCGCGCTGGACGGCGGAGAAACCACGCTGCACGCGATCTTCGGCGGCTCCGAGGCCTGCGTGGCGATGTATCCGGGTGACCTCGCCGCCACCCTGGTGGCCTTCGACGCCACGGTCGCGACGCGCGGGCCGGGCGGCACGCGCACCATCCCCTTCGCCGAGCTGCACGTCCTGCCGGGCGACACGCCCGAGATCGAGACGGTGCTGGAGCCCGGCGAGATCGTCACCGCGATCGAACTGCCCGTCGTGCCCGCGATGCGCGCGAGCCACTACCTGAAGGCCCGCGACCGCGAGAGCTACGCTTTCGCCGCCGCCTCCGCCGCCGTGGGGCTGGAGATGGACGGCGACACCGTGCGCGACGTGCGGATCGGCCTGGGCGGTGTCGCCGCCGTGCCCTGGCGCGCGACCGCGGCCGAGGACAGCCTGCGCGGCAGCCCGCTGACCGAGGCCACCGCGCGCGAGGCCGGGCGGATCGCCTTTGCCGATGCCCAGCCGCTGGAAGGCTCGGCCTACAAGATCGCACTGGGCGCCGACGTCGTCGCCGGCGCGTTGCTGCAAGCGAAATCCCGCATGGGAGGCGAATGATGGCCCAGACGATCAACACCGCGGTCACCCGCACCGACGCCCGCCGCAAGGTCACCGGCGCGGCCACCTATGCCGCCGACGTCATGCCCGCGGGCATGCTGCACGGCGCGTTGCATTGCTCGGCCATCGCCGTGGGACGGGTCGTGTCGCTCGACACCAGGCGCGCCGCGGCCGAGCCGGGCGTCGTCGCGATCTACACGCACGAGACCCTGCCCGACTATCAGAGCGTGAAGGGCTTCTATTCGGGCGGGCCGGGCTCGGCCTCGTTCTGGCCGATGGAGGGGACGGAGATCCGCTATTCCGGCCAGCCGCTCGCCTATGTCGTGGCCGAGACGGCCGCCGCCGCAAGGCGCGCGTCCGATCTGATCGAGGTTGAATACGCCGAGGAGCCCGCGATCATCCACATGGATCCCGAGGAAAGCTTCGTGATCGGGGCCACCGATGACAGCCCCGGCATGGTAACCACGAAGGGCGATTTGCAGGCCGGGCTCGACGCCGCGGCGAAGACCGTCGCGATGGAATTCGTCACGCCCTTCCAGCACCACAACCCGATGGAGATGTTCTCGGCCACCGCGGAATGGCGCGGCGACCGGCTGACCGTCTGGATGCCCTCGCAATCGGTTCGCACCCTGCGCGGCGGGATCGCCAAGGCTTACGGCCTGCCCGAGACCAGCGTGCGCGTGATCTCGCCCTTCGTGGGCGGCGCCTTTGGCTCGAAGGCGGGCATCACGCCCTATGCCATGCTGACCATCGCCGCAGCGAAGGCCGTCGGCGCACCGGTCCGCCTGCTGGTCACGCGGCCGCAGATGTACACCGTCGCGACCTTCCGCCCGGAGGCGGTCCAGAAATTCCGCCTGGGCGCCGATGCGGAGGGCCGTCTCACGGCTTTCGAGCATATCGAGATCTCGCAAACCTCGCGCTTCGACAATGTCGTCAATCCGGGCACGCATATCACCCGGGCGATGTATGCCTGTCCCAACATCCACACCGAGCAGCGCCTGTCGCCCTCCGACACCAATACCGGCGGCTTCATGCGCGCGCCCAACGAGATGCAGACCTTCTTCGGGCTGGAATCGGCGATGGACGTGCTGGCGCATGACCTCGGGATCGACCCGGTCGAGATGCGCCGCGTCAACGACACCAAGACCCACCCGGTCGAGGGCGTCCCCTTCTCGTCGCGCTCGCTGATGGAAAGCTACGACGCCGTCTCGGAAAGTTTCGGCTGGGCCGATCGCAACACCGAGATCGGGTCGATGACCGATGGCGACTGGCTCGTGGGCTACGGCTGTGCCACCGCGACCTACCCGACCAATATCCTCGCCTCGAACGCGCGGGTGCGGATGCAGGCCTCGGGCAACGCCTATGTCGAACTCGCCGCCCATGACGTGGGTACGGGCACCTACACGATCATGGCGCAGATCGCCGCCGCGCGGCTGGGCCTGCCGGTCAAGGCGGTGGATGTCGTGATGGGCGAGGCGGACCTTCCGGTCGCGCCGATCTCGGGCGGCTCGACCACCGCGGCCTCGGCCGGCTCGGCGGTGCATGATGCCTGCCTTCGGATCGGGCGGCAGGTCGCCGCCACGGTCGCCGCGCAGTCCGAGGGTCCGCTCGCCGGGCTCGACCCGGCGTCGATCACGCTCGATGACGGGGTGTTGCGCGGCCCGAACGGCGAAAGCCAGAGCCTGCAGGAGGCGCTCGCCGCCACGCCCGAGGGCGAGGTCGAGATGGTCGGCGAATTCCGCCATCCGGCCCTGACTGACAAGCTGATCCGCGCGACCTTCGCGGGCGGCTACGGCACGGCCGGGCCGGTCACGCCGGAGTTCGCCATGTTCGCCTTCGGCGCCGAGATGGTCGAGGTGCGCATCCACCGCTTCACCCACGAGATCCGCGTGCCCCGCCTGCACGGCGCCTTCGCCGCGGGCACTTGGCTCAATCGCAAGACCGCGCATAGCCAGCTCATGGGCGGCATGATCTGGGGCATCGGCTCGGCGCTGCACGAGGTGACGGAGACCGACAAGCCGCGTGCGCGGTTCCTCAACGCCAATATCGCGGAATACCTCGTCCCCGTGAACGCCGATATCCGCGAGATCCGGGTTGAGATGCTCGAGGAGCAGGACGATTACGTGAACCCGCTGGGCGTGAAGGGCATCGGCGAGATCGGCATCGTCGGGACCGCCGCGGCCATCGCCAACGCGATCCACCACGCCACCGGCAAGCGGCTGACGCGGCTTCCGCTGAAGATGGCGGACCTGCTCGAAACCTGAGACCACGCACCTGGACGGGCCGCAGCGCGCGGCCCGTCCACCACGTCCGGCGGCCGGTCGCGCGTCGCGGGCGGGTCGCCCGACCCCTTTGACTGGGCCCGGGGGCATTCCCCCCTCGCTTGACCGCCCCACCCCGCATCGTATGCTTCCGCACATGGTCGCGCGCGATGCCCGCCCTCCGCAGCTGTCCCGAACGCGGAGAGCGGCGGCCCGGGCCGGATCCCCATCGCCGACGAACCGCAGACCGGGGCAGCCCGGCAGCCGCGCGCCGCGGGAGGGTGCGCGCGGTCCATTACAGGGGAGGAGAACCCGATGGCAGGACCATCCCAACGCCTGACGAGCCGCACCATGGCCTTCGTCCTGGCCGGCGGCCGCGGCAGCCGCCTGAAGGAGCTGACCGATATCCGCGCCAAGCCCGCCGTCTATTTCGGCGGCAAGACCCGGATCGTCGATTTCGCGCTGTCGAACGCGCTCAATTCCGGCATCCGCAAGATGGCCATCGCCACGCAATACAAGGCCCACAGCCTGATCCGGCACTGCCAGCGCGGCTGGAACTTCTTCCGGGCCGAGCGCAACGAATATCTCGACATCCTGCCCGCCTCGCAGCGCGTGGACGAGGTGCACTGGTACCAGGGCACCGCCGACGCCGTGTTCCAGAATATCGACATCGTGGACAGCTACGATGTCAATTACGTCGTGATCCTCGCGGGCGATCACATCTACAAGATGGATTACGAGGTCATGCTGCGCGAACATGTCGAAAGCGGCGCGGACGTGACCGTGGGCTGCCTGACCGTCCCGCGGATGGAGGCCACGGCCTTCGGCGTGATGGCCATCGACGCGTCCGACCGCATCACCAGCTTCCTCGAAAAACCTGCCGATCCGCCCGGCACGCCCGACGATCCCGCCGTCGCGCTGGCCTCGATGGGGATCTACGTCTTCCGCTGGGATTTCCTGCGCGACCTGCTGCGCCAGGATGCCGAGACCGCGGACAGCAAGCACGATTTCGGCGGCGACCTGATCCCGCATATCGTCAAGAACGGAAAGGCCATGGCGCATCGGTTCAGCGAAAGCTGCGTGCGTCACGACCCCGCGGCGCCGGCCTATTGGCGCGACGTCGGCACGGTCGACGCCTATTGGCGGGCCAATATCGACCTGACGGACTTCACGCCGGATCTTGACCTCTGGGACCAGAGCTGGCCGATCTGGACCTATTCCGAGAGCGTCCCGCCCGCCAAGTTCATCCATGACGAGGCCGAGCGCCGCGGCAGCGCGATCAGCTCGATGGTGTCGGGGGGCTGCATCATCTCGGGCACGGAGGTGCGCGAGTCGCTTCTCCACACCGGCGTGCACACGAATTCCTATGCCTCGCTCCACCGCGTCGTGGCCCTGCCGAAGGTCGTGGTCGGGCGGCACGCGAAGCTGCGCGACTGCGTGCTGGACCGCGGGGTGCTAGTGCCCGAAGGCCTCGTCGTGGGCGAGGACCCGGAGGAGGACGCGAAGTGGTTCCGCGTGACCGAAAGCGGCGTGACGCTGATCACGCAGCCGATGCTCGACCGGCGCGCCGCCGCGAAATGACGCGCGTCCTCTCGGTCGCGTCCGAATGCGCGCCGCTCGTCAAGACCGGCGGGCTGGCGGATGTGGCGGGCGCCCTGCCTGGCGCGCTCGCGCCGCTGGGCGTGCATATCCGGACCTTGCTGCCGGGCTACCCCGCGGTGATGGCCAAGCTCGACGGCGCGCGGGAGGTCCTGCGCGACGGCGATCTCTTCGGCGGGCCGGGGCGCGTCCTCGCCGCATCCCACGCGGGGCTGGACCTGCTGGTGCTGGACGCGCCGCATCTCTTCGACCGGGAGGGCTCCATCTACCTCGGACCGAACGGCTCCGACTGGCCCGACAACCCCGCGCGCTACGCCGCGCTTTGCTGGGTCGCGGCGCGGATCGCGGGCGAAGGCCTGGATGGCTGGCACCCCGAGGTGCTGCATTGCCATGACTGGCAGGCCGGCTTCGCACCGGTCTACCTGCGGGACCGCTGGCCGGATGCCGAAGCGGGCGCCGTCATCACGATCCACAACGTGGCCTTCCAGGGTCTCGCCGCCGCCGACCGGCTTTCGGCCCTGCGCCTGCCGCCATCGGGGATGCAGCCCGACGGTTTCGAATATTGGGGCCGCATCAGCGCGCTGAAGGCCGGGCTCGTCTGGTCCGACCGCATCACCACTGTCAGCCCCACCTATGCGGACGAGCTTTTGACGCCCGAATTCGGGACTGGGCTGGACGGGGTGCTGCGCGCCCATGCGGAGAAGTTGACGGGCATCCTGAACGGCGTCGATCTCGAGGAATGGACGCCGCCCTATCGGAGCCTCGAAGGCAAGGCCGGTCCCAAGGCCGAGCTGCAACGCGAGCTGGGTCTGGGCCGCGCCGACGGCCCGCTCTGCGTCGTCGTCTCGCGCCTGACCGAGCAGAAGGGCATGGACCTGCTGCTGGAGGCCCTGCCCCACCTGCTGGCGGGGGGCGGGCAACTGGCGCTCCTGGGCTCGGGCGAGCCCGCGCTCGAGGACGGGCTGCGCCACGCCGCCCGGGACCCAAACGTCGCCGTCCGGATCGGCTATGACGAGGGGCTCGCCCGCCGGCTGATCACCGGCGGCGACGCGATCCTCGTCCCCTCGCGT
This sequence comes from Jannaschia sp. GRR-S6-38, assembly GCF_029853695.1. NCBI lineage: Bacteria > Pseudomonadati > Pseudomonadota > Alphaproteobacteria > Rhodobacterales > Roseobacteraceae > Jannaschia > Jannaschia ovalis. The sequence continues at coordinate 54,679 of NZ_CP122537.1, forward strand.
TTCGAGCCCTGCGGCCTGACCCAGCTTTACGGGCTGCGCTTCGGCACGCTGCCGGTCGTCACCCTGACCGGCGGGCTGGCCGACACGGTGATCCCCGCCACGCCCGCCGGGCTCTGGGCCGGGGTCGCCACGGGGTTGCAGGTCCATCCCATCGAGCCGGGCGCGCTGGCCCGCGCCTTCGACCGGCTCTGCGCGCTCTGGCGGGAGCCCGAGACCTGGGCACAGATGGCCCGCAACGCGATGCGCCATCCCGTCGGCTGGGACCGCTCCGCCGCCGAATACGCCGCGCTCTACCGCGAGGTCGCGGGATGAGGATCGACCCGTTCGGCGTCGAGCAATGGATGAACGCGCATGAGGACCACTGCCGCTTCAACATCGCCGAAACCTGCGTCGACAGCCTGACCGTCGGCGGCCTGCTGGAGCTCGCCGGGCGCAATGACGACCTCTCGGCGCTGGCGCCCACGCGGCTGGGCTACGGCGCGATCCCGGGCTCGAACCGGCTGCGCGACGCGATCGCCGCGCTCTACCGCGGCCGCAGCCGCGAGGACGTGCTGGTCGCGCATGGCACCGCCGGAGCGAACGCGCTGGTCTGGCAGGCGCTGGCCGGGCCCGGCCACCGGGTGGTCAGCCTGGTGCCGACCTACCAGCAGCACCTGTCGATCCCCGAAAGCCTCGGCGCCGAGGTCGTCCGGGTGCCGCTCAGCGCGGCGGAGGGCTGGCTGCCCGACTGGGACGCGGTGGCCCGGGCCGTCACGCCCGGCACGAAGCTCGTCGCGCTGACCAATCCCAACAACCCGACCAGCAGCCTGATCGACGCGGAAGGCTTGTCGCGACTGGTCGAGATCGCGCGCGCGGTCGGCGCGGACCTGCTGGTGGACGAGGTCTATCGCAACACCGCGCAGGAAGGCGACGGCGCGACGCCCTCAATCGCCGACCTCTACGAGCGCGGGATCGCCACATGCGGGATGTCCAAGGCCTATTCGCTCGCCGGGCTGCGGCTGGGCTGGATCGTCGGCCCGCCCGACGTTCTGGAGGCGGTGGCGCTGCATCGCGACTACACCACGATCTCGGTCGGGGTCCTGGACGACCACCTCGCGGCCACCGCGCTGGAGGCACCCGAGCGCATCCTCGCACGAACGCGCGCGATCACCCGCCGCAACCTCGCGCTGATCGACGACTGGATCGCGACCGAGCCGCGGGTCGACTGGGTGCGGCCGCGCGCGGGAACGACTGGCCTGCTTCGCTACGGGATCGAAATGGGCTCCGAAGCGCTCTGCCTCGCGCTGCTGGAGGAGGAGGGCGTCCTGCTGACGCCGGGCGGCGTGATGGGGGCGGAAGGATATCTGCGGATCGGTTTCGGGAACGCGACCGAAATTCTACAGGCCGCCCTGCCCCGCCTCTCGGCTTTCCTCGCACGGCAGGATTAGGGGCGTCCGGGCTCAGACCCGGAGGCCATGATTGCCCCGTGTCGGGGCGCTCGCCTGAATGCGGACGATCAGGGATGCGGCCTGGCTGCGAATGATGGTGTCGTCGCAGCGCATCGCTTGTTTCAGCAGCTCCTGCAGCGAAGGGTCCTTGCGCCGCGCGATCCACAGCAGCACGCGCTGCCGGTCCCGGAACGATCCGTGCCGGAAAATCTCGACCGCCGAGCGCATGCGTTTGCAGGATTGCGGCCTCACACGGCCCGCAACGGCGTCGCTGGCGAGCGTGTCGGACCGAAACGCGCTTCGCCCCCGAAGCTCGTCGTACCAGTCCTCCCGCTCGCTGTCCTCCAGCGTCGAAAGCGACCGGGTGAGGTAGGTCGTCAGGGCCGCGGGCACGCCGAGCGGCCCCAGAAGACAGATCGGAAGGAGATACCAATCGATGCCATCCTGCCTGCCCGCGAGCAATCGCGTGAGACCGGCCAGGACCACGATCCCCGCGTGAACCACGGCCGCCTGAGCCACGTCATCGGCGGCGGCGAATGTCGCGGCCCAGAGACCCCCGCTCACGACGATGAAGGCCGGAGCCGCCCAGGTCATGCGACCGCTCGGGGCCGTCGCCTTCTTCGCCCCGCGGGGACGAGTTTCGGAGCCTGCGCGTCGATCGCGCGCGCGATCTCGGGCAGATAATCGGCGAGATCCTCGGCAGCCGCCGGGCGCGCGGTCGCAACACCGATGACGAGGCCCGAACGGTCGCTGACCCGGCAGGCCGCGACGATCGTGCCCTTCGCTTCGTCACCGTCCGCGGGATCGAGTGTCATCACGTCCTCGGCCGCACCGGGAACGAGGCTGCGCATCGATGCGAGGGTTGCCTCCGAAATGGCCGCGGAGGACGAAACGACGGCGCCGTCGCTCGCCAATAGCGCGTACTCGGCATCCGGCGCCACCAGCCGCAGGAGTTGCGACAGGTTCTTCTCGAAGTCGGATCTGGTGCCGTGGGTCAGCCGCTCGAGCGCCTTGAGGACGTAAAGCGGGCTGATCTCCTGGCGCATCGCGATCTGCGCCTCGTTCTGCTTGAGCGCCGCGAGCGCGGCATCGGAGACGTCCAGCACGGATTCGACCTCGAGCCTGAGCTGCTCGATCTTGCGCCGCGCGTCCGCGAGCTGATTCTCGCGCAGGTCTCGGAAGCTCCCGAGGACCAGCACGGCGACCCCCGACAGCGCGGGCCAGAAGAGGACCTCCAGGGAATAGGATTGGAACGGCTCGTCGATCCCGCGGGCATGGAGGTCGAACCCGACCAAGGGAACCAGCGCGAGCGCGAGCGCCGTCAATCCGACGGCGACCCCGTAATAGGCGGCCATAACCGTGCAGATGATGACCATCGGATGGATGGTCGCGGCACCGAAGCCGACCTGTCCCGACAGAAACCAGGATGACCCGTAAAGGATCACCAAGGCCGGAACACAATACTGGACAGCGCAGGATAAATACCTGCGAGAACTCGTAAAAAACATGACCGCACCCCCAGGCGCAAGCTAGAGTGTTCGACGAATCGTTTATGATTTCAAGGATTTTCTTGTACGAGGGAGCTATGAGACGTCTCGTCGGAAGGCTCCACCGATTGGCCTTTCTCATCGTCCTTCTGCGACGGATACCCCGGGTGCTCCTGGCAGTCGGCGCATCGGTCTGGATCCCTCTCGCAGCCGCGGCCCAGCCTGTGGCCAGGGACGTCCTCGCGCTTTTCGACAGCACGACCGACGAGAGCGTCGTCGTCTCGCAGCTCCACCGATTCGTCGAGTTTCCGCTGAACCACATGGGGATGCGCGTGTCCTACTGGGATGTCGCCGAAGGGATGCCGGACTGGGCGAATGTGGACCCCGATTTCGTCGTCTCCTGGTTCCAAGCGCCGGTCCCCGACCCCGACGCCTATCTCGCTTGGATGCAGGAGGCGCGGGGCCGCGAGATCCTTATCGCGACGATCGGCGTTTCCGGGCTGCCCTATGGGGACGACGAGACCGGGGCCGATGGCGTTCTCGAAATCCACGGACTGTCCTCGGTGGGCTTTGTCCCGGTCACGTTCGGGGCCGAGATCGTCGATATGGACAGCGACGTCGTCGGCTTCGAATGCACTCCGGACGCCGTTCTCCCGCCCTTCCCCGTCCTCGTTCCGAGACGTCAGGACATCACGAGCCACCTCACGGTGCGGCCGAACCTGCCGCGCTTTCAGGGCGAAACCAGCCTCGTCACGACCAGCGATGCGGGTGGATTCGTCGCCTTCGGATTCGCGCTCTGCCGTTTGCCCGAAACCGAGACGGTTCAATGGCTCATCGACCCCTTCACCTTCTTCTCGCGGGCCTTCGATCTCGGCCGCTGGCCGGTTCCCGATACCACGACGCTGTCGGGACGGCGCCTCTATTTCAGCCATATCGACGGTGACGGCTGGAACAATGTGTCCGAGATCCCGCTTCCGTGGGACGAGAGACCCTTGTCGGCGGAGGTCATCAACGAGCGTATCCTGAAGGCCTACCCCGCGTTCCCCGTGGGCGTCGGCCTCATCGGCGGCGACGTCGATCCGACGCTCGGGGCCCCTGACGCGGGCGCGCGCCTGGCGCGCGACGCCTTCGCGCTGCCGAATGTCGAAATCGGCGTGCACGGATACACTCATCCTTTCCTCTGGTGGTATTATGAGGATTACGATCGGCAGGCCGAATTGGATCTCATCGCCGAACAGCGCGGTGACCCGGACGCGACGCCGCTCGATCGGTTCCTTCGCCGCGTCAGGGGCGAGAACGACTCCTCGCGCATGTCGGTCAATTACGGGCTCATGCTCCCGCGGGCCCATGCGCAGCGGCCATTCTCGCTCGAGGAGGAGATCGACGAGGCGATCGCCGTCGCCAATGCCATCGCCCCGGAAGGCAAGACCGCGCAGGCCTTCTATTGGACAGGCGACACGCGGCCCTTCCCGGAAGCGATCGCAGCGACGGTTGCCGCAGGCGTGCGCAACATCAACGGCGGAGACAGCCGGTTCGACAGCGTCTACCCCTCCATGGCCTACCTCTCGCCGCTCGGCCTGAAGGTCGGGGCGCACCGGCAGATCTACACGGCCAATGCCAACGACAATATCTATACCTCCGGCTGGACGCGGGACTTCCACGGAATGCGACTGGTCGCGGAGACGGTCGAGCGCACGGGGTCCCCACGCCGATTGAAGCCGTTCAATCTCTACTACCACACATTCGCGGGCGAGAGGTTCGCAAGCCTCGAAGCGCTGTTCTTCCTCCATGAGCTTGCCGCCTCCGAGGAGTTCATTCGCGTCTTCCCGTCCCGCTACATCGACACCGTGACGGGCTTCTTTTCGGCCGAGATCGAGCAGATCGGAGAAAACGCGTGGGCCATCCGCGACCGCGGCGATCTGCAGACGCTGCGCATCGATCGGCTCGGCTCCCTCTCGGTGGATTTCGGCGCGAGTTCAGGCGTGATCGGCCAGCGCCGGTTCGGCGACGCTCTCTATGTCAGCCTCGATCCGGCCGACGCCGCGCCGGTCCTGCGGCTTGCAGCGGAGCCGGAGCCCGCGATCCATCTCGTCGAGGCGAGCTGGGAGATCACGCGCTTCGCCGTCGACGATTGCAGCCTGGCGGTCGATGCCGAAGGGTTCGGCGAGGGTCGTATCCGCATCGCCGGCATCGACGCCAAACGCGTCGAAATCGTCGCGCATCGTGACGGTATGATCATCTTCGACGGGGACGTCCCGGTCGAAGACGGCCAGCTCGATATCGGGCTTCCCGAGGCCGTCGACGAGGCGACACGCCTCGACATCAGATGTCGGCGCTAGGCTGAGCGATGCGGTTCACTGGCGGGTTCATGGTTTCGGTCTTGGCAGTCGTCCTTCTGGCGGCGGCCGTCCTGCTGGTGCCCAGCCGCGCCGACGAGGCGACGCTGCTCCTCCGGGATGGAAAGGCACGCCTGGCACTTTCAGTCGCGGAAGACGCGATCGAGGCCGATCCCGCGGACGAGCGCGCGCTGCGCATCCTCGCGCAGACCCAGATGCATTTGGGTCGCACGCGCGCTGCCGAGACGACGTTGCGACGCCGCATGGACGTCACCGGCCCCACGCATCTCGCCCTTCTCGATCTTGGGCGCCTCTATCGCTCTCTCGGGCGGCCGCAGGACGCAGCCGCGTACTTCCTGGAGCTGCCGGCCGAGACGCTCACACAAGGTGAACAGGCCTATGTCGCGGGCTGGCTTCGGCGCGCTCGCGACCCGGAGACGGAACGCGCCTTTCTCGCGGCGGTCTTGCGCGGCGGCAATCTGGATCAGGCGGGAACACAGCGTTATGCGGAGCTCCTCGCCGCCAGCGGGCAATCGCGCGAAAGCCTCGAGGTTTTCCGTGCCCTCGATCAGAAGGGCGAGCTCGATCACCGCGGGATGCTGCAATTCTACGGCGTCCTGCTCGCGTCCGGGTCTGTGCAGGAAGCGGCCGAGCGGGCGGCCGCGTGGGCGGCGGGCCCGGGGTCAGAACAGCTGGTCGAAGGGATCGCGCAGCTCGATGTTGCCTTTGCCCGGGAAGAAGCGCGAAATTGATGCGTGCTGGCACATTTCCGCCGGTTTGGATCGCTCGTGCCGCCCGGCGTTTCAAAGCCTTTGTGACGAACGATCATGGATCGGCACTGGACCACGCGCTCAGGCCCCAAATGCCCGGAGATAGGCCCATGCCTTGGACTGCGACTCGAACAGGATCCATCGCAGCGAAATGGCGGCGAGCCCTGGTGCTTTTGGCCGCGTCGTTCTTTTTCGTCATTTGCGCGGCCTGCGTGCAATCGCCGAGCGCGTCCCCGATCCCCGACGCGCAATCCGCCCGGAACAGTTCAGGAAGCGCTTCGCCGGCATCGCCTAGCCTCAGGTTCGAGATCCGCCAGTTCTCGGTCAAGCTGACCCATACCGGGGTTTCGGAAGTCGACCGATCGGATACCGACTTCGTCATCATCGACCCGACCGGATTGGATCGTCAGGAAGTCGCCCGCCTGAAGACCAGACCCGACGGCGCGCGGCGTGTCGTCGTCGCCTACATCAACATCGCGGAGGCGGAGACCTACCGCGACTATTGGCGAACGGCCTGGAACGCGACCCCGCCGCGCTGGCTCGGGGCCGCCAACCCCGACTGGGCCAACCATTACTACACGGCCTATTGGGACCCGCAGTGGCAGAGGATCCTCTTCGGCAGCCCCGCTTCGAAGCTCGACCGGATCGTTGCCGCCGGCTTCGACGGCGTGTTCATGGACGGCGTCGACAAATACGCCGTCTGGCCCGGTCGGCGCGCGCAGTCCGAGCGCGACATGTATACGCTCGTGGATCGGATCGCCAATTACGCGCGGGCCCGCACGCCGGGCTTTCTCATCATCCCGAACAACGCCGAAGCGCTGCTCGACAACCCGCGCTACCGGTCGACGATCGATGCCATCGTCAAAGAGGATCTTTTCTTCGGGGTCGGCGGCGACGGCCGCCCGAACAGTCTCAGCCTCGTGAGCTGGTCGCTCAGACAGCTGCGACTTGCCACAAATGACGATTTGCCCGTGCTCGTGGTCGAGTACGTGTCGGACGCGGGCAAGAGGGACTACACCGTACGACAGCTTCGCGCGAACGGGCTGCTCGGAACATTCGGGCGGCGGGACCTCGCGCGGCTCACGCTGCCGATCCCGGCCGGCGCGGGCTCGGTCAATCAGCTGCGCCGGCTCCCGAGGATGGATTGAAGCCGACCGGCGGCGATCATGAAGATGTGCTCGTTCAAGCGCGCCAGAACCGATTGCGTGGCAATCGCGGCGACGATAGCGCCGACCGATGCGCCGACGAGGTAGCCGACGCCGAACCACCGCTCCCCGAATTCGAGCAGCCCGGCCGAAGCCGCGACCGTCGCGAGAAGAAAGGCGCCCTGGACAAGGCAGAACAGGCGCCGTGCATCGAGGTAGATCAAGACGACGCTCGAGAGGATCACGATGAGATGCATGACCGAGCCCATCGCGGTGATCTGCATCACCGAGACCTGGCTCGATTGCAGGATATTCGCCTCCGCGGCGAGCGGGGCCGCCGCGACGAACGCGATCGCGGTCAGGATCTGCGCTGCCACGAGCGTCACGGCGCTTCGCGCGACCAATGACGTCAGACGCGCCGCGGATGCTTGGAGCTGCTTCAGCGAGCCATGCTGCTCGATCAGGTCGTGATGGCGTCGGAGACCTCTGAACAGGGTCGTCTCGAAAAACACGATCAACAGGGCAAAGCCCGGCACAAGCGCCAGAAGCCCGAAGAAATGCGGCGTGTCGTAGAGTTCGGCGGCCCGGAATCCGGAGGCATTGGTTTCGCCGAACGCGGACAGCCAGACGACCAAGGTGCTCGCCCAGATCGCGAGCGCCCCCATGAAGGCGCCGAAGGATAGGTACGCGAATTTCGAGAGACTTCTCAGGACCCCGCGAATGGCCGATGTGGCCGACCGGATCGGAAACGGAAATGACGACAGAAAGACCGGGATCAGGGCACCGAGGCTGACCGCGAGCCCCGCGGCATAGGCCATCGCCATGACCCAGGCGATGCCGGTCTGAATTCCGGCGATGACGGCGGCGACGAGGCCGATCAACGTGCCTGTGAAATAGGCGGCCAGAACTGCGCGCACGGCGAAGATCGCGCTGCAGAACGTCGACGCCGTCCAAATCATCGCGACGAGGGTCGAAAACGTCACGCCCGTGAGAATGATCGCGATCGGCTGATCGAGGACGATTCCGAAGACGACAAGGGCCAGAGCGGCGGCTGCCAATCCGGCGACCGCGAAGCATGCGAAGAGAAGGGCCGGCGCCTTCTCCGGCTGTCGCTTGTAGAGCGCATCCGAGAACCGCCGCGTGGCGGGCAGCAGGATGGCCGCGCTGCCGATCGAGGCTATCGCGAAGGAGTAGATCGCGATGAGGCGGAAGTCTTCCGAGACCGGCGCCGTGACCGAGATGCGGGAGACCGCGCTGACCAGGCCGATCCCGAAGATCGTCAGCAACCAATGGCCCGAGGCGACGAGGGCGCCGGTGAAGACCGCCACGAGCCCCCCTGCCAACCCACCCTCGACCGCAAGGCGTTCGAGCCTGAACCCAATTCCCGCCACGCTATGCCTCCGAGACGTCCGGAAGCGCCTCGCGCCCCGAATGGGCCTCGTAGAGGTCGGCATAGGCCCTGCACATCTTCTCGAGACCGAATTGATCGCGGACACGGGCCTTCAACGCCGCACCCCGTCTGCGCGCTTCCTCAGGATCGTTGAGAAGCTTCATGATCGCCTCGGCCGTTCCCTGAGGCGACATCAGCTCCGTGATGTAGCCACCGGGCGTCTCGTCCGAGGGGCCATCGCCGAATCCCTCGATGATATCGCGGCAGCTGCCGACATCCGTCGCCACGCATGGAAGCCCCGCGGCCCCCGCTTCGAGGAGGGTCAGCGGCTGGCCCTCGCTGAGGCTTGTCAGAACGATCATGTCGACCTGCGCGATGATCTTCGCCACGTCGCGCATCCCGAGGAATTTCAGCTGACTGCCGATGCCGAGTGACGCCACCGTCTCGTGGCATTTGCGCGCGTATTCCGGTTCCTCGTCTTCGGGGCCCACGATCCATCCCTCGGCATCCGGATGCGCCTGGAACACGATGTCCATGGCGCGGATGAAGGTGTCGACATCCTTGATGGATACGACCCGGCCGATGAAGGCCACGACCTTCCCGGATCGCGGCCCTTTCAACTGGATGCCCGAAAACCGTTCGAGGTCGATCCCGTTGGCGATGACCTGCGTCTTCTCCGGGGCGGCCCCAAGGCGATGCTGCGCGGCCTGCGCGCTTCGAGACAGGCTCGTGATACGGCTGCTGCTGTCGTAGCAGAGCCTGCCCATGCTCTCGAACGCCCTGATCCAGACGTCGCGCGCGTCCGGCCTCTGGTCGGAGAGATAGGCGTCGCTCTCGAAGCTGTCATGCAGCGCAACGGAGGCCATGAGCTCGACGGTCCTCTCGTTGGTGTAAATCCCGTGCTCCGTCAGGAGCAGAGGCCGCCCCGTGCGCCGGGTCGCGGCGGCCCCGAACAGCCCTGCATAGCCCGTTGAAATCGCGTGATAGACGCCGGCCCTCGGCGCCGCATACTGCAGGACTTGCATCACGCTGTTCTGAAGCGTGTACCAGACCCAAAAGAACTGCTGGAACGAAGTGGCCGGCGCGAGACGGTTGTACATGTCCCGCGCGAGGTTCCAGATCTCCGCGTCCCGGGCATTCCTGAGAGGCGCGGATGGCGGCAGCAGGTCAATCAGCTCGGCGAAATCCTTTGCGGACGCCTCGAAGAAGGCCCCTTCGAGCACGTCAGCCAGGGGCCGCTCTCCGCGGAGCGCGGCCCTGGGCAAGGACCGGTCGCGCTTCAGAATGATCGTCGTCTGGCCGATCAAGTTCGGAAGCGGCCCGTATTTCGAGGTCAGATCGGCGCCTTCGGGCTGAATCGACACGACGTGGAAGGTCGTCTCGGGCAAGGACGCAATCAGCGTATGGGTCCAGCTGCTGACACCGCCAAAGACAAAGGGGTAGCAGCCCTCGAGGATGAGGCAGACATCCGCGATATCCGTATCTGGACTGCTGGCCGACAAGATCGCTGTCCCGGCGGTTGGGTCTGGGCGCGTTGAACCGTATCTCAAGAGAGTACCCCTCTCCCGGATGCAGTCTTCGGACAGATGAACCATTTGGCAAGGCTGATGATTTTCGCGCGGTCTTCCGTGACCGTCGCGTCCACGGATGCCGATGGCGCGCCCCGCACCCCGTTCAGATGATCCGGCACCTGCCAGAGCGACAAACGGCGATGCATGATCTGTATGTGAAGTGGCGCACCCATCAGGATTCGAACCTGAGACCTCTGCCTTCGGAGGGCAGCGCTCTATCCAGCTGAGCTATGGGTGCCTTGCGCGTCGGGATAGCCGGGATGACCCGGCCCCGCAAGCGTCACCTGTCGAGCTGTGCCAGCACCGAGCGCGCGGCGCGCAGGCCCGGCGCCTCGCCGCCCTGCCCCAGCCGCTCCATCGTCACGGCCATCGCGTCGCGCTGGCGTTCGCGCTGCGAGGGAACCAGCATCAGCGCGGCGAAGGCGCGGCCCACATCTTCGGCGCGGCAGGCCGGACCCAGGAATTCCGGAACGGCCCGGGTCTCCGAAATCAGGTTGACCAGCGTGACGGTATCGACCCGCATCATCCGCGAGATGACCTGCCAGCTGAACCAGTTCATGTCGTAGGCGATCACCATCGGCACGGCGTTCGCCGCGAGCTCCAGGCTGACGGTGCCCGACGCGGCCAGCGCCGCGCGGGCGCTCGCAAAGGCCGCCCGCCGTTCGGCCGGGTCGGTCACGAGGACGGCGGCGCCCTTCCATCCGCGCGACGCCTCGCGGAGCGCGCCCTCGAGATGCGGCAGGGTCGGGATGACGACCCGCGCGTCGTCGGGCAGCCGCGCCAGCGCCGCGCCGAAGATCGGCACGAGGCGCGAGATCTCGCCGCGGCGGGATCCGGGCAGGACCAGCGCCACCGGCCCGTCGATGCCGTGGGCCGCGCGGAACGCGGTGACCTCCTCGGGCGTGGCGCGCGGCTCGGCCACGACCGGGTGGCCCACGAAATCGCAGCTCATCCCGGCGCGCTCCATATAGGGCGGCTCAAAGGGCAGGAGCGCGAGCACGTGGTCGATGACGCGCGCCATGCGGTCCGCGCGGGCGGGCCGCCAGGCCCAGACTGAGGGGGCCACGTAGTGGATCGTCTTCAGGTCGGGCCGCGCGTCGCGGGCCTTGCGGGCGACGCGGAGGCAGAAATCGGGGCTGTCGATCGTGACAAGCGCGTCCGGCCGGGCGTCGGCGATGGCGGCGACCGCCTCGTCGCGGCGGCGAAACAGCTCGGGCAGGCGTGGCAGCACCTCGGCCAGGCCCATCACCGAGAGCGCCTCCATCGGGAAGAGGCTGTCGAGCCCTTGCTCCGCCATCAGCGGGCCGCCGATGCCCGAGACCGTCAGGCCCGGCTCGAGCTGGCGCAGCCCGGCGATCAGTGCGGCACCCAGCCGGTCGCCCGACGGCTCGCCCGCGATCAGGAAGAGATGCGTCACCGCGACCAGGCGGCGAGGAACAGGCCCGCGCCGCGCAGCTGGGCGGCCACCTCGTCGCGCTCCAGCACGAGCACGCCGCCCGCCTCGACCGCGATCCCGTTCAGCCCGGCCGCGGCCGCGCGCCGGACGGTTTCGGGGCCGATCGTGGGCAGGTCCACGCGGCGATCCTGGCCGAGTTTCGGCGCCTTGAAGAACACGCCGCCCTCGGGCCGCTCGAAGGCGGGAAGGCCGGGCTGCGCGCCGCCGCCCGACAGCCAATCCGCGGCCCCGCCGAAAAGGTCGAACCCGCCGGCGCCCCGCGGCGGGGCGGCCGGACGCCGGGCGAGGCTCGCCAGCATCCAATCCGTGCCGGGCAGCGTCTCGACCGCGAGGACCTGGCCGCCGGCCACGACGCAGCCCTGCCCGATATCGAGCGCGGAGAGCCCCTCATGCACCTCGGCGGCGCGGGCGATATCGACCAGGTCCCGCTCGGAAGGCGTGCCCTGCGTGGGCAAGTCCAGAAGCTGCGGGGCCACCTCCTGCGGGGCGAGCACCGCGATGCCCGCCTCCTCGAAGATCTCCATGACGGCGCGCAACGCCGCGTCGTCGCCCGCGCCCAGCACCTGCATGATGCGCGGCACCAGCGGCGCGGTGGCCGCGTCGATGGCGGACGGGTCGACCTTCGGCCGCGACACGGCCCCGGCGAAACAGGCGCGGTCCACGCCGCGGTCGCGCAGATCGGCGATGAAGCTGCCCAGATGCTCCAGCCGGAATGCGCGGGACTGGCCGACCCCCTCCGGCGCGAAGCCCTGCAGGTGACAGGCGAACCAGTCCTGCCCGGCCAACGCGTTGGCCAGCACGCGGGGCAGGCCGCCCCGCCCCGCGATCAGCGCGAGACGGCTCATTTCGGGACCAGGAAGCTGCGGTCCGAGGCGCCGGTGATGAACTGCACCATGTCTTGCACGTATTGGCTCTCGGTCTCCTCACCGAGACGGCGGGCCCGCTCGAGAAAGGTGCCCTCGCCCTGTTTCAGCGTCAGAAGCGCGATGCGCAGCGCCTGGATATCGGCCCGGGGCACGCCGCGCCGTTTCAGCCCCACGAGGTTCAGCCCGTCGAGCTCGGCCCGGGGCCCCTGCACCAGGCCGTAGGGCACGACATCGTTCGTGACCATCGACAGCGCGCCGATGATCGCGCCGCGCCCGATGCGCACGAATTGGTGGATGCCCGACAGGCCGCCGATGATGACGTCGTCCTCGACCACGCAATGCCCGGCCACGGCGGTCTGGTTCACGACGATCACCCGGTCGCCGATCTGGCAATCATGGGCGACGTGGCAGCCCGCCATGAACAGCCCATCATCCCCGATCCGGGTCAGCCCGCCCCCGCCCGCGGTGCCCGCGTTGATGGTGACGTGTTCGCGGATCCGGTTGCGCGCGCCGATCACCAGCCGCGTGCGTTCGCCGCCGAATTTCAGGTCCTGGGGGATCTCGCCGATCGAGGCGAAGGAGAACACGGTCGTGCCGGGGCCGATGTCGGTCCAGCCGGCAACGACCACGTGGCTGCGCAGCTCGACCCCTTCGCCGAGCGTGACCTCGGGCCCGACGATGCAGAACGGGCCGACCCGGCAGGACGCGCCGATCGTGGCGCCCTCCTCGACGATGGCCGAGGCATGGATCCGGGCCGAGGGGTCGACGCTCACTTCGGCACGTCCAACATGGCCATCAGCTCGGCCTCGGCGGCCATCTCGCCCTCGACCGAGCCGACGCCCTTGAAGCGCCAGACCTTGCCCCCCGGCTTGCCGCGCAGCACCTCGAGCCGCAGCTCGAGCACGTCGCCGGGCACGACCTTGCGGCGGAACTTGGCGTTGTCGATGCCCATGAAATAGACGAGGAAGCCCGTATCGATGAGGTTCTGGCTGATCCCCACCAGAACCGCCGCAGTCTGCGCCATCGCCTCGATGATCGTGACGCCGGGCATGATCGGCGTGCCGGGGAAATGGCCCTGGAAATGCGGCTCGTTGAAGGTGACGTTCTTGATGCCGGTGGCCGAGACGTTCGGCTCGATATCGCGCACCTTGTCGATCAATAGGAAGGGATAGCGATGCGGGATGATCCGCTGGATCAGGTGGATGTCGGCCTCGGTGGCGATTTCGGTCATGCGGTCTTTCCCTGTCGCGGCTCTCGGGCGGGCTTAGCGCGCGGCCGGTGCGGGACGCAAGCGTGGGGCCTGTCCGGCGTCAGTCGGCGGGATCGGGGCTCGCCTCCGGGGCGGCGAGCGGCGCGTCGGGCCGCGGGCCGGGCGGGGCGTTTCCGATATCGCCACCCTCGCCCAGGACCGCGTCGATGCGCTGTGCGGCGAGCGCGGTGATGTCGACCTGATCGGCGCTGGCCAGCACAAAGCGGCGATCGAGGATCACCAGCGCGCCCGTCTCGCGGGCCAGGTCGACGAGGATCGGGTTCGCGCGTTCCAGAAACAGCTGCTGTGCCCGCTCGCTCTGCTGGGCGATGGCGCGCGCCTTGGCGTCCTGCGTCTCACGAATCTCGGTCACGCGGGCGTCGAAATCCCCGGCCAGCGCGCGGAACTCCTCCGCCGGCAGCGTCGCCCGGCGCTCAGTCAGGTCCCGCTCCTCGGCCTGAAGCTCCTGCTCGATGCGGCGGTTTTCGCGCGCCAGCTCCTGCGAGGCGGCCTCGATATCGCGCGCAACGCGCTGGCCGAACAGGCTGCCGGAATAGAGCGCGTCGCGATCGAGCACGACGACCGCCGATTGCGGAATGCCCTGCCGCATCGGCTGGCCCTCGGCCGGCGCGAGCGCCGGCCACAGGCCCAGGGCGACCGAGATCGCGGCCGCGAGACGTCGCATCAGAAGCGCGTCGAGATCGTCAGATCGAAGGTCTGCTCGCGGTCGTAATCGCGCTTGTTGATCGCGCGCGTGAAGTTGAACCGAAGCGGTCCGATCTGCGTGTCCCAGAGGATCCCGAAGCCCACCGCCGAGTTCAGGAAGAAGCTGTCATCCACCGGGTCGAGGCCGGCGGTCCCGCCATTGGTGTCGTCCAGACCCCAGATCGACGCAGCGTCCAGGAAGGCCGCGCCCGAGATGCCGTATTCCTCCGGAAAGATACCGAGCGGGAACTGCGCTTCGAGCCGGGCCGCGACGAAATAGTTGCCGCCGAGCGAGGCGTTGTTGGCATTAAGGTCGCGCGGGCCGATGCCGCCGGACTCGAAGCCGCGGATGATGGACTGGGTGTTGAAGAAGCGGTTGGCCTGAAGCGAGTTCTGGCCGCTGTTCGAGATCAGGGCCCCGCCTTCCAGAACACCGTTCAGGATGACCTCCTCGTTGCGGATCGCGCGCCGGCCGACCAGGGCGAAGGTATTCTTCACGAACTCGGCGTCGCCGCCCAGCCCCGCGAAGGACTGGCCGAAGCTCAGCCGCACGCCGCGCGTCGGATCGAGGCCCCGGCCGATGGTGTTGATGCTGTAGGTATAGCCGATCTCGGAGGTCACGTTCGAGCCGACATCGGCGGCCAGGATCGCCGAGAGGTCGGCGGGCGTGCCGTCGCGCGCGCTAAGCTTGTCGTCCGAGTAGGAGTAGCGCAGCGCCAGCCGGCGGAACTCGCCCACGGGGAAGGAGACGCCGAAGGACAGCCCTGCGGAGCGAGTGTCGAAGGTGAAGTTGTCGTTGTCGCTCTCGCGGTAGAAGATCGAGAAGCTGGCGGCCAGATCGCGGCCCAGGAAATAGGGCTCCACGAAGGTCAGGTTCGAGGCCGAGGACTGGCTGCTGGTGTCGAAGGCAAAGGCGAGGCGCTGGCCACGGCCGAGGAAGTTGCTCTCCGAGAAGCTGACGGACGCGCCGGCGCCAGAGTCTTCCGAATAGCTGACGCCGAAGCCCAGCGAGCCGGTGGGCTGCTCTTCGACATCGACATCGACGATCACCTGCTCCGGCGCGGTGCCCTCGCGCGCGCTGACCTCGGCCTGGCTGAAATAGCCGAGGGCGCGGATGCGTTCGGCCGCGGCGCGGATCTCGCGCGGGTTGAAGGGGTCGCCCTCGACCGTGTTGAACTCGCGCCGGATGACGCGGTCCAGCGTGGTTGCGTTGCCCTCGATGTCGATGCGCTCGACGAAGAGCCGCTCGCCGCGCTCGACCACGAAATCGACGTCCAGCGTCAGGTCGCGGTCGTTGCGGGTGATCTGCGGCGTGACGCGGATGAAAGTCAGGCCCTGGCGCGTCGCCAGAAGCTCCAGCCGCTCGATCGTGCGCTCGATCGCCTGGGGCGAGAAGACGTTGCCGGGCCGGACGCGGATCTCGGATTGGTACTCGGCCACGTCGATCTGCGGCAGGTCCGAGACGGCGGTCAGCTGGCCGAAGCGGAACTGCTGCCCTTCCTGAACGCGGAAGGTCAGGAAATACGCGTCGCGCGAGGGCGACAGCTCCGGCGTCGCGGAGAGCAGCTGGAAATCGGCATAGCCGCGCGACAGGTAGAAATCGCGCAGAAGCTGGCTGTCGAACGCGATGCGGTCGGCGACGAAGGTGTCCGAGCCGATCAGCAGGCGGAAGATGCCCGCCTGCGTCGTCTCGAGCACCCGGCGCAGCCGCCGGTCCGAGAAGGCGCGGTTGCCGACGAAGCTGATGCGCTCGATCTCGGAGACGCGGCCCTCGGCCACCTCGAAGACGAGATCGACGCGGTTGTCGCTGCGGCGGATGATCTTGGGCTGCACGGTCGCGGCGAGCCGCCCGGCGGCCACATAGGCGTCGGTGATCGCGGCGGCGTCCTGTTCGGCCAGCGTGGGGCTGTAGACCCGGCGCGGCTGGCTCTGGATGACGCTTTCCAGGTCCTCGTCGGCGATGCGGCGATTGCCCTCGATCGAGATGCGGCTGATCGTGGGATATTCCTCGACGATGACCAGCAGGCGGTTGCCCTGCGGCACGATCTCGACGGTTTCGAACAAGCCCGAGGCCTGGAGGCGCTGGAACCCGTCATTGAGCGTGGCCGCGTCGATCGCCTGGCCGCGGGCGACACCGAGATTCGTCAGGATGGTCGCGGTCTCAATGCGCTGGTTGCCCTGCACCTCGAAGCTGTCGAAGCGGAAGGTCTGCGCCTGGACCGATTGGGACGCGACGACCAGCACGAAGGCCGCCAACGCCGCGACCGCCATGCGGAAGCCCCTGCGAAACAGGGGCTCGCGCCCCCGACCGGCCCGTGTGCAGGCCTTGCCGAAATCGTCCATGTCCATCCGCCCCGTCCTCGCAATTCTTGCGTCGAGTCAGTAGCGAAGGGGCGGAGGCCTGTCAAAGCGACAGCCGCCCCGAACGGAGCGGCTGTAGCGGGAATGAAACAGCTGGGTCGAATGGCGTCAGATCGACTGGATCCAGCCCGCCAGCATCATGGCAAGCGCGATCGCGAAGACCGACAGAAAGCGGTCGATATTCAGGCCCATGAAGACGGAAAGCCCGCGATATCCGTTTTGCACGTGACGCATCCTGAGATCCTCCGGCGTTGCTCGACGGATGTGGAATGCCGAGGCAACATGGCAGGAATTGGGCGGCCTTTGGGCGATTTCGCGCAGGCGCGCGGAAGCCCCCTCAGGGACAGGTCAGGTCGTTGAAGAGCGCGAAGACCATCAGCGCGCCCATCAGCGCAAGCCCCACCGTCATCAACACCTTGACCGCCCCGTCGGATGGCGCCCGCCCCGAGACGGCCTCGTAGGCGTGGAACACCAGGTGGCCGCCATCGAGCACGGGGATCGGGAACAGGTTCAGCATGCCCACCGCCGC
Source organism: Jannaschia sp. GRR-S6-38 (assembly GCF_029853695.1). Taxonomy (NCBI): domain Bacteria; kingdom Pseudomonadati; phylum Pseudomonadota; class Alphaproteobacteria; order Rhodobacterales; family Roseobacteraceae; genus Jannaschia; species Jannaschia ovalis. The sequence continues at coordinate 71,971 of NZ_CP122537.1, forward strand.
CGACAGGACCGCGATGAACCAGATGAAATTGGCGAAGCCTTGGCTGGCCGCGGCGCCCGAGGTTTCGGCGATGCCGATCGGGCCGGACAGGTTGCAGGTGCTGATCTGGCCGGTGACGATATGGCTGAGCGCCGAAAGCGAGGAGCGCAGGATGAACAGCGTCTGGTCGACGCCGTAGCCCAAAGCCGCGATCGGGCCCGCCCGCTCGGTGACCGGCTCGAAGAACAGCCCGCCCGAAATGCCCAGAAGATAGCGCGTCTCGAAGCCGCCATCGGGCAGCGGCAGGTCGCTGCTGCGCGGCGCGATAGTGAAGTCCAGAAGCTCGCCGTCGCGCCAGACGGTGATCGCGAGCGGCGCGCCCTCGCTGGCGGCGACGCGGTCCTGAAGCTCGCCGAAGGAATGGATCGGCTCGCCCTCGACCGCGCGGATGGTGTCGCCCGGCTGCAGCCCGATATCCCAGGCGGCGGAGCGCGGCTGCACCACGTCGACGCGTGCCGGCATGGGCGGCGCCGCCTCGACGTCGAGGACGGCCCCGTCGCGGCGGATCTCGTAGGGTAGCGTCCGCGCCGGCGGCTGCGCGCGCCCGGCCTCGGTCAGCTCGGCCAGGGTGGCGACGGGCTGGCCCGCGATGGACAGCACCTCGTCGCCGGGCTGCAGCGTCTGAACGTCGGCCGGCAAGTCCTTGATTTCACCTATAACGGGCCGTTCGACCGCCTGGCCCGCGACGATCACGAACGCCCCGAAGACCAGGATCGATAGGATGAAGTTGAAGATCGGTCCCGCCGCCACGGTCGCGGCGCGGCGCCAGAGCGCGGCGCCCGTCATGGTCTGCGCCCGTTCCTCCGCCGACATGGTCGCGACCTCGCCATCCGCGCCCACCGACGCGGCATTGGCATCGCCGCGGAACTTGACGTAGCCGCCCAGCGGCAGCGCGGCGACCTGCCATCGGGTGCCGTGCCGGTCCATGCGCGAGAACAAGATCGGGCCGAAGCCGATCGAGAAGACATCCGCCTTGATGCCGCACCAGCGCCCGACGATGTAATGCCCGTATTCGTGGATCGCGACGATGATCGACAGCGCCACGACGAAGGCCAGCACCGTGTAGATCAGGCCGCCGAATTGCGGGATGAGGCTGAGATCCATTCAGGCGGTCCTTACGTCTGCGCGCGCCAGCTCACACGCGATCGCGCGGGCGGCCCGGTCGGTGTGAAGCACCATATCGAGATCCAAGGTGTCAGCTTCAAGGCGACCATCGGCCGCCATCCGGTCGAGAACCGTCTCGACCAGCGGCGCCATCCCGGTGAAGGGCAGCGCGCGGTCGAGGAACAGGTCCAGCGCCGCCTCCTTGGCGGCGTTGAAGGCCGCGCCGGTCAGGCCGCCCTCCTCCATCACGCGGGTGGCCAGCGCCAGCGCCGGATAGCGCGCGGGATCGGGCGCGTGGAAGTCGAGGCATGCGACGCGGGCGAGGTCCAGCCGTTCGACCGGCAGGTGCCGGCGCTCGGGCCAGTGCAGCGCGTAGCCGATGGCGTGGCGCATGTCCGGCGCGCCCAGATGCGCCATCAGCGCGCCGTCGTTGAACTGCACCAGCGCGTGGACCAGCGATTGGGGATGAATGACCGTGGCGATCTTCTCGGGCGGCAGGCCGAAGAATTCCTTGGTCTCGATCAGCTCCATCGCCTTGTTGAACATGGTGGCCGAGTCGATCGTGATGCGCTGGCCCATGTCCCAGTTCGGATGCGTGCCCGCCTGCTCGGGCGAGGCCGAGGCCAGGTGCTCCAGCGGCCAGTCGCGCAGCCCCCCGCCGGAGCCGGTGATGACGACCTGCTCGACCGCCTCCATCCGCTCGCCGACGAGCGCCTGGAAGACGGCGGAATGCTCGCTGTCGACGGGCAGGACGGTCGCGCCGTGGCGCCGGGCCTCGGCCATCAGGAGCGGGCCCGCGCAGACCAGGCTCTCCTTGTTGGCCAGCGCCAGCGTGCCGCCGTGGTGCAGCGCGCGCAGCCCGGGGACGAGGCCCGCGGCGCCGACGATGGCGCTCATCACCCAGTCGGCCGGCCGGTCGGCGGCCTCCTCCAGCGCGCCCTGCCCCGCGGCGGCCTCGACGCCCGATCCCGCGAGCGCCGCGCGCAGCTCCGGCAGCCGCTCCTCGTAGGCGGTGACGGCCAGCGCGGCTCCGAGCCGACGGGCATCCTCGGCCAGGCACGCGATATTGGCGCCGCCCGTCAGCACCACCACCTCGTAGGCCTCGGGGTCGCGCCCGATCAGATCGAGCGTGTTCTGCCCGATGCTGCCAGTGGCTCCGAAGACGCTGACGCGGCGGCGGGTCATCCGACCCCCGGCACCGGCGGGAATTCCGAGATCGACTCGATCACCAGCAGCATGAGCGCCGCGCCCAGCATGGCGTCGAACCGGTCGAACAGTCCGCCATGACCGGGCAAGAGGTTCGAGCTGTCCTTCACGCCGACCTTCCGCTTCACCGCCGATTCCGCGATGTCCCCCATCTGCGCCATCATCGCCAGCGCGACGGAGATGCCGATCGTCTCCCACCCGGCATCGAGCCAGACCGCCCAGACGAGGCCCACCAGGGCCGCGCCGATCCAGCCCGCGATCGTGCCCGACCAGGTCTTCTTCGGGCTGACCCGCGGCCAGAACTTCGGCCCGCCCAGCATGCGGCCGGCGAAATAGCCCGCCACGTCGGACATCACCACGACGGCGATGAGCCAGAGCATCCAGAGCAGGCCGAACTGCGTCAGGTGCTGCGTAAGGCTGAGCCCCGCCAGCACGATGGCCGCCGAGAAGCCCACCATGATGCGGCGGTGGCGGTGCAGGAAAGCCACGCCCGCCATCGGCACCAGCATGAGGATCGGCAGACCGAAGCCGATGGGCAGCAGGTTGGCCAGGAACAGCCCGCCCCCGCCCAGCCCGGCCATCAGGCGCGCGCGCTTGGGTCCGCAGCGCAGCATGGTCGCCAGTTCCCACAGCATCAGCCCCACGGCGAGCGAAATCAGCGCCACAAACCAGAGCCCGCCGATCCAGATCGCGACGCCGCCGACCGCGGCCAGGACGACCGCCGTCATCAGACGCGGCGCGAGGTCCTGGAAGCGGCCCGCGACCTGCGGCTCGAGCGGCGGGTCGAGCGCGAAGTCGAAGAGCGGCGGCTCCTCCGCCTCGCTGTCCTCGGGCTCTCGGCTCACGCCGTGACGCCGCCGTATCGGCGCTCGCGCCGCCCATAGCGGGCGATCACGTCTTCGAAATGCGCGCGCGTGAAATCGGGCCAGAGCGTGTCGACGAACTCGTACTCCGAATAGGCCGACTGCCAGAGCAGGAAATTCGAGATGCGCGCCTCGCCCGAGGTGCGGATGACCAGATCCGGATCGGGCAGGACATGGGTGTCGAGATAGCGCGGCAGCGTCTCGTCGCAGATCGCCTCGGGGTCGAGCTTCCCGGCGGCGACGTCGCGGGCCAGCCGCTTGGTGGCGCGCGCGACCTCGTCCCGGCCGCCGTAATTCAGCGCGATGGTCAGGTTGATCCGCGTGTTATGCGCGGTCAGCGCTTCGATCATGTCCATGAGGCCGCGCAGCTTGGCATCGAGCCGCACCCGGTCGCCGATAAAGCGCACGCGCACGCCCTCGGCCAGCAGGTTCTGCGCCTCGGCCTCGATGTAGCGGCGGAACAGGCCCATCAGGCCCGACACCTCCTCCTGGGTGCGTTTCCAGTTCTCGGTCGAGAAGGCGAAGATCGTCACGAAGCTGATGCCCAGGTCGGGGCAGGCCTGGACGATCTCGCGCACGCGCCGCGCGCCGGCGCGGTGGCCCAGAAGGCGGGGACGGCCCCGCTTCTCGGCCCAGCGGCCGTTGCCGTCCATGATGATCGCGACGTGGCGGGGCCCCGTGCCGGGGCCGTCCGGCCCCGCGGTGATGGCTTTCGCCGCTTCGCTCATCTCATCCGCCCTTCCTGGCCTGCGGCCCGCATCAACCCGGTCAAACCTGCATGATCTCGGCTTGCTTGCGCTCCAGCGCCTCGTCGACGGCCTTGATGTAGCGGTCGGTCATCTCCTGGACCTCGCTTTCCCACATCTTGCGCTCGTCCTCGGGCGGCTCGCCCTTCTTGATCTGGTCCATGCCGTCGCGGCGGACGTTGCGGATCGAGACGCGGGCGTTCTCGGCATATTGGCCGGCGACCTTGGTCAGGTCGCGGCGCCGCTCCTCGTTGAGCTCGGGGATGGGCAGCATGATGATGGTGCCGTTGAGCTGCGGATTGATGCCGAGGCCGCTTTCCCGGATGGCCTTCTCGACCTTGCCGACCAGCGACTTGTCCCAGACGTTGACGGTTACCATCCGCGGCTCGGGGACGTTGACGGTGCCGACCTGATTGATCGGGGTGGGCTGGCCGTAGGCGTCGACCATCACCGGCTCCAGCATCGAGGCGGAGGCCCGCCCGGTGCGCAGCGAGCCGAACTCGGTGCGCAGATTGGTCATCGCGCCATCCATCCGGCGTTCGAGATCATCGGTGTCCAGCTCGAAATCGTCTGCCATCTCTCGTCCTTCCGTGGCCTCGGAACGCTATAGCTGGCGCGTCCCGGGGAGGGAAGCGGGCAGATGCGGCATGCCGGGCGCAGGCTTGCAGGAAATCATCACCCCCTCCCGCATCGCTGCGGCCGACGGGGTACGACGAAAGACGTGAAGATGGTCTTTCCGGGTCGGCGGGACCCGGGACCGCAGGTTAATCGGACACCCGCGTATAGGTCCCCTCGCCCGCGAGGATGCCGCGGAAGCCGCCCGGCGTGTCCAGCGAGAAGACAATGATCGGCAGCCCGTTCTCGCGCGCCAGCGCGATGGCCGAGGCGTCCATGACCTTGAGATGCTTCGACAGCACCTCGTCGTAGCTGATCTGCTCGTAGCGCTTGGCGTCGGCGTGCTTCATCGGGTCCTTGTCGTAGACCCCGTCCACCTTGGTGCCCTTGAAGATCGCTTCGCAGGCCATCTCGGAGGCGCGCAGCGTGGCCGCCGTGTCGGTGGTGAAATACGGGTTTCCGGTGCCGGCGGCGAAGATGACGATCCGCTTCTTCTCGAGGTGGCGCACGGCGCGGCGGCGGATATAAGGCTCGCAGACCTGGTCCATCGGGATGGCCGAGATGACGCGGGTGTGCAGGCCGAGCGCCTCCAGCGCGCCCTGCATCGCCAGCGCGTTCATCACCGTGGCGAGCATCCCCATGTAATCGGCCGTCGTCCGCTCCATCCCCTGGGCCGAGCCCTGCAGCCCGCGAAAGATGTTGCCGCCGCCGATCACCATGCAGACCTCGACGCCCATCTGCTGGACGGATTGCACCTCGCGGGCGATGCGTTCGACGGTGGGCGGATGCAGGCCGAACCCCTGGTCGCCCATCAGCGCCTCGCCCGAGATCTTCAGCATGACGCGGTTCAGAACGGGGCGGGCGGGGATGGCTTCGGACTGGGCTTCGGTCATGTCGGATCCCCCGCGGCTGTTGCGGGCCCGTCTATGGCCGAATACCCCCTCGGGGGCAACCGGACCGGATCGGTCCGCGGGGGAGAGACGGGAGCCCGGATGAAGCGGCTGATCGAGGATATCGCGGCGGACCGGCCCGTGCTGATCGCGGGGCCGACGGCCAGCGGGAAATCGGCGCTGGCGCTGGCGCTGGCCGAGGCGCAGGAGCGCCCCGTCGTCAATGCCGACGCCCTGCAGGTCTTCGCGGATTGGCGCGTCCTGACGGCCCGGCCCTCGCCCGACGAGGAAGCGCGCGCGCCGCACCATCTCTATGGCCATGTCGAATGGACCCGGGCCTATTCCGTAGGCGACTGGCTGCGCGACGTGACGCCGCTTCTGGACCGCCGCCCGGTGATCGTCGGCGGCACGGGGCTCTATTTCCGGGTCCTGACGGAAGGGCTGGCCGACATCCCGCCGACCCCGCCCGCGATCCGGGCCGAGGCGGAGGCCCGGCTGCGCGACTGCGGGCTGCCCGCACTGGTGGCCGATCTGGATCCCGCGACGGCGGCGGGGCTCGACCGCAACAACCCGATGCGGGTGATGCGCGCCTGGGAGGTGGCGCGCGCCACCGGCCGCTCGATCCGCGACTGGCAGGCCGAGACGCCGCCCCCCGCCCTGCTCTTGTCCGCCGCGACCGCGCTGGTCCTCGACGCGCCGAAGGAATGGCTCGATCCCCGGATCGTCCGCCGGTTCGACCAGATGCTGGCCGCCGGCGCGCTGGAGGAGGCGCGCCGGGTCCTGCCGCGCTGGGATCCGACGCTCAATGCCGCGCAGGCCATCGGCGCGCCCGAGCTCATCGCGCATCTGCGCGGCGAGCTTCCGCTCAGCGAGGCGCGCGACCGCGCCATCCTGGCCTCGCGCCGCTACGCCAAGCGCCAGCGGACCTGGTTCCGCGCGCGGATGGGCGGCTGGCGGCGCATCTCGGCGCCGGAACTGGCGTCCGGCTGACCTCGCGCCCGAGGGGCTTTGACATCCCCGCCCGGGACATGGAGGCTCGACCCATGTCGCGCATCCGCCTCTTCGAGTCGCGCGGGCTGTCCGAGGCCGACCGCCTTGCCGGCCTGCATCAGGAGATGGTGACGCCGCTGGCCCGCGTCGGGCGCTGGCGGCGCGAGCGCCCGCATGTCGAAAACCACGCCGTCCTGATCTGGATCCCCCGCGGGCAGGGCCGTATCACCACCCTGGCCAAGACCCGGGGCTATGCGCCCGCCACGGCGATCGTCCTGCCGCCGCGCACGCCCTTCGCGATCCAGCCCGGCGCGATGACCGAAGGCAGCCTGACCCGCCTGCCCGACCTTTTCGAGGCGCCGATGCCGTCCGAGCCGCGGACGCTGCGCGTGTCCGACATGGCCACGCAGGGCGAGCTGTCGGGCCTGCTCGACCGGCTGGGGCGCGCCGGCGACCTGGCCGATCCGCCCACGGGCCGCGCGGCGCTCGCGCGCGTCATCCTGCTCTCGGCGCTGGTCGAGCGGATCGACCGGCTGCACCCCGACCGCCCCCGCAACGCCGCCGACCGGCTGGCCGCCGCCTTCGCCCGCGCCGTCGAGGACCGGCTCTGCGAGGGACTCCGGCTGGAGGACATGGCCGGCCTGCTGGACGTCACGCCCACGCATCTGACCCGCACGATCCGCGCCACCTGCGGCATCACCGCGGCGCGCTACATGAGCGAGCGCGTGATGCACGAAGCGCGCCGGCGCCTGGCCGATACCGACGACAGCGCGGCGACCATCGCGGCGGCGCTGGGCTTCGGCTCCGCGGCCTATTTCACCCGCGCCTTCGGTCGCGTCACAGGCGAGACCCCGTCCGCCTTTCGCAAGCGCGAGCGCCGGGTTGCCGTTGCGTCACCTGCGACATCGCGCCCGGACAGAGGGCCCCGATCGCGCGCGATTGTCTGAAAGCGACACCAGAAAGCGGGCTCCGTTGTCGTTTTCAGGCGGAGTCAAGTCGATTTGCGCCGTTGACCCTCGGGGGTCGATGGGCCCTATTGGCACGGTCCCGGGGTTCGACTGGATCCCGGCAAGGCCCGCAGCCCGAAAATGAGGCCGCGGGAGAAACGAATAAAGGGAGATGACGACGTATGACGAAGCACGATCCGAACCTGGCCGAGGGGATCCACCCCGGCGCCGTGATGTTTGCGGACGAACACAAGCGCGGCCTGATGGACCGGCGCGAGTTCCTGACGCGGGCCACGGCGCTCGGTGTGTCGATCCCGGCCGCTTACGCGATGATCGGCGCGACACCCGCCAAGGCGGATGCCCACATGCAGCAGGGCGGCACCGTCCGCATGCAGATGGAAGTCCGTGCGCTGAAGGATCCGCGCACCTTCGACTGGACCCAGATGTCCTATGTCGCCGCCGGCTGGCTGGAATACCTCGTCGAGTACAATTCCGACGGCTCGTTCCGCGGCATGCTGCTCGACAGCTGGGAAACCAATGACGACGCCACGGTCTACACGCTGAAGGTCCGCCCGGGTGTGACCTGGAACAACGGTGATCCGTTCACCGCCGAGCATGTCGCCTTCAACTTCGCCCGCTGGGCCGAAGCCGACGCCGAGGGCAACTCGATGGCCGCGCGCGTTACCTCCATCGTCGATCCGGAGACCAACATGGCCGCCGAGGGCGCGATCGAGGTCGTGGACGACCTGACCGTCCGCCTGAACCTGCTGCAGCCCGACATCACGCTGATCCCGGGCATCGCCGACTACCCGGCGCATGTCATCCACCCCGATCAGGACCCGACGGACCTGCTGGGGCAGCAGCTCGGCACCGGCCCCTATCTCAGCGAAAGCCACGAGGTCGGCGTGAAGTCGGTCCTGGTCCGCAACACCGATCACGACTGGTGGGGCTACGACGCCGGCTGGGGCGCCGCGCTGGACCGGATCGAATATGTCGATTACGGCACGGACCCCTCGGCCTGGCTGGCCGCCGCCGAGTCCGAGGAAGTCGACGCGATCTACGAGAACGTGGGCGAATATGTCGACATCTTCGACAGCATCGGCTGGGCCAAGTCGGAAGTGGTCACGGGCTCGACCATCGTGATCCGCCCGAACCAGCAGACCGAAGTCAACGGCATGCGCCCCTACGAGGACAAGCGCGTCCGCCAGGCGTTGGTCATGGCCTGCGACAACTCGGTCCTGCTCGAGCTGGGCTATGCCGGCCAGGGCGTGGACGCGATCAACTGCCATGTCGGCCCGGTGCACCCGGAATTCGACGACACGGCCGAGCGTCTGCCCTATGATCCGGCCCGCGCGCTGGAGCTTCTGCAGGAAGCCGGGATGGCCGATTTCGAGCACGAGCTGTTCTCGATCGACGACGACTGGCGCCGCAACACCACCGATGCCGTGGCAGCCCAGCTGCGCGACGCGGGCATCCCGGTGAAGCGGACGATCCTGCCCGGCTCCACCTTCTGGAACGACTGGACGAAATACCCGTTCAGCTCGACCAACTGGAACCACCGCCCGCTGGGCACGCAGGTCCTGGGTCTCGCCTACAAGTCGGGCGTCGCTTGGAACGAGTTCGGCTGGTCCAATGCCGAGTTCGACGCCCTGCTTGCGGAGGCCAACGCCATCGCCGACGCCGACACGCGTCGCGAGGTGATGGGCAAGATCGAGCGGATCGTCATCGAGGAGGGCGTGACCATCCAGCCCTACTGGCGCTCGCTCTTCCGGCACTATCGCGAGGGCGTGGTCGGCATCGACATGCACATCGCCTACCTGCCGCAGATGTATAAGTGGGGCCTCGCGGCCTGACGACCTGATCGGGGCCGCCCTTCGCCGGGCGGCCCCGGTTCACTTCACGCCCGGAGGTGCGATCAAACCTCCGCAAAAAGAACGACAGGGACCGGGGGCACCACATGGGTCTGTTCATCCTGCGTCGCGTCGGCGTCATGCTGCTGACGGCGCTTTGCCTGACATTCATCGTCTTCCTGCTGACCAATCTCGAACCCAATCTCGAGAAGCTGGCGAAGAACCAGGCCAACAACCGCATGTCGGACGAGCAGGTGGTCACCTGGCTCGACTCGCGCGGCTATCTCGATCCGATGCCGATCAAATACGCGCGCTGGCTGGGCCTCGCGCCGGCCTTCACCCGCGAGGAAGGCGGCGAGGTCGTGTTCTCGCGCTGCGCCACGCCGGGGGTCGATCCCGCGGATGCGCCATCCTTCTGCGGCGTGCTGCAGGGCTCCTGGGGGTTCTCGACGGTCTTCAAGGCGGATGTGCTCGCGATCCTGGCCGAACGCGGCTGGCAGACGGCGAAGCTCATGTTCTTCGTGATGCTGGTCATGGTGCCCGGCGCGCTGATCCTCGGCGTGCTGGCCGGCATGAAAGAAGGCTCCAAGCTCGACCGCTCCCTCTCCACCGTCTCGATCGCCACGACGGCGACGCCGGAATACGTCTCGGGCGTGATCTTCATCGCGGTCTTCGCCTCCTCGGCGGTGGGCCTGCGATGGTTCAAGGGCACGGCCACCTCGGCGATGGAGAACATCACCTTCGAGAACTTCACCCTGCCGGTGCTGACGATCGCGCTTTACGGGATGGGCTATATCGCGCGGATGACGCGGGCCTCGATGACCGAGGTCATGACCGCGCAATACATCCGCACCGCGCGGCTCAAGGGCGTCGCGTTCAAGACCATCGTCCTGCGCCACGCGCTGCGCAACGCGCTGATCGCGCCCTTCACCGTCATCATGCTGCAGTTCCCGTGGCTGCTGAACGGCGTGGTGATCGTCGAGACCCTGTTCAACTACAAGGGCTTCGGCTGGACGCTGGTGCAGGCCGCCGGCAACAACGACATCGACCTGCTTCTGGGCGTGTCCATCATCTCGGTCGTGGTCGTTCTGGTCACGCAGCTGATCTCCGATATCGGCTACGTGTTCCTGAACCCGCGGATCCGAATGGCCTGAGGGAGGAGAGCTCATGGAATTGCTAACCTGGACCGGCGATCTCGGCGACGTTCTCGACCCGATCCTCGCCATCGCCGTCATCGCGCTTCTGGTGACCACCGCGCTCGCCGTCGCCACCAGCTTCGTCGCCACCGCCGACCGCGTGGTCATCAACACCGACGGCACCGCCGCCGTGGCCGAGGGCTTCCCCGGTCTCGTCAGCCGCGCCCAGACCTACGCGCTCTGGGCCACGGTCGCGACGATCGTGGCCTATATCGTCGCCGGCATGGTCGTCGGCCACGAAGGCGCCGGCATCTTCGGCGGGATGAGCCAGGCCTTCACCCCGGTCTGGCTGTCGCTCGCTGTGATGTTCACGCTGAGCTTCGTCTTCAAGCGGCGGCTGGGCCTTTACGGCAAGCTCTTCGATTCGACCATCGGGATGATCGGCTTCGCGCTGGTCATGTTCTGGACCTTCACCGCCTTCTATTCCGGCGTGACCGAGCTGATCTACACACATGATCCGCTCAGCCAGGTCTCGGGCATGAAGAACGAGCCGCCGGGCACGCCCCTGATGGGCGCCGAGGGCGCGGATTATCCGTTCTACCTCCTGGGCGGGGACAACCTCGCGCGCGACGTGTTCAGCCGAATGGTGCAGGGCTCGACCATCGTCATGCAGATCGCGCCGCTGGCCACGCTCTTCGCCTTCATGGTCGGCATCACGCTGGGCCTGCCCGCGGGCTATTACGGCGGCCGGCTGGACACGGTCCTGTCCTTCATGGCGAACCTGATCCTCGCCTTCCCGGTGATCCTGCTCTTCTACCTGCTGGTCACGCCGGAAATCGTCGCGACGGGCCTGCCCAACTACATGGCGGCGGTGCTGTTCATCTTCCCGCTGGCCTTCCTCGCGGTGCTGATCAACTCGCGCTACCGGACGCAGCCGCCGACGCGGAACCTCTATCTCGGGGTGACGATGGCGGTAGGGCTTCTGCTCTACTTCTCGCTCGTCTCCGACCAAACCTCCGAGATCGCGCTGTTCCGCGCCTGGCCGGGTTTCCTCGACCTGTTCGACATCCCGGGCCAGGTGCTGATCGTCTTCGTCTCGGTGGTGTTCGTGAACTCGCCCACGGTGTTCCGGATCGTCCGGGGCCTGACCCTCGACATCAAGACGCGCGACTATGTGGCCGCGGCCCAGACCCGGGGCGAGACGCCCTGGTACATCATGCTGTGGGAGATCCTGCCCAATGCGCGCGGGCCGCTGATCGTCGATTTCTGCCTGCGCATCGGCTACACGACGATCCTTCTGGGAACGCTCGGCTTCTTCGGCCTCGGCCTGCCGCCCGAAAGCCCGGATTGGGGATCCACGATCAACGAGGGCCGCAAGCTCCTGTCGATCTATCCGCATGCCGCCATCGTTCCGGCGCTGGCCCTGCTCAGCCTGGTGCTGGGTCTCAACCTGCTGGCCGACGGCCTGCGCGAGGAGAGCCTGCGCGACTGATCCTCACGGGTCCGAAAATACTCCGGGGGTCCGGGGGCAGTGCCCCCGGCGCCTTCCACCAGAGGGACGATACGACATGAAACAGAACCCCGACCACAAGGGTCCGATCCTCGAAATCGACCAGCTGTCGATCAGCTTCTTCACCCGCCTGCGCGAGATCCCGGCCGTGATGGATTTCTCGGTCTCGGTGGAACCCGGCGAGGCCGTGGGCCTCGTGGGCGAGTCGGGCTGCGGCAAGTCCACCGTGGCGCTGGGCGTGATGCAGGATCTCGGCAAGAACGGGCGCATCGTCGGCGGCTCGATCAAGTTCAAGGGCCGCGATCTGGGCGAGATGTCCCAGGAGGAGCTGCGCGACATCCGCGGCAACGAGATCGCGATGATCTACCAGGAGCCGATGGCCTCGCTGAACCCGGCCATGCGGATCGGCAAGCAGCTGATGGAAGTGCCGCAGATCCACGACAACGTCTCCGAGGCGGAGGCTTACGAGCTCGCCCTGCAGGTCGTCACCGACGTGAAGCTGCCCGACCCGAAGCGGATGCTCGACAGCTATCCGCACCAGCTCTCTGGCGGCCAGCAGCAGCGGATCGTGATCGCGATGGCGCTGATGTCGAAGCCCGCGCTCCTGATCCTGGACGAGCCGACCACCGCGCTCGACGTGACCGTGGAGGCGGGCATCGTCGATCTCGTGAAGGATCTCGGCAAGAAATACGGGACCTCGATGCTGTTCATCTCGCACAACCTCGGTCTGGTGCTCGAAACCTGCGACCGTGTCTGCGTGATGTATTCCGGCGAGGCGGTCGAGGACGGCGCCATCGCCGAGGTGTTCGACCGGATGCGCCATCCCTACACCCAGGCGCTGTTCCGCTCGATCCCGCTGCCCGGCGCCAACAAGAACATGCGACCGCTGATCGCCATCCCGGGCAACTTCCCCCTGCCCCACGAACGCCCGCCGGGCTGCAATTTCGGCCCGCGCTGCGACTATTTCGAAGCTGGCCGCTGCGACCAGGGGTCGATCCCGATGCGCGACGCCGGACCCGGGCACCATTCGCGCTGCGTGAAGTTCGACGAGATCGACTGGAACGCCCCGCTCGCGGATGTGATTGAGGCCAGCTCGAACCCGATCGGCGACCCGGTCCTGAAGGTCCAGAAGCTGAAGAAATACTACGAGGTCTCGGCCAACGCGCTGTTCGGCGCGGGCGACGAGAAGGTCGTCAAGGCGAACGAGACCCTCGATTTCGAGGCCCGCGAATCCGAGACGCTGGCCATCGTGGGCGAGTCGGGCTGCGGCAAGTCAACGCTGGCCAAGGTCCTGATGGGGCTCGAGACCGCGACCGACGGCGCCATCACGATGGGCAACCAGGACATCCAGGACACCCCGATCGAGAAGCGCAGCACGAAGCAGATCGCCGACATCCAGATGGTGTTCCAGAACCCGTTCGATACGCTCAATCCCTCGATGACCGTGGGCCGCCAGATCATCCGCGCGCTCGAGGTCTTCGATGTCGGCGACAGCGACGCCGCCCGGCGCGAGCGGATGCTGCAGCTTCTGGACCTCGTGAAGCTGCCGCGCGAATTCGCCGACCGGATGCCGCGCCAGCTCTCCGGCGGCCAGAAACAGCGCGTCGGCATCGCCCGCGCCTTCGCGGGCGACGCCCGGATCGTGGTCGCGGACGAGCCGGTCTCGGCGCTCGACGTCTCGGTCCAGGCCGCGGTGACGGACCTGCTGATGGAGATCCAGCGCGAGCACAAGACGACGCTCCTCTTCATCAGCCACGACCTGTCGATCGTCCGCTACCTCGCGGATCGCGTCATGGTCATGTATCTCGGCCACGTCGTCGAGCTGGGCACCACGGACGAGGTCTTCGCCCCGCCCTACCACCCCTACACCGAGGCGCTGCTCTCGGCCGTGCCGATCGCGGATACGCGGGTGAAGAAGAAGCACATCGTGCTCGAAGGCGATATTCCCTCGGCGATGAACCCGCCGTCGGGCTGCCCCTTCCAGACCCGCTGCCGCTGGAAGTCGGAAGTGCCGGGCAATCTCTGCGAGACGCAGGTGCCCCCGATGAAGGGCTTCAACGGCCACCAGATCAAGTGCCACCTCTCGGACGAGAAGCTGCAGGGCATGGAGCCCGTCATCGAGATCGACACCGCGGCCGAGTAGCCCGCGGGCGCGTCCCGGACATGACAAGGCCCGGCACGCCGCCAGCGTGCCGGGCCTTTGCCTTTCTCCCCTCCGGTCCGGCGCCGATTTCCTGCGCCGAGAATGAAAACGGGGGCCCCGAAGGGCCCCCGCCGCCTGTCCGCCGGCCTCAGCTACACCCGCTTGTTCCGCCGCAGGTATTGCATTCCGAACTCTTCATTTGGCGCGACGCTGAAGAAGCGCTCGCACAATAGGGTTCGCGCTCGGGTTATCTCGAACGTTTAGAATCGGCTGGTACCTTTTGATCAGTCGCTCTTCCAAAGCGTCCAATCCAACCTCAGCGAGCGCATTCATTGGGTACACCGCAAGGTGTGTTGCGCCGAGTTCCCTCGCCACCTGGAGCTTCTCATGTCCTGAGATGCGCGCGCGAAGTCTCTTTGCCTTCCCGATGTAAAGGACCTGCCATGCAACTCCATCGTTGTAGCAAAAGGCGTAAATTGATGGGCCGAAGTCCGGAACGCCGAGTAGCTGCCATAAGCCGAAGCGATAGATGATGCCGCTCTCGTCGCTGAACGGAAGCTCTTTCTTCATTTCAGCCCCAAGGGCATTCATCAGCTGCATCCGCTGGTCCCCCCGCAGGTGTTGCATTTCATGCAGGTGCCGTTCCGCACCAGCGTGTAGTTTCCGCACTCGCCACAAGCCTCGCCCTCGTAGCCCTGCATCTTCGCCTTCGTGCGGGCGTCCATGCTCGTGGCGGCCACGGCGATCGTCGAGGTCTCGGCCTTCAGCGCCACCGTGCCGCCCGTCTGGGCGATCTCGGCGGCGACGGCATCCATGCCGCCGCGCAGCGCGACCAGATCCTCGGGCAGGCGCTTGCGCAGGTAGCCCGAGGAGGTCACCGACTTGATCACCTCCAGCGACTTCGACGCCGCGGACTGGGTGGGCGCGCTGACATTGCCGTCGCCCGTCCCCGGGTCCTCCGCTTCGCCGATCGAGTCGAAGGTCGTGCCCTGCGGCTTCACATGGGCCAGGTCCTCGCGGTCGAGATAGCTGACGGCCAGTTCGCGGAAGATGTAGTCGAGCACCGAGGTGGCGTTCTTGATCGAGTCGTTGCCCTGCACCATCCCCGCCGGTTCGAACTTGGTGAAGGTGAAGGCGTCGACGAACTCCTCGAGCGGCACGCCGTATTGCAGCCCCACCGACACCGCGATGGCGAAGTTGTTCATCATCGCCCGGAAGCCCGCACCTTCCTTGTGCATGTCGATGAAGATCTCGCCTAGGTTGCCGTCGGCATATTCGCCGGTCCGCAGATAGACCTTGTGCCCGCCCACGACCGCCTTCTGGGTGTAGCCCTTGCGGCGCTCGGGCATCTTCTCGCGGTGGCTGCGGACCATCTCCTTGACGATGATCTTCTCGATGACCTTCTCGGCCAGCACCTCGGCCTTCTGCGCTGAAGTGCCCGTCTCCAGAACCTCGGCGGCCTCGTCGTCATCCTCGACCAGCGAGGCGGCGAGCGGCTGGCTCAGCTTCGAGCCGTCGCGATAGAGCGCGTTGGCCTTCACCCCGAGGCTCCAGGACAGCTCGTAGGCCGCCTTGCAATCCTCGATCGTGGCCGCGTTCGGCATGTTGATCGTCTTCGAGATCGCCCCCGAGATGAAGCTCTGCGCGGCGGCCATCATCCGGATGTGGCTGTCCACCGACAGGAAGCGCTTGCCCTTCTTGCCGCAGGGATTGGCGCAGTCGAAGACGCTCAGATGCGCGTCCTTGAGGCCCGGCGCGCCTTCCAGCGTCATCGTCCCGCAGACATGGTCGTTCGCCGCGTCGATCTCGGCCTTCGAGAAGCCGAGATGGCGCAGCAGGTCGAAGCTGGGATCGTTCAGCTTGGCCGCCGGGATGCCCAGCGTCTGGGTGCAGAACTCCTCGCCCAGCGTCCACTGGTTGAAGACGAAGCGGATGTCGAAGGCCGAGGGCAGCGCGGCCTCGATCTTCTCGATCTCGGCCTTGCCGAAGCCGTGCCCGATCAGCGCCGTGTGGTTGATGCCGGGCGCCTGGCCGAGCGAGCCGTGACCCACCGCGTAGGCGATGATCTCGGCGATCTGCGCCTCGCCGTAACCTAGCTTGCGCAGGGCGGCGGGGACCGACTGGTTGATGATCTTGAAATAGCCGCCGCCGGCCAGCTTCTTGAACTTCACCAGCGCGAAATCGGGCTCGATCCCGGTGGTGTCGCAATCCATCACCAAGCCGATCGTGCCGGTGGGCGCGATCACCGTCGATTGCGCGTTGCGGAAGCCATGCTTCTCGCCCTGCGCGACGACCTCGTCCCAGATCTCCGCGGCGAGCTTGGTCAGCGTGGTGTCAGGGCAGCCCGCGATATCCAGCGCGACCGGCGCGACGGCGAGCTGCTCGTAACCCTCGGTCTTGCCCATCGCGGCGTTGCGGTGGTTGCGCATGACCCGCAGCATATGCGCGCCATTCTTCTTGTAGCCCGGGAACGGGCCCAACTCGCCCGCCATCTCGGCCGAGGTGGCGTAGCTGACGCCGGTCATCAGCGCGGTCAGCGCACCGCAGAGCGCGCGGCCCTCGCGGCTGTCATAGCCCAGCCCCATGTTCATCAGCAGGCCGCCGATATTGGCATAGCCCAGGCCCAGCGTGCGGAAGTCGTAGCTGCGCTGCGCGATCTCCTTGGAGGGGAACTGCGCCATCATCACGCTGATCTCCAGCGTAACGGTCCAGAGCCGCGAGGCGTGGATGTAGAGCTCGTGATCGAAGCCGCCGTCCGCCTTGAGGAACTTCAGCAGGTTCATCGAGGCCAGGTTGCAGGCCGTGTCGTCGAGGAACATGTATTCCGAGCACGGGTTCGAGCCGCGGATCGGGCCGTCTTTGGGGCAGGTGTGCCAATCGTTGACGGTGTCGTGGAACTGGATGCCCGGATCGGCGCAGGCCCAGGCGGCGTGGCCCACCTTGTCCCACAGATCGCGCGCCTTGACGGTCTTGGAGACCTTCCCGTCGGTGCGGTTGGTCAGCTCCCAATCGGCATCCTTCTCGACGGCGTGCAGGAAGGCGTTGGTGACGCGGACCGAGTTGTTGGAGTTCTGGCCCGAGACCGAGTTGTAGGCCTCCGAGTCCCAGTCGGTGTCGTAGGTCGGGAATTCGATGCTGTCATAGCCCTGCCGCGCGTATTGCAGGACGCGCATGATATAGGCTTCGGGGATCATGTGCTTCTTGGCGGTGCGGATCACCGCCTTGAGCGACTCGTTGACCGCCGGGTCGCAGGCATCGTCGAGCGAGCCGTCCCAGGCGCGCACGGCCTGCATGACCTCGGTCAGCTGCGCCTGGTGCGCCTTGGAGCCCGCGACCAGCGCCGCGACCTTCTGCTCCTCGATCACCTTCCAGTCGATGAACTGCTCGATATCGGGATGGTCCATGTCGACGATGACCATCTTGGCCGCGCGGCGCGTGGTGCCGCCCGACTTGATCGCGCCCGCCGCGCGGTCGCCGATCTTCAGGAAGCCCATCAGACCGCTCGACTTGCCGCCGCCCGACAGGCGCTCGCCCTCACCGCGCAGATGGCTGAAATTCGTCCCCGTGCCCGAGCCGTACTTGAAGAGCCGCGCCTCGCGGACCCACAGGTCCATGATGCCGCCATCGTTCACCAGGTCGTCGCCAACGGACTGGATGAAGCAGGCATGGGGCTGCGGATGCTCGTAGGAGGATTTCGACTTCACCAGCTTGCCGGTGAACGGATCGACATAGTGGTGGCCCTGCGCGGGGCCATCGATGCCATAGGCCCAGTGCAGGCCGGTGTTGAACCATTGCGGGCTGTTCGGCGCGCCCATCTGGCGGGCGAGCATGACGCGCATCTCGTCGAAATAGGCGCGCGCGTCGTCTTCGGAGGAGAAATAGCCGCCCTTCCAGCCCCAATAGGCCCAGGCGCCCGCCAGCCGGTCGAAGACCTGCTTGGACGAGGTCTCGCCGCCGTAGCGCGCCTCCTCGGGCAGCTCGGCCAGTGCGGCCTCGTCGGCGGTGCGGCGCCACAGGAACTCGGGCACGCCCTTTTCCTTGACGGCCTTCAGCCGCGCCGGGACGCCGGCCTTGCGGAAGTATTTCTGCGCGATCACGTCGGAGGCGACCTGGCTCCAGCCCTCGGGGATCTCGACCGCGTCCAGCTTGAACACCGTGGTGCCGTCCGGATTGCGGATCTCCGAGGTGGTCGTGGTGAAGGCCAGCGCCGCGTAGGCGTCCTTGCCGGCTTCGGTCAATTTCCGTTCGATGCGCATAATCGGGGCTCTCCTGCCAAATGTCCGTGTCCTGCCGGACGCGCGCACTCTCCCGCCCCCGGCGTCTGCCACCCGGGCGGGCCCCTTTCGCCGGGGCCGGTGCTTTCGTCCTGTTCCGCCGGACCGCACCATATATGGTGTATACCCCCGACAGGACCGCAAATTAGAGGGCGTTCGCGCAAAGCGTCAACGATTCGTCACAAAGAAATTGTGGGCCGTTCCTGTGGGTAAGTTGTGAGCCCCGGCTGAGCGCTTGTCGCCGCCGCGCCGAGGCGGTGGAGCGTCGCGCGCGGGGCCCGTTTCGCAGGGGTTTACGCAAGGTCCTCCCTGTGGAGCGATCGGGGAGAAATCGCCGTACCCCGTCGCCGGCGATGTGGTTTTCGGAGCACAGCGAAGCCCGGACCCCGCACCACGACATGCCCTCGCCGCCCCGCACCCCTCGGGGCGATGCCCCTCCGGGCCGCAAGATCTTGTGTCCGACTGGTCGGGGCGGCGAGATTCGAACTCACGACCCCCTGTACCCAAAACAGGTGCGCTACCAGACTGCGCCACGCCCCGACCTGCGCGGCGGGTTAGCAGGGACGCGCGCTATTGGGAAGCATCCTCGCAGGGCCATGCCGCGCCGTCCTGCGGCATCACGGGCGAGCGCAGCTCGTCGCCCGCATCGATGCCCAGCGTCTCCGCCATCCCGCCATTGATCTCGAGCACCGCGCGCGTGGGCGCGCCGGAGCGGATCACCGTCTCGTCGCGCGGGATCGCGTTGGCATGGACCTTCACCACGCGCCCCGCTTCGTCGAGGAAGATCATGTCGAGCGGGATCAGCGTGTTGCGCATCCAGAAGCCGACCTCCTGCGTGCGCGGGTAGACGAAGAGCATGCCCGCCATGCGCGCCAGCTCCTCGCGGAACATCAGACCCCGCGCCTGCTCCTCGGTGGTGAGCGCCAGCTCGACCCGAAATTGCGCCTTGCCGAATTCGCCCCGGATATCGACGCGGTCGGCGGCGCAGGCCGCGAGGGCCGCGCCGCAGGTCAGGGCCCAGGCGGCTGCACCGCCGAGCCCCCGCCGGATCAGGCGATGTAGTATTCCCACCGGCGCACCTCGACTGCCTGACGTCCCCGTTCGCCGTCGATGGCGCGGAGGCAGATCGCCTCCCCCGCCGCGAGATCGGCCAGACCGAAGCGCCGGAGCACCTCCATATGCACGAAGATGTCGTCGGTCTCGCCGAAGCTGTTGGCGAAGCCGAATCCCTTGTTCTTGTCGAACCACTTCACGCGCGCGGCCAGGAACGGCAGGTCGGAGGGCACGTCGGCCAGGAAGGCGGGCGGCTCCTCGGCCAGGGCCGGCGCGGGCGCGTCGACGGCCAGGACCTCGGTGATCTGCAATCCGCGCGGCGTCGCCTGGTGGCGGAAGCGCACGGCGCTGCCATCGGCGACCGAGCTCTGCCCGTAATTGCGCAGCACGTTCACATGCAGAAGGGCGTCGCGTTCGAGGTCATCGGCCACGACGAGATCCGAAGCCGCGCGTCGGGTCGAACCATTTGACGACCCCCTCGACGATGACGTCTTCCCCGCCACCCATCGCCGCCTCGCGATCCACATCCTTCATCCCACTGCCCTTTTGTTCTTGCCATCGCCCGTCGAGGGCCTCTTCGCAAAGGCCCCTTCCATAGTCAGGAAATGAATGAAGACAATCTTAATAAAGAATGGACATAGTTTTCGTGGGGTCAGGCGGCAAATACCCGCCGTCGAAGGCCCCTCAGGGGTTGAGACGCTGCACCTCCCACGTGCCATCCATGCGTCGCGACCATCTGAATCGGTCATGTAGGCGAAATGCGCCGTCTGCCCAGAACTCAATTTCCACCGGCCGAATCCGGAAGCCGCCCCAAAATGGCGGCCGCTTCGGATTAGGGCCATGCGACGCGGTGACCTTGGCCACCTCCGACATCAGCGCGGTCCGGCTCTCCAGCGGGCGCGACTGCTTGGAGGCCCAGGCCCCCAGGCGCGACTTCAGGCTGCGCGAGGCGTAATAGGCGTCGGCCTGCGCGTCCGAGACGCGCTCCACGGGCCCGCGGACCCGGATCTGGCGCCGCAAGCTCTTCCAGTGCACGACGAAGGCCGCCTTCGGCGTCTCGGCCAGCTCGCGCCCCTTCTTACCGTCGAAATTGGTGTAGAAGACGAAGCCGCCATCCGCGCCGCCGACGATCTCGATCTCCTTGAGCAGGACCATCCGGACATTGGGCAGACCGTCGGCATCGACGGTCGCCAGCGCGATGGCGTTCGCGTCCTCGGGCTCGCTGCCCTCGGCCTCGGTCAGCCAGGCCTGCGCCAACGCAAAGGGATCGTCGCCCGCGAAAATGCCGTCCCGTTCGGCCATCCTGTCCCCGTACCCGTTATCCTTGCCGGTATAGGGGCAATCGCCTAAAGCCGGTTGGGACGCAAGGCGGAGGGGACGAATGGCGGGGATCATGCAAGGCAAGCGCGGGCTCATCATGGGCCTCGCCAATGACAAGTCGATCGCATGGGGCATCGCCAAGGCCTGCGCCGAACAAGGGGCCGAGCTGGCCTTCTCCTACCAGGGCGAGGCGCTGAAGAAGCGCGTCGATCCGCTGGCCGCCCAGGTGGGCAGCGACATCGTGCTGCCCTGCGACGTGGGCGACGGCGCCTCGATCGACGCGCTCTTCGCCGGGCTGGCCGAGCACTGGGACCGGCTGGATTTCGTCGTCCACGCCATCGGCTTCTCCGACAAGTCCGAGCTGCGTGGCCGCTATCTCGACACCTCGCTCGAGAACTTCCTGACCACCATGAACATCTCGGTCTTCAGCTTCACCGCCGTGATGCAGCGCGCCGAGAAGATGATGACCGAAGGCGGCAGCGCCCTGACGCTCAGCTATCTCGGTGCCGAGCGGGTGATGCCGCATTACAACGTTATGGGCCTCGCCAAATCGGCGCTCGAGACCAGCGTGAAATACCTCGCCGAGGATCTGGGCCGCGACGGCATCCGGGTGAACGCGATCAGCGCGGGCACGATCAAGACGCTCGCGGCCTCGGGCATCGGCGATTTCCGCTACATCCTGAAATGGAACGAATACAACTCGCCCCTGCGCCGCACCGTCACGCAGGAGGAGGTCGGCAAATCCGCCATGTACCTGCTCTCGGACCTGGCCTCGGCCGTCACCGGCGAGGTACACCATGTCGATAGCGGCTATCATGTCATCGGCATGAAGAACCCCGACGCGCCCGACATCACGCGGGAGAAGAAGCCCGAGTGATGGAGACCCTCACGGTCGCCCAGCTCGCCGCCTTCAACGCGGCGCTCTTCGTCGCCTGTGCCGCACCCGGGCCGGCTTTCCTGGTCTGCACCCAGGCCAGCCTGCGGGGCGGACGCAAGGAAGGCGTCGTCACCGGCCTCGGGCTCGCCGTCATGGCCGGGCTCTGGACGCTGGCCGCGCTCCTCGGGCTCGAGGCGCTGTTCGAGCTCTTCCCGCTGGCCTACACCGCGATGAAGCTGGGCGGCGCGCTCCTGGTTCTCGTCTTCGCGATCCAGATCTGGCGCGGCGCGCATGCGCCGGTGACCGCGGCTCCGCCGGTGTCGCGCCGGCGGGCCTTCCTGCGGGGCTTCCTTCTGAATCTCGGCAATCCGAAATCCATCCTCTTCGCCGCGGGCGTGTTGCTGGTGATCTTCCCGCCCGGCCTGTCGGCGGCCGAGATCGCGCTGATCACCGCGAACCACATCGCGCTCGAAATCGCGGTCTATTCCACCCTCGCCTTCCTGATGTCGCGCGACCGCGTCCGCGCGCGTTACCTCGCCTTCAAGCCGCTGATCAGCCGCGCCATGGCGCTCGTGCTGGGCGGGCTGGGCCTGCGGCTTCTGGTGACGGCATGAGCGCGCTGGCCTTCGTCACGCTGGCGCTGGCGCATCTGCTGGCTGCGATCTCACCCGGCCCGTCCTTCGTGCTGTCGGTCAAGACCGCCGCGGCCGAGGGCTACCGCCCGGCACTGGGCCTCGCCCTCGGCTTCGGCCTCGCCGCGACGATCTGGGCGGGCGCGGCGCTGCTGGGGCTGTCGCTTCTGTTCGAGATCGCGCCGCTGCTCTTCACCGCGCTCAAGTTCCTGGGCGCGGCCTTCCTCGTCTGGCTGGCCGTGCGGATGTGGCGCCACGCGCCCGACCCGATCCCCGCCGCCGAAGCCGGCCCGCCGCGGGGCATGCGCTCGGCCATCCGGCTGGGTACGCTGGCGATGCTGGCCAACCCCAAGCCCGCGATCTTCTTCGGCGCGATCTTCGTGGGCCTCGTCCCGGCCACCTCAACGCCGGCCGAGAAGGCGCTGGTCCTATTCAACATCTTCTGGGTCGAGGCGGCGTGGTACATCCTCGTCGCCCGGCTCTTCTCACTGCCGCGCGCCCGCGCCGCCTACGGCCGGTTCAAGACCGCGCTCGACCGGTCGCTGGGCGTGGCGCTGGGCGCGCTGGGCGTCCGCCTCGTCCTTCCCTGATCCGTCCCGGAGGCTTCCATGTCCGAAAAACTGCCCCATGAAAAAGGCTTTCACATCAGCTGGGACCAAATCCATCGCGACAGCCGCGCCCTGGCCTGGCGCCTGGACGGGCGCGGCCCCGACGATGGCGGCTGGCGCGCGATCGTGGCCATCACCCGCGGCGGCATGGCGCCGGCCATGATCGTCGCGCGCGAGTTGGACATCCGGCTGGTCGACACGATTTCGGTCAAGTCCTACGACCACCAGACCCAGGGCGAGGCGCAGGTCCTGTCGAAGCCCGAGGAGAGCATGGTCGGCGACGGCACGGGCGTTCTGGTGATCGACGACCTCGTCGACTCGGGCAAGACGCTGGAAGTCGTCCGCAAGCTCTATCCCAAGGCGCATTTCGCCACCGTCTACGCCAAGCCCAAGGGCGAGCCGATGGTCGACACCTTCATCACCGGGGTCAGCCAGGACACCTGGATCTTCTTTCCCTGGGATATGGCGCTGCAATATGTGCAGCCCTATCGCGGCACCGACTGACGGCGCTCAGCGGCGGGCGAAGCGCAGCCGGATGCCGTCGCGCGCCCGCACCGTCAGATGCGCGACCGGCACCGGCGGCGGGCCTACCGGCGCGACCCGAAATGCGGCGATCATGCGCGCCAGCAGCACCACGCCCTCGGCCATCGCGAAGCCCGCGCCGGTGCAGACCCGCGGCCCGGCGCTGAACGGCATATAGGCGCGCCGCGCGCTCTCGGCCGTCGCCGCCCGGCCCCACCTGTCGGGGTCAAACCCGTCGGGGTCGTCCCACAGCCGCTCGTGGCGGTGCAGGTGCCAGGGGCTCAGCACCACCTGCGCGCCCTTCGGCGCGGCCCGGTCGCGGAAACTCTCGGGCCGCGTGGTCTGCCGCACCATCATCGGCACGGGCGGATAGAGCCGCAGCGTCTCGCGGAAAACATCGCGCGTGAAGGGCAGCCGGGACAGATCGCCGATCGCCATGCCATCCCAGTCGCGCGCCGCCTCCGCCGCGACGCGGTCCTGCGCGTCTGGATGGGTGGCGAGCAGGTAGAGCGCCCAGGCCAGCGCCGAGGCGCTGGTCTCGTGGCCCGCGAGGAAGAAGATCGCGACCTGGTCCACCATTTCCCCGGGCGAGAAGCGGTGGCCCGTCTCCGGGTCGGCGAAGGTCATGATCTTGGTCGCCAGGTCGTCGGGCGCCGTCCCCGCCGCGATCTGGGCCCCGCGCCGCTCGACCAGGGCCGCGATGGCCGCCCGGATCGACCGCGCGGCGGCCAGCGTCCCGCGCCGGTGCGGGCGCGGCAGCCAGCGCGGCAGCGGCACCAGCGCGGCGAGGTTCAGGAGCGGCTGGCTCCGCTGGTAGGCGCGGAACTCGGCGAAGACCTGCGCCGCGAGGCGGTCCTCGATCGGGACCGAGAAGAGCGTCCGGAAGATCACGTCCGCGGCCGCATAGCTCGCCAGCCGCTCGACTTCGTGCTCCCCGTCCTCCTGCCGCGCGACCATCGCCGCGGCGGCGTCCAGCATCCCCGGAAACGCGTCGCGTAGCCGCCCGCCCGCGAAGGCCGGATCGATGATCCGGCGCTGTCGCTTCCACTCGGCGCCGTTCGTGACAAAGACGGACCGCCCGAGAAGCGGCGCCAGCCCCTCGCGCACCCGGTCGGATTTCGGAAAGTCGTCGGGCCGCTGCAGCAGCACGAGATCGATCAGCGCCGGGTCGTTCATCATGTAGCTGCGGAAGAACGGCGTCCGGAACTCGGCCATCCAGGCCCGGTAGAGCCGCGCGGGCTGGGCCGAGAGGATGTCGGCCCGAAAGGCGCGCGCATAGGCCAGAAGCCCGACCGTCCCCGCCCGCGCCGACGGCTTGGGCGGGATCACGCGGCCATCGCCGTGAAGCCGTTCACCGGCGCCGTCAGGCGCGAGGGGCTGGGCGCGCGGCCCGCGAACCGCTGGCCCAGCGTCAGGGGCCCGGCGGTGATGCGGAAATAGTCGTAATCGCCGGGCCGGTCGAAGGCGCAGAGATACTGGAAATGCAGCCGGAAATAGCGCCGCTTCAGCGCCGCCTGCGCCGCGAGGCTCAGCGTCTGGGTGAAGGCCGCCGAGATCACCAGAGGGCCGGTCTGCGTCTCAGGCGCGACGCCCGAGACGGCGACCGGGTCGCAGAGCGCGAAGGCGCAGCCGTCGCCGGGCGCCGTCACGTCCAGCCAGGCGATCCGGTCCTGCCCGCCCATGACGTGAAGATCGGCGCGCAACCGATTGGCCTGCGGCAGGAAACTGACCATCGGAACGACATGCCCGAGGCTCAGGAAGGCGCATTTGCCGGCCGGCACCCGCCCCGCCCGGATCATGTCGGCCAGAACCGAGATCGCCAGATGCGCCCCCGAGGAATGGCCCACGACCAGCACCTCGTCCACCTCCGAGGCCAGTGCCGCGGCGATCCTGTCGCCGAACTCCGCCAGCCGCGCCTCGAGCCGGGGCGGATAGGCGCCGTCCCACCGCGCGGTGAAGGCGAAATCATGCATCAGGTAGTAGGCGAAGATCCGGCCATCGAGCCGCTTGAACCAGCGCAGCAGGGCCCAGGCGACGCCGAGGCCCGCCAGCCCGGAGACAACGCCGATCGTCACCGCGAAATCCCAGATCGGGCCCGCGACGGCCCAGGTCAGGGCCTGGACCAGCGCGCAGATCACCAGGGCGCCGATCCCGGCCGCCACCAGAAGCTGCCCTAGCAGCACGGCGATCGGATAGAGCGCGGCCAGCACCGGCCCCTGCCGCAGCCGCATCAGGCGAAACAGCGCGCCCGAGCCGATATAGGCCCAGGCCGTGCGGACGAGTTGGGCATAGGTCGCGGGGATCGTCGCCTCCATGCTCTCGGCGACGATATCCGACCAGACGAGCACCTCGATCTCGGCCTCGGTCACCGCCCCGTCCATTTCGCTGCGGACGCGCCAGGCGCAGAGACCGTCGCCCTTCTCCTGCGAGATCGCATAGCCCGAGATCGCCGCCTGTTTCGCACCCTCGCTGCGATAGAGCTCCCGGTAGCGGCGCGGGTGGAACGGGTCGTAGCCCGGAACATAGAGCACCTTGCGGCGCCGAACGGTCTGCGTCATCGGGTCGTCATGCCTTGTCCTGCCTTGCGCGATACTGGCAGATGCCCGCGGCGAAATTAAGGACCATGATGATGGCGGATCTGGAGATCGACGCGCTGGGACTTCTCTGCCCGCTCCCCGTCCTGCGGCTGCGCAAGCGGATGGGGTCGCTGCCCGCGGGCGCGCTCGTCATCCTTCATGCCGACGATCCCGCCGCCCATGTCGACGTGCCGCATTTCTGCGCCGAGGCCGGGCATGAATTCGTCGGCGTCGACGGCCACGCCTTCACCATCCGCAAGCGCTGAGGCGCGGCGCTATTCCGCCGCCTGCGCCAGGTTCGGCCCGCCGGCCCGGATGGCGGCCAGCAAGTCCTCGCGGCGCTTGGCGGCCTTCCGGGCATTGGCGTCCTTGACCGGCCCGAAGCCGCGGATGCTCAGCGGCAGTTCGGCGAGCGCCACCACGGCCTCGCGCGTCCGGTCGGTCACCAGCGGCAGCACCGCGTCGAGATCGCGCTCGTATTCCGCGATCAGCGCGCGCTCCATGCGACGCTCGGCGGTGCGGCCGAACGGGTCGAGCGGCGTGCCGCGCAGGACCTTGCCGCGCGCGAGCAGCGGATAGAACCGCTCGATCCACTGGCCGAAGGATCGCTTCTGCGGGCGGCCGTCGGGACCCGGCTTCGACAGGAAGGGCGGGGCCAGGTGATAGGTCAGCTTCAGATCGCCGTCGAAGGCGGCGCGGGCCTTGGCGCGCGTCTCCGTCAGGAGGCGCGCGACCTCGTACTCGTCCTTGTAGGCCAGAAGCTTGTGATAGCCCTTCGCGACCGCGTCCCGGACCGCCGGGTCGGCGATCGTTTCCAGCCGCTCGGTATAGCGGCGGGCATAGCGCTTGGACTGGTAGGCGCGCAGGTGCGCCGCGCGCAGCGCCTCGGCCCGCTCGGGCGTCTCGGGCAGCGCGACCACGCTCGGCGCCAGGACACGCGTCACCTCCTCGGGGTTCAGCACCGCCCAGCGGCCCAGCTCGAAGGCGCGCTGGTTGCGCTCGACCGCCGCGCCGTTCAGCTCGATCGCGCGGTGGATCGCTTCGTGGCTGAGCGGCACCAGGCCCTTTTGCCAGGCCGCGCCCAGGATCATCATGTTCGAGAAGATCGTGTCGCCCAGCGTCGCCTCGGCCAGCGCGGAGGCGTCGAACATCGTCAGCCCGTCCCGCAGGCGCGCCTTAAGCGACAGCGTCAGCTGGTCGGCGGGCAGCTTGAAATCGGGGTTGCCGGTGAAATCGCCGGTGACGATCTCGTGGGCGTTGACCACCGCGCCAGTGCGGCCCGTCGTCGTCAGCGCCAGGGTCTTCGCTCCCGCGCTGACCACCAGGTCGCCGCCGATCAGCGCGTCGGCCTCGCCCAGCGCGACGCGGATGGCCGAGATGTCGTCGGGCGTCTCGCCCAGCCGGCAATGCAGCGCGACGGCCCCGCCCTTCTGTGCCAGGCCCGCCATCTCCATCAGACCGGCGCCCTTGCCGTCCAGATGCGCGGCCATAGCCATCACCGCGCCGATGGTCATCACGCCGGTGCCTCCCACGCCGGTGATGACGGTGTTCCAAGTATGGTCGATCACCGGCAGCTCAGGCTGGGCCAGGTGGCCCGTGTCGATCTCGGTCGTCGCGCGTTTCTTCAGCTCGGCCCCCTCGACCGACACGAAGGACGGGCAGAAGCCGTTCACGCAGGAATAGTCCTTGTTGCAGGTCGACTGGTCGACCGCGCGCTTGGTCCCGAAGGCCGTCTCGACCGGCACCAGGCTCACGCAGTTCGACTGCACCCCGCAATCGCCGCAGCCCTCGCAGACATCGGTGTTGATGAAGATGCGGCGGTCGGGATCGGGGAACTGGCCGCGCTTGCGGCGGCGGCGCTTCTCGGCGGCGCAGGTCTGGATGTAGAGGATCGCGCTGACCCCCTTCACCTGGGTCATCGCCGCCTGCACCTGCGGCATCTCGGCCCGTTCATGCCAGTCCAGCCCGGACGGGAAGAGCGAGCGGTCGACGCCCTCCTTCTCGTCGTAGACCACGGCGATGGTCTTCACGCCCATCGCCTGCAGCTCGCGCGCGATCTGCTCGGGCTGCAGGTCGCCCTCGTTGTGCTGGCCGCCGGTCATGGCGACGGCGTCGTTGTAGAGGATCTTGTAGGTGATGGTGGTGTTCGCGGCGAGCGCGGCGCGGATCGCCAGGATACCGGAATGGTTGTAGGTGCCCTCGCCCAGGTTCTGGAACACGTGCTCGCGGGTCGAGAACTGGCTTTCGCCCACCCAGTTGACGCCTTCGGCGCCCATATGGGTGTAGCCCTCGGTGTTGCGGTCCATCCAGAGCGCCATGACATGGCAGCCGATGCCCGCACCCGCGCGCGAACCTTCGGGCACCTTGGTCGAGGTGTTGTGCGGACAGCCCGAGCAGTACCAGGGCGTGCGGGTGGCGATCTCGGGGGCGTTGTCGGCGCGCTTGGCCTCGGTCACGCGGGCCAGGCCCGCCTCGATCCGGTCGGTGCCGCGGCCTTCCTCCTTCAGGATGCCGCCCAGCTTCAGCGCGATGTCGGCGGGGTCGAGCGCATAGGCCTGCGGGAAGAGGATCGGCCCGGCGCTGGACTTGCGATAGCCGTAGACGCGGCGCCCGCGGCGGTCGTCGAAGATCGCCTCCTTGACCTGCACCTCGATCAGCTTGCGCTTTTCCTCGACGCAGACGATCAGCTCCAGCCCCTCGGCCCAGTCATGCAGGCCGCGCATGTCCATCGGCCAGGTCTGCCCGACCTTGTAGGTGGTGATGCCCAGCCGCTCGCATTCGGCCGCGTCGAGCCCCAGCAGGTTCATCGCGTGCACGAGATCCAGCCAGTTCTTGCCCGCCGCGACGAAGCCGATCTTGGCGCCGGGCTTGCCATGCATGCGCTTGTCGATGCCGTTGGCGTGGGCGAAGGCCTCGGCCGCCCAGCGCTTGTAGCCCAACAGCCGGTCCTCCTGCGGGATCCAGTGATCGTTGAGGCGGATATTGACGCCGCCCTCGGGCAGGTCGAACTCGGGCGTGATGAAGCTCAGCCGGTCGGGACGGCCGTCGACCACGCTGGTGACCTCGACCGTGTCCTTCATCGTCTTCAGCCCGACCCAGACCCCCGCGTAGCGCGACAGCGCCCAGCCGTAGAGGCCGAAATCCAGGATCTCCTGCACGCCCGCGGGCGACAGCACCGGCATGTGCACGTCGACCAGCGCCCAGTCGGACTGGTGACAGGTGGTCGAGGACTCGCCCGTGTGGTCGTCGCCCATCGCCATCAGCACGCCGCCATGCTTCGAGGTGCCGGCCATGTTCGCATGCCGCATCACGTCGCCGGAACGGTCGACGCCGGGGCCCTTGCCGTACCAGAGGCCGAACACCCCGTCGAACTTGCCCTCGCCGCGCAGCTCCGCCTGCTGGCTGCCCCAGAGCGCGGTCGCGGCCAGGTCCTCGTTCAGACCCGGCTGGAAGGTGATGTCGTTGGGCTCCAGCACCTTGCGGGCCTTCGCCATATTCAGGTCGACCCCGCCCAAGGGCGAGCCGCGATAGCCGGTGCAGTAGCCGGCCGTGTTGAGCCCGGCCCGGCGGTCCCGCTCCTTCTGCATCAGCATCAGACGGACGAGCGCCTGCGTGCCGTTCAGCAGGACGGTATCCTTCGTCAGGTCGTAGCGGTCCGAAAGAGAGACGTCGTGGCGCATGGTCGTTCCTCCCGCAACGATTATAGGTCACAAATATTGACCCATAAAGCGGAATCTTTGTGCGCCGCCCAAGCTTATCTTGTGACGCCGAATGTGCCAAAGCCTTTCCAAACATGAGGGACGCCGGTGGACTGGGACAAGCTTCGTATCTTTCATGCCGTCGCCGACGCGGGGTCGCTGACCCATGCGGGCGAAGTGCTGCTCCTGTCTCAATCCGCGGTCAGCCGGCAGATTCGCGCGCTGGAGGAAAGCCTCGACACCACGCTCTTCCACCGCCACGCCCGCGGGCTGATCCTGACCGAGCAGGGCGAGCTGCTCTTCGACGCGACGCAGCACATGACCAAGCGCCTGGAAGCGGCCGCCGCGCGGATCCGCGACGCGGAGGAGGAGGTGTTCGGCAACCTGCGCGTGACCACCACGATCGGGTTCGGCTCGATCTGGCTCGCGCCGCGCCTCCCCAAGCTCTACGAGCGCTTCCCCGACCTCAACCTCGACCTGATGCTCGAGGAGCGGGTCCTGGACCTGCCCATGCGCGAGGCCGATGTCGCCATCCGCATGAAGGAGCCCAGCCAGGCGGACCTGGTCCGCAAGCGGCTGATGGACATCCGCATGCAGCTCTTCGCGACGCCCGCCTACATCGCCGCGAACGGCAAGCCCGAGACGCTGCACGACCTCGCCAAGCACCGCCTCATCTGCCAGAGCACCGGCGCCACGCAGGTCAGCGCCGGCGCCACGCTGGTGCGCGAGCTGATGGCCTACGAGCTGGGGCGCACGCTAATGGTGAACAACTATTTCGGGGTGCTGCAGGGCGTGCTGAGCGATCTCGGCATCGGCGTCCTGCCCGATTATCTCAGCCAGGATTTTCCCAACCTCGTCCGGGTGCTGCCTTCGGTCGAATCCAACGAGGTTCCGGTCTTCCTGGCCTTCCCGGAGGAGCTGCGCGGCTCGCGCCGCATCGAGGCGTTCCGCGATTTCGTGGTCGAGGAGGTCGTGGCCTACCGCAAGGCCCGGCAGGAAAACCCGACCTGACAGTCATGCGCGGGGCGCATAGCTGGTTTGCACCGATCGGTTCAGGTTCTGCCTTGTCCGAGGGCAAAGCGCAAACTATCTGGGCAATCGAAGGACGCGAAAGCGTGCTTCACCTCCCTGTTGGACTTGGCCGGGCCTCGTGCCCGGCTCTTTTTTTGTTCGGGGGCGCCGCCCTCAGGCCGCCTTGGCCGCGGCGACCGAGCGGATGCGCTCCACCATCGCGCGCAACCCGTTCGACCGCTGCGACGACAGATGGTCGTTCAGGCCCAGACGCCCCAGCTCGGCCGCGGCATCGACCTCCAGCACCTCCTGAAGCGACAGCCCGGCATAGAGCTCGTGCAGGATCGCGATCAGGCCGCGCACGATCATCGCATCCGACTCGCCCTCGAAATCGAACTGCGCCTGCGCGCCCTGCCCCTCGATCCGCGGATGCAGCCAGACCTGGCTGGCGCAGCCGTCGACCTTGGTCGCCGGCACCTTCAGCGCGTCGGGCAGCGGCGGCATCGCCTTGCCCATGTCGATCACGTGGCGATAGCGGTCTTCCCAGTCGTCGAGGAACGCGAAGGTCTCGACCAGCTCCTCGAAACGTTCCTGTGCCATCGCCATCCTCCATTCGCCTGTCCCGCAGGTAGGCGCGCCGCCCGCCGAGGTCCAGCCCGCTTCCCAAAGCGCGACGTTTGGGCTAGCCCCTTCGGGCAAGAGACGGAGGGACGGTATGGGATGGACGGGACGGATCGCCGCGGCGGCCGCGCTGCTGGCACTTGTGGGCTGCGGACTTGGCCAGACGCGGCTCAATCCGCTGAACTGGTTCGGCCGCGACAGCTCCGAGCGGATCGAGGCCGCCGCCGCCGTGCCGACGCGGCCGGTCGTGGATCAGGTCGTCTCGCTCTCGGCGGCGCCGATGCCGGGCGGCGCGATCATCTCGACCGTGGGCCTGCCGCCGACCCAGGGCTTCTGGGAGGCCCAGCTCGTCCGCCTGCCCACCGAAGCGCCGGGCACGCTGCTCCTGGAATTCCGCATCCTTCCGCCGATCGAGCCCAAGCCCGCCGGCACCCAGCCCTCGCGCGAAGTGCTCGCCGGCACCTTCATCAGTGACCAGGACCTCGCCGGGATCCGGACGATCACCGTCCAGGGCCGCCAGAACCGCCGCAGCATCCGCCGCTGAGGCGCTAGGGCTTGGGGGCGGCGCGCCGCGCGCTTAGACGCGCGCGCTCGCCAGCCGGGCGCCTTCCGCCATGGCGGCGAGCTTGGCATAGGCGATATCGGGATCGACTGCGCCGAACCCCGCGAAGGTGCCGAAGCCGCAATCGCTGCCCGCGATGACGCGCTCGGGGCCGACGATACGGGCGAAACGCTCCAGCCGCTCGGCCACGACCTCCGGATGTTCGACGAAATTCGTCGTGGTGTCGACGACGCCCGGCACCAGCACCTTGTCGTCGGGGATCTCGGCGGCGCGGTCGCGCCAGACCTGCCATTCATGCGCGTGGCGCGGGTTCGACGTCTCGAACAGAAGCTGCGAGGCGGCGACCTTCAGGAAGGTCGCGAAGACCGCGTCCATCGGGATGTCGCAGACATGCGGCCCCTCGTAATTGCCCCAGCAGATATGCACCCGCACCCGGCTCGGATCGATGCCCGACAGCGCGGCATTCAGCGCCGCGACATGGCTTTCGGCGATCTTGACGAATTCCGCGTCGCTCAGGTCCTGGAACAGCATGTGCCGCGACAGCGCGAGGTCGGGGCAGTCGAGCTGCAGATAGAGGCCGGCATCCACGATCGTGCGGTATTCCGCGGCCATCGCGTCCGACAGCGCGGCCAGATAGGCGTCGCGCGTCGGGTAATGGTCGTTCTGCAGGAACAGGCTGATGACGCCGGGGCTGGCCGCGTTCATGAAGCCCTCGGTCGCGCCATGCGCGGCCATCGCGGATTTCAGGTTGGCGATATCGGCCTGCAACTCGCCCTGCCCCTTCGAGCGGACCTCGCCCGTGCACATCGGCCGCGCGTATTTCGGCGTGCCCCCATCCGCCGCCAGGCGCTTCAGGAAGCTCGGAAACAGCTTCAGATCGGCCGGCGCGTTGCGCGGACTGTCGCCCGAGAAGCCGGTATAGCGATCCTTCACATAGGTGGCGTAGCTGATCTTCGACGTCTCGCCGTCCGAGACGATATCCACCCCCGCCTCGACCTGCCGGCGCACCGTCTCGGCGCAGGCATCGCGCATCTGTGCGGCGAAGGCGTCCGGGTCGTAGGGCTCGCCGCGTTCGCGGGCGAAGATCATGTCCACCGTTTCCTGCGTTCGCGGCAGCGAGCCGACATGGGTTGTGCGGATGGTCATTCGGCGGCCCTCCCCTGATCGCGCAGGGCCTGCGTGCCACGCAGCCCTCGCGCGCACAAGCCAAGGCCGCCGCTCGCCGCGTGTCGCTCAGGACGACGCCGTCGCGGCCCCGGCCGGCAGGCGCCGCGCGCCGCGCGCGCGGATCGGGGACCCGAAGCGGCCATCGACCGGCGGGAGGATCCGGACCGGGCCCCGCTTCCAGGCCGACAGGCGCATCAGCGCGCGAATGTCCTCGACCTCGGCCGGCGCGATGCCCAAGCCAGCGATCGCGTCTTCCGACAGACCGCGATCCAGCGCGTCGATGACGGTATCGATGACCGCGTAGTCATGCCCGATCCCGAACTCGTCGGTGACGCCGCGGGCCATGTCGGGCGACGGCTTCTGAGCCACGATGTCGGGCGGAATGTCCAGCGCCACCGCCAGCTGCCGCAGCTGCGTTTTCAGAAGGCCGGTCATCGGCTGATAGGGCAAATCGTCGATGCCGTCCTTCACGAACCAACCGACTTCGCATTCGGAGCGGTTGGCGGCCCCCACGGGCAGCAGGTTCCGGCTGGCCGCCATCTCCTCCAGAAGCGTGCGCCGGAAGATATGCCGGACGCGAAAGCCGGCATCCACCTGGCGCATCGAGAAATCGAAGAGCAGCCGCTTGTACCACGGGCGCAGCCTCTCTCCGCCCCCGGCCCGCAGGCTGGAGCGGAACGGATTCTCGCGGCAGATGCGCCAATAGCTTGCCGAGGACAGGCGCGCGACGAGCGGCGAGACCTGGAGCAGGCGCAGGAAGAGCGGGCGATAGACCCCGGTCCCGACCAGATCCGCCGTGATGTCGCGCCGTTCGAGATCGAGGCCCAGCGCCTCCGCGACCCGGCGCGCCTTCCGGTCCAGTTCGGGCTCGCTCACCCGGTCCCCCATATAGACGGCCGTGCATCCCGCAGGCCCGACGGCGCGGACGGCCAGCGCCGCGAGGACAGCACTGTCCAGCCCGCCGCTGAGCCCGAAGATCAGCCCCTCCGCCCGCGCCTCCGCCACCCTTGCGCGCAGGTCGGCGACCAGCGCGTCGATCGCGTCATCTGTCGAGATCGTCAGATCGAGATTTTCCATGGGCCCTCCGCCATTTGCGCGAAGCCTTGCCACGGATCGGAACGGGCGGCCTTGACGCACGGCAATCCGGTCCGGCCCGGGTGGCCACCGGGGCGATCGCCCATCCGTCCACCGCTTAGGGCGTCGTCCGCGCAAGGGGACGGCACCCATCCCGCTGCCGACGGGCCCGATCCGGATGACGCGCCCTAGGAATGCGGGCCACCCGGCACGCGCGACCCGGCATTTCGCCCTTGAACACCCGCCCCCCGGTCCGCATCTGCCCTGAGGGACAACAGGAAGAACGGACATGCGGGACCGGATCAGGGCGCTTGTCGATCACCCCCTCTTCGAACGGGCGGTGATCGGGCTCATCGTGGCCAATGCGATCAGCCTCGGGCTCGAGACCGTCGATCCCGTGATGGCCGCGATCGGCGATCTGCTGACAGCCTTCGACCGCCTGGTAGTGATGATCTTCGTGGCCGAATTGGCGCTGCGCTTCGTCGCCTCGCCCACGCGCTTCGTCCGGGATCCGTGGCGATGGTTCGACACGGTGATCGTCGCGGTCGCGCTGATCCCGACGACGGGGGCGCTCTCGGCGCTGCGGGCCTTCCGGGTGCTGCGCGGCCTGCGACTCATCTCGACGGTGCCGGCGATGCGACGCGTGGTGCAGGGCCTTCTGGACGCGCTGCCGGGCATGGGATCGATCGTGCTGTTGCTGGGCCTGATCTTCTACATCTTCTCGGTCCTGACGACCAAGGCCTTCGGCGCCGACTTCCCGGACTGGTTCGGCGATCTGGGCCGGTCGGCCTACACGCTCTTCCAGATCATGACGCTGGAAAGCTGGTCGATGGGGATCGTCCGCCCGGTGATGGAGGCCTATCCCTGGGCTTGGGCGGTGTTCCTGCCCTTCATCCTCGCCACGGCCTTCACCGTGCTCAACCTCTTCATCGGGGTCATCGTCGACGCCATGCAATCCGAGCACGCGCGCGAGGCCGCGGCCGAGCGCGAGGGGCTGATGGGCGAGACCGAGATGATCCTCGCCGAGGTGCGCGCCCTGCGGGCCGAGGTGGCCGAGATGAAGCGTCCGCCCCGCGCGTGACGCCTCAGCCGATGGCGCTGGGGCCCGCGGGGTCGTCCGTCGCCACGACGTGGTAGAGCGCGGCCTCGCCCTCCATCGACGGCCAGGCCGCGTGATCCAGCCCGCCGGGCACCGAGGCCGTGTCCCCCGGCGCCAGCACCGTCTCGCCGCCCTCCCAGACGAGCTTCCAATGCCCCTTCGCGGGCATAAGGACCGAAGGCCGGTCGTGGCGGTGCCGCGTCTCGGTCGCCGAGCTCCGCGTGATCAAATCGACCTCGAAGCCCGGCCGGTCGCGGATGATCCCGGTCGCGCCGATCACCTTGACCGGCTTGTCCTTCGCCAGCGCCACCATGTCCCAGTAGCGCCGCACGCCCCAGCCCACGACCTGCATCGGCGACATCTCGGGATAGTCGGCCAGCTCCGCCTCGGTCAGCTTGGGCATCGGGCCCACACCCGCGGGCAGGCGCTCGCCGCGCTTCGTGTCGTAGAGCTTGCCGTTCGCGCCCAGCACCAGCCCGTGATCGGCCGCGTCCTCGATGACCTGCGGCGCCCAGATCACGCCGCCGCCCGCGTCGTCGCCGCCCAGGATCGCCATGATCATCGCGTAATCGGTGCCGATATTTTCGAATCCGCGGAAGATGCCGGTCGGGATGTCGATGATGTCGCCTTCCTCCAGCACGACCTCGCCCGCGTCGCCATGCCGGCCCCAGAAGAAGCGCCAGCGCCCCGACAGCACGAAGAACACCTCCGCCGTCCGGTGGCTGTGCAGCGAGTTGCGGCATTTCGGCGGCTGCCCCGCCGCGCCGATGTTGAAGCCGTGCGGCGTGGTGATGTGGACGAACTGGTCGGCCGATTCCGACACGCCGCCGCCGATGATGGTGAAGTTCTCCTTGCGGTCCGATCCGGGCGTATGCGCGTCGATGAAGGCGGTCTTGCAGGGCCGAAGCTCGCCGTAGCGGACGATGTCGGGGGTCATGATCTCTCTCCTCCTCGCGGGGCCGTCCGGTCAGGCCTGGCCCAGATGGATCTGCTTCCAGATCGCCGTCTCGTCATAGAGCGTCCATTCCCGCCGCAGCCCCCAGGGTCCGAACTCGGCATGGGTGATGCCCAGCACGTAGACCATCGCGCCCGACGGCGCGCCGAAGCCGCCCCAGCCCGAATGCCGCCCCCAGAGCGACCAGCGCACCGCCGCGCGCGGCGGCATCATCGGGTCCTCGCGGCCGATCACGTGATGGACGGCGAATTCCGCGTCGGGGAAGGACGCGCGCAGCTGCATCCAGAACCGGTCGGCCTCCGCCGGGCCGTGACAGGTCTGGCCGCCGGGATATTCCAGCTGCGCCGCCCGGTCGTAGGTCTGCCCGATCAGCCGCAGGTCGGCGCCCATGATCCGGGTGAGCAACTCCTCCAGCCGCGCGCCCCATTCATTGTCATTGCCGCGGCCCGAGTAAGGCCCGGGCCGGTCGGTCTCGGGCGTCAGCGGCCGGATGCAGGCCTCGGGGCCGCCCTCGCGCGCGATCAGGTCGGCGGCATAGTCGCGCGGGGCCATGCCCAGCTGATGCGCGATCGCGCCCTGGTCGCGGATCAGCCATTCGTCGTCGATCCGGATGCCCGCGACATGGCAATCGGCCATGATCCGGTAGGTCAGCCGCTTCCCCGTCGCGGGGCCATAGACGCCGTCGCCCAGATGGGTGGCCTGGCTGAACAGCCGGTGCGAGGACAGGACCCCCGTCTCCGGTTCGCCCGACCAGATCACGTCCTCGCCCAGCAGCGTCCGGTCCGGAAACTCCGCCAGCGTCGCCATGGTCGCGCCGATCACATTGCGGTTGCCCTCGACCACCGAGCCGGGCGAGCGCACGATGATGTCCGGCGCGTAATAGTCGTGGAGGGTCGCGATCCCCCGATCCTCCCAGATCTCCTTGGTGATGCCGATGATGTAGCCGGGGATATCCGCCCAGCGGTCCATGTAGCCGGTCATTCGGTCCATCCTTCGGGTATCCGCGCCGAGCCGCGCAGGACCAGCGGGCCCTCGATCTCGATGCGCTGCGGCTGGCGCTGCGGGGTCTCGATCAGCGCCAGGATCTCGGCGACCGCGGCCTCGACCAGGCGGCGCACGGGCTGGCGCACCGTCGTCAGGTCATAGGCGGCCCAGCCCGCGGGCGCGCTGTCGTCATAGCCCACCACGCTGACATCCTCCGGCACCGACAGGCCCAGGTCGTGGCGCAACAGGTCCATCACCGCCAGCGCCATGTGGTCGTTGCCCACGAAGATCGCGTCGGGCGGATCGGACCGCGCCATCATCGCGCGGGCGGCCTCGGCGGCGGCGTCGCGGCGGTAGAGCCCGTCGGCCAGCGCGTGCAGCGCCCGGCCCTCGCCCGCCAGCGCGTCGCGGAACCCCTCCAGCCGGTCGCGCCCGGTGGACGAGCCCTGCCAGCCCGAGACATGGGCGATCCGCCGATGGCCGCCCGCCATCAGGAACCGCGCCACCTTCCCGCCGCCCGCCCGATTGGCCGAGGTCACCGCCGACAGCCCCGAGCCCGCGACCCCGCGATTGAAGAGCACCACCGGCAGCCCCGCCGCCGCGCAGCGCCGCACCAGCTCGCCCGACAGGTTGACCGAGGCCGCGATCAGCCCGTCCACCTGGTAATCCATCAGCTCGCCCACGACGCGGTCCAGCTCGGCCCCGGAATTGCCCACGGTGAAGATCAGCAGGTGATAGCCCCGCGCCTGCAGCGCATGGCTCAGCTTCTCGACCGCGTCGGCGAAGAAGGCATTGTCCAGATAGGCCACCACCAGCCCGATGATCCGCGACCGCCCGGTGATCAGGCTGCGCGCCAACACGTTCGGCCGGTAGCCCAGCGTCTCGGCCGCCGCGCGGACCCGCGCCTCCATCCCCGCGCTGACCGAGCTACCCTTCGAGAAGACGCGGCTCACCGCCGACTGGCTGACCCCCGCCGCCCGCGCCACGTCGAGCGATGTGACCCGCTTGCCCATCAGGCCGCCGTCCAGCCGCCATCGACCCGGAGCGCGGTGCCGGTGACCAGCGCCGCGGCCTCGGAGGCCAGATAGACCACGGCGCCCATGATGTCCTCGACCCGGCCCACCCGCGGCAGCGCGATCTTGTCCTCGATCCAGGCGCGGCGCGCGGGGTCGGCGAAGGTCGGCTCGGTCAAGGGCGTGCGGATGAAGGTCGGGCAGATCGTGTTCACCCGGATGCCGCGCGGCCCCCATTCCAGCGCCATCGCCTTGGTCATGCCCTCGACCCCGTGCTTGGTCGCGCAATAGACCGCCCGCTCCGGCCCGCCGACATGGCCCATCTGGCTGGAGATCTGGATGATCGAGCCCGGCCCGGTCATGCGCTTCGCCACGCCCTGCGCCAGGAAATAGGCCGCGCGCAGGTTGATCGCCGTCACCGCGTCGAAATCGCCGGGCATGGTGTCGAGGGCGGGCGTGTGCCGCGCGAGCCCCGCGGAATTGCACAGAATATCGAAGGGCGCGCGATCGTCGAGCGCCGCCTCCACCGCCGCCAGGTCGGTCACGTCCAGCGCCAGCCCGTCCGCCTCCAGCCCGACTTCGCGCATGGCCTCCGCGGCCTCCGCGACGGCGGCGGCGCTGCGCGCGGCCAGCGTGACCGCGGCGCCCGCCTCGGCCAGCGCCACCGCGCAGCCCAGCCCGATCCCGCGCGAGCCGCCGGGCACGAAGGCGCGCCGACCGTCCAGCCGGAACGAGGGGGTGCGGGGCAGGTCCATGGGCTCTCCGGAAAGGTGCATACGTAGTCAACCACTCGCCCCCCACCCGTTCAAGCGCTATCGCGGGATCGATATCTGAACCCGGCCCGCGCGCCCCGCGTTCGGGTTCCGACGCCCTCCGGAGAAGCCGAGACGCCGATGCCGCAAGCCACCGACATCCTCGACCAGCTCGACGACCTGGCCGAGCAGGAAGAGCAGCCCAGCATCGGCGACGTGAACGAACGGCTGGGCAACCGGTCGGTCGGCGCGCTGATGGCCATCCCCGCCTCGCTGGAGCTGACGCCGATCGGCGGCGTCCCCGGCGTGCCCACGCTCCTCGCCACCGTCATCGCCATCCTCGCCGTCCAGGTCGCGCTGGGACGCGATCACATGTGGCTGCCGGGCCTTCTGGAGCGGCGCAGCGTCGCCTGGGAGAAACTGAGGAACGCGGTGAACCGGCTCCGGCCCGCCGCGCGCTGGGCGGATGCGCATTTCGGCCGAAACATGACCCTCTTCGTCGACCCGCCCGCGCAGCGCGTCGTCGCCGCC
This sequence comes from Jannaschia sp. GRR-S6-38, assembly GCF_029853695.1. Classification (NCBI taxonomy): domain Bacteria; kingdom Pseudomonadati; phylum Pseudomonadota; class Alphaproteobacteria; order Rhodobacterales; family Roseobacteraceae; genus Jannaschia; species Jannaschia ovalis. The sequence goes on from NZ_CP122537.1 coordinate 111,339, forward strand.
GCGATCCTCGCGCTCTGCCTGACCGTGCCGCCGCTCGAACTCATCCCCTTCGCCTCCTCGCTGCCTATGGGGACGATCGTGATCTTCGGGCTGGGGATCCTGTTCCAGGACGGTCGGCTGATGGCACTGGGCTGGGTGGCCTGGGTGGGCGCGCTGATCGGCGTGGTGACGCTCTGGCCCGGCGGCGGCTAGCGCGCGGCCAGCACCCGCATCCGCGCCAGCACATCGGTGCCCAGCTGCGCATGCACGTCCAGCAGGTCCACCGTCACCCAGTTCTCGCGGATCAACCCGTCCTCCACGCGCCAGAAATCGAGCGAGCGCATCGTGATCCGCCGCCCCGTGGCGGGCAGGCCGAGCCAGCCGCCGCCCGACAGCGTCATCTCCATCCCCGGCCAGGCGGTGAAGCCGACATAATCGCCTTGCGCGAAGAAATGCCCCTGGTCGACCAGTCCGCGGCGGTCGGGCATGGCGTCGAGGAACGGGATCTGGTGGTGATCGCGAAACCCGCGGATGCCGCGCGCCGTGCCGATCCCGCCCGGCCCGTACCAGCTGCAGCGCGGGTGCCAGAAATCGGGCAGGCGCATCGCGGCCTCGCCCTGCGGGCTCAGGTGCAGGTGATCCAGCATCGCGCCCACCACGCGCTTCGCCGCCGCGCCGTCGCCCGCGGCCCGCGTGCCGTCCTGCGTCATCGGCCCCGGCACCCGGCCCGGGGCGCCCAGCGGCGGGGCCATCGGCCAGACGCCCGCCTGCGCCATCAGGTCGGGCAGGTCCCAGATCGCCTGCATCTCGACCGCGCGGCCGTCCTCGATGCGGAAGAACTCGTGAAACCGCAGCGCCGCCAGCCGGCCGGTCGGCGGGATGCCGAGAAACGGCGTCGCGAAGCACCCCGCGTAGTGCCCCGCCTGCCCCAGCCAGTCCTGCCCGTGCCCGTCGCGGCCACGGATCGCGATATCGACCCGCCGCTCGACATCCGGCAGCGCCGCCCAGAGCGGATCGAACGCCGCCGAGGCCAGCGCTTCGGGGCCGCGCAGATCGCCCAGCGGGTGGAACAGGTGGATCGCCGCATCCGGCGCGAAATCCGCCCGCAGCGCCGCGCGCATGCCCCCGGCATCGCAATCCGTCAGCGCGGCGATCATGTCCGCTTCCCCTGGCCGGAAGTACTTCGGAGAGCGCGAGAGGCGGTGCCTCTCGCCGGGCGGTGCGGGGGTCGATCCCCCGCGCCGCGCGCCCTACTCGGCCGCATCGCGATGCGGCGCGCCCGCGCCATAGGGCACGTTGACCCCGCCATAGCGCCGCACGCGGATGTTGCACTGCTCGGCATGGCCGACGAACCCCTCCTGCATGCAGAGCCGCGAGCCGTATTCCCCGACCATCGTTGCCGCCGCGTCGGTCAGGATCCTCTGATAGCTGTGGGTCTTCAGGAACTTGCCGACCCACAGCCCGCCGGTATAGCGCCCCGCCTTCCGCGTCGGCAGCGTGTGATTGGTGCCGATCACCTTGTCGCCATTCGCCACATTTGTGCGCGGGCCCAGGAACAGCGCGCCGTAGCTGTGCATGTGCTCGAGATACCAGTCGTCGCGATCGGTCATGACCTGCACGTGCTCGGACGCGATCTCGTTGGCGAGGCGCAGCATCTCGTCATGGTCGTCGCAAAGGATCACCTCGCCGTAGTCGCGCCAGCTCGCGCCGGCGGTCTCGGCCGTGGGCAGGATCGTCAGCAGCCGGTCGATCTCGACCAGCACCGCCTCGGCCAGCCGGCGCGAGGTCGTCAGAAGCACCGCGGGGCTGTCATAGCCATGCTCGGCCTGGCCCAGCAGGTCGGTGGCGACCATCTCGGCATCGACGGTGTCGTCGGCGATCACCATGGTCTCGGTCGGCCCGGCGAAGAGGTCGATGCCCACCCGCCCGAAGAGCTGCCGTTTGGCCTCGGCCACATAGGCATTGCCGGGGCCGACCAGCATGTGCACCGGCTCCAGCGTCTGGGTGCCGATGGCCATCGCGCCGACGGCCTGGATGCCGCCCATGACGTAGATCTCATGCGCGCCGCCCAGATGCATCGCGGCGATCACGGCGGGGTTGGGGCGGCCCTTGAAGGGCGGCGTGCAGGCCACGATGCGCGGTACGCCCGCGACGCTGGCCGTGGCGACCGACATATGGGCCGAGGCCACCATCGGGAACTTGCCGCCGGGCACGTAGCAGCCGACCGATTGCACGGGGATGTTCTTGTGACCGAGGATCACGCCGGGCAGGGTCTCGACCTCGACGTCGCGCATCGACTCGCGCTGGACCCGCGCGAAGTTGCGCACCTGCTCCTGCGCGAAGCGGATATCGGCCAGCTCGCGCTCCGACAGCGCGCCGATCAGCGCGTCGATCTCGCCCTGCGACACGCGGAAGCTCTCGGGCGCGTAGCCGTCGAAGCGCTCCGACAAGTCGCGCACCGCGGCGTCACCGCGGGCCTCGATATCCTTCAGGATCTCTTCGACCGTCGCGCGGACCCGGGCATCGGCCTCGGCGCGATCGGCCTGCGATTTCGCGGTCTTCAGATGCTCGGCCATGGCGCCCTCCCCGGTGCTTGCAGGCAGGATAGGCCGCCCCGCCGCCCGGCGGAAGCGGCTTTTGCATACGATTGCAACCCGCGCGTCAGAGCCCGCGCAACCAATCCGCCATCGCCACGATGGCCGCCGGCGTGCCCCCCGGGCTCAGGATTTCGCCCGCGATGACATGCGCCAGCGGGTCGTCGCCCGCGGGCACCGTCACCCGCGAGACCGTCGCCGGCCCGCCCCAGGCGGCCGCGACCGACTCGGTCGCGGCGTGATCGACGACCCCGTCGGCGGGCGCGAACCAGAAGAGCGCGGGGACCTGCGCCGCGGCGAAATCGAGCGCCCTCGCATGGTCCAGCGCGGCCTGCATCGGCAACAGCGCGACGCTCGGGTATTCGGTCGTCCAATGGCGGCCATGGCGGTCGTTCAGGGGCGCGAAGCTGCGCGTCTCGCCCGCGACCAGCGGCACCCAGGCGCGGGCGGCGGGCCAGGACAGAAGCGCGCCGGCGGGGTTGGCGACGCGGAAATTGGGCGAGACGAGGATCAGGCCGGTCAGCGCCGCGCGCTGCGGCTCCAGCGCCGGATCGGCGGCGAGGATGGCGGCCAGCGTGCCGCCGGTCGAGGTGCCCATGACCACCACGCGCTCGCCCAGGCGGCGGCCGATCTCCATTGCCTCCGCCATGTCCTCCAGCCAGTCGCCCGCGCGGGCCTGCGCCAGCGCCGCGCCATCGCGCCCATGCCCCGTCAGCCGCGTGATGAAGACATTCGCGCCCAGCATCTCGCCCAGCCGGTCGGGCACGGGCCGCAGCTCCCACCCCGTGGCCGAGAAGCCGTGGACATAGATGAGGGCCAGGTCGGTCCGTTCGCCCGGCGCGCCGGCCCAGAGGATGCGCTTGGCCGCCTCGGGGTCCAGCCCCGCAACCTGCGCCTCGGCATCGGCCAGCCAGCCCTCCAAGTCGGCGGGCATCGCGGAGGCGTCGAAGGCGATCTCGGTATCGACCGGCTCATAGGGCCCCGCGGCCCAGAGCCCGGCCAGCGCCACGCCCAGGCCCATGACCAGCGCCAGAAGCCCCCTCAGCAGCATCGTCATCGTCGCGTCCTCCCCGCGCGGATGGGACAGGCGGGGCGTGCGCGCGTCAAGCGGTGGCGCGTTCGATCACCTCGGCGACGCTGCGTTCGATCAGGCGGAGCAGGTCGTCGGTCGAGAAGCGGTGATCGGCCCCGTCGACCAAGGTCAGCCGCATGTCCGGCCCCTCGGCGTGATCGAGCAGGCGCAGCGCGGTTTCGACCGAGACATCGGCATCCGCCGTGCCCTGCAGGAACCGCGTCGGGACCGGCAGGGACAGCGGCGCGCGCAGGACCAGCCGGTCGCGCCCCTCCTCGATCAGGCGACGGGTGATGACATAGGGTTCGCCGTAATCCGACGGCAGCGCGACCCGGCCGTCGCGCGCCAGCGCCGCGCGCTGATCGGCGTCGAACCCGGCCCAGAACCCGTCCTCGGTGAAATCGGGCGCAGCGGCGATGGTCACCAGCCCCGCGACCAGTTCGGGCCGGTCCCGCGCGATCAAAAGCGCGATCCAGCCGCCCATGGACGAGCCGAGCAGGACCTGCGGCCCCGTCGTGGCGGCGTCGATCACCGCCAGCGCATCCGCCGTCCAGTCGCCGATCGTGCCCTCTTCAAAGGCGCCCTCCGACTCGCCATGCCCGGAATAGTCGAGCCGCAGGAAGGCCCGGCCCTCCGTCCGGGCCCACTCCTCCAGCGCGACGGCCTTGGTGCCCTGCATGTCCGACTTGAACCCGCCCAGGAAGACGACGCCCGGCCCCCGCCCCGGCGTGGCGTGATAGGCGAGCCGGCGGCCCGCGCGGGTGATGTGATCGGGCATCGGCGCCTCCCTCGTGGTTCCGCGAGCTTGGACCCGATGGCGCGGCGGCTTGCAAGCGCCGGGGACCCGATGGGGCCCGCCGGGCGTTGGGCGCGAAAGGAGGACCCGATGGTCAAAGACAATCCCGACGGCCAGCAGCCGATGCCCGAAAGCCCCCACCGCCCCGGCGGCGACAAGGGCAACCCCTATGGCGAGAGCGAGGCCGCGCGCCGGCCCGAGGGCGGCAAGACGAAATACGACAAGCCGGCGAAGGGCGCCGACGATTTCGCCACCGACGAGCTGCGCGAGAAGCGCATCCGCGGCAACGAGGCGCCGAAGGAATGACATGAGACCCGCAAGTCACATGTCTTGACAAGTGACCAGATAGTCACCTATCAGAATGCCATGGATTCGGTCTTCAAGGCCCTCGCCGATCCGTCGCGGCGCGACCTTCTCGACGCGTTGCGGCGGGAAGACGGGCAGACGCTGTCCCAGCTCGAGGCGGCGCTGCCGATGTCGCGCTTCGGCACCGCCAAGCACCTGAAGGTCTTGGAGGAGGCGGGGCTGGTGACGCGGGTGAAGCGCGGGCGCTTCACCCATCACTACCTCAACGCGGTCCCGCTGGCGGAAGCCCTCGGGCGCTGGATCGAACCCTACAAGATGGCGCCTGCCGTCCGGGGGGTGCTCGATCTCAAGGCTCGACTGGAGGGCACCATGGAACCGAAACCCGATTACGTGATGAGCACGTTCATCCGCTGCACGCAGGACGCGCTCTGGGACGCGCTGACCCAGGCCGAGGCGGCGCGCCACTACCACCCCTTCACCCCAGAGGCGGTCCGCGACGGCGACGCGCTGGTCTACAAGCTGCCCGATGGCAGCGACATGCTGGTCTGCCGCGAGCGGAGCCTGACGCCCAAGACCCGGATCGAGGCCACGTTCGAGCCGAAATGGGCCCCCGACATCCCGGCCTCGCGCTTCGTCTGGCTGATCGACCCGCAGGGGGAGTTCTGCCGCCTGACGATCGAGCATTACGATATCCCGCCCGGTGGCGAGGGCTATGTCGAAGGCTGGGAACGGCTGGTCGCCGGGCTCAAGACCTGGCTCGAGACGGGCGAGTCGGTCCGCTTCTCGGAGGGCGCGGCATGACCCCGGAACTCTGGTGGATGACCTGGACCGCGATCCTGGCCGGATCGCTGTGGATTCCATACATCGTGGGCATCAACACCGCCGCCCCGGGCACCTGGCCCGACGGGACCGACCCGTTCCGCACGCCGATGGATCCCAACCTGCAGCGGCCCTGGGTGCGGCGCGCCTTCCGCGCCCATCTCAACCTGCTGGAGCAGTTCCTGCCGATGCTGGCGTTGGTGCTGATCGCGCATGCGGCGGGCATCTCGAACGGGGCGACGGTCTGGGCGACGGGCGTCTTCTTCGCCCTGCGCCTGGCCCATGCGGCGGGGATGATCACCGGGGTGGCGCGGATGCCGCTGCGCCCGATCATCTTCGTCTCAGGCTGGGTCTGCATCCTCGTGGTCGCCGGGGCCATCCTCCTGGCCTGACCGGCCGCGGAAGCCCTGCGCGACGACGAATTTCTCCGAACTGTCGGCCCGGCTCGCGCCGGGCTTGACGTTCGCCACCTTCGCGAAGTTCGACTTCAGCCGCTTCTGCAGGTCGCCCTCGGCCCCGCCGGCCAGCACCTTGGCTACGAAGGTGCCGCCGGGCGCCAGCACGTCGAAGGCCAGCTCGGCCGCCGCTTCGCAGAGCGCGATGATCCGCAAATGGTCGGTCTGCTTGTGCCCCGAAGAGGCGGCGGCCATGTCCGACATGACCACATCCGCCTCGCCGCCCAGCCAGCCCTTCACGATGTCGTCCGCACCGTCGGCCATGAAATCGAGCACGTGGATCTCGGCCCCGGGCACCGGCTCGACCTCCTGCAAGTCCAGCCCGATGATGCGGCCCTGTGCCTTCTTCGGGTTCGCCCCGTCGGAATTGATCCGCGGCACCGCCACCTGCAGCCAGCCCCCTGGCGCGCAGCCCAGATCCACGACGCGCGCGCCGGGCACCAGGAAGCGGTACTTGTCGTCGAGTTCCATGATCTTGAACGCGGCGCGGCCGCGATAGCCCTCGGCCCGCGCGCGCTGCACGTAAGGGTCGTTGAGCTGCCGCTCCAGCCATAGCTTCGAGGACAGCTTGCGCCCTCGCGCGGTCTTGACCTTCACGGTCAGGTCGCGCCGTCCGCGGCCGGAGGTGTTCTTGATCGGTTTCTTCGCCATCGCCCGCCCTTAGCCGCGCCGCGCCGGGAAGCCAACGCCCGGCTCAGTAGGGCCCGTCGTCCAACACGCCATCCGCCGACATCTGCGCATAGAGCAGCCCCTCGCGCAGGCCCCGGTCCGCGACCGACAGCCGGTCCGTGGGCCAGACCCGCAGCAGCGCCTGCAGGATCGCCGCGCCAGACATGATCAGCGCGTGGCGGTCGCGGCCGATGCGCGGGTCGTTGCGCCGCCCATCCGGCCCCATGGCGAGATAGCCGCGGATCACCCGGTCGATCTGCTGGGTCGTCATGCGCAGCCCATCCACCTTGTTGCGGTCGTAGCGGCGCAAGTTCAGATGGGTGGCCGCGACGGTCGTCACCGTGCCCGAGGTGCCAATGATCTGGAACCCCGGATCGCTGTCGCCGGCGGCGTCCTCATAGGGGCTGAACTCGGCCAGGCATTCCTCGAAATGCCACGACATCAGCGCGAAGCGCGCGGCGTCGTCGGTCACGTCGCGGAACTGGTCCTTCAGCGTGGCGACGCCCAGCGGGATGCTGATCCAGTCCACCACCTTGGCGCGCGGGAACGGGTCGTCGGCCACGCCCTGGAAGCCCGCATGCAGCCGCATGATGGCGCGCGCCCGCTCGTGGCGGGGCACGCGGGTCAGGTCGATCCAGACCAGCTCGGTCGAGCCGCCGCCGATATCGACGACCAGAAGCTGCTCGGCCTTCGAGGACACCAGCGGTGCGCAGGACACGACGGCGAGCCGCGCCTCCTCCTCGGGCTCGATGATCTCCAGCGGCAGCCCGGTCTCGCGCTCGACCAGCTTGATGAACTCGCCCGCGTTGCCCGCGCGGCGGCAGGCCTCGGTCGCCACCAGCCGCATGCGCTGTACGTCATGGGTTTCCAGCTTGCGGCGGCAGATCTTCAGCGCGCCGATCGTGCGCGCCATGGACGAGCGGGACAGCAGGCCAGACGCCTCCAGCCCGTTCCCGAGCTGCACCGATTTCGAGAAGCTGTCGACGACGTGGAGCTGGTTGCCCTTGGGCTGCGCGATCAGCATCCGGCACGAATTCGTGCCGAGATCCAGCGCGGCATAGAGCTCCGCGGGGTCGGGCCGGGGCCCGGAGGAGAGGGGCGCCACGGGCGCGGACCCGGCGGCGCGGATCGCGCCGGCGTCGGGCCCGGCCCCGGGGGCCGGATCGTCCGGTGGCATCATGGCCTCCGCATGTCAGGTTGCCCCGACCTTAAGCGGCAATGCGACGATCACACAAGCTTTGTTCAACTCCACCATGAGGGATTCGACGATGCGCCCCCCTCGCCCGCCGCGCGCGGACCGGGTAGGAGCGGGGCGTGTCGCCATCGGGCGCCACCACGTCGAAAAGCGGCGCGTCCGCGGGCGCGCGCGCCCTATCTGTGGACCACCGAAGCGAAGGGGGGTCTGATGCCGCAGGTCACGGTCGTCTATTGGCGGGACATCCCCGCCCAGGTGCTTGTCGGCAAGGGGCGCCGGGCGGCGAAGCTGCCGCTGTCGGAACGCTTCGAGCAGGCGATCGACCGCGCCGCGATGCGCTCGGGCGCGTCGGAAACCGACGCCTATCTCGCCGATTGGCGCAAGGTGGCCGAGGGTGAGACCGAAGGCGAGGACGCGGCCGTCGCCGCCGCCCGCGCCGCCGCGCTGGAGGCCGAATGGACACCCGAACGACTGAAGGCCGCGGCCCTGGCCGGCGGCACCGAGGAACGCGTCTGATGGCGCTTCTGAATTTCCTGCGCCCGGCCCCCGCCACGCCGCCCCGCGATGCGCATCTGCCCGCCTTCCTGCAGGGCGCCTCGATCGAGGTCATGCCCCGCACCGCCGAAAAGGTCGAGGATTTCGCCGCCATCCTGCCCCGCGGCACCCGCGTCTACATCGCCCATATCGACGGCACGCCCATCGCCGACATGGTCGCCACGGCCGCGCGGCTGCGCGCCGAGGGGATGGAGCCGATGCCGCATTTCCCCGCCCGCATCATCGCGGACCGCGCCACGCTCGACGACTGGATCGCGCGCTACCGCGGCGAGGCCGATGCGCGGCAGGGCCTGATCCTCGCCGGCGGCGTCCCGCAAGCCGCGGGCGATTTCGAGACCTCGATGCAGCTTCTGGGCTCCGGCGCCTTCGACGGGTTCGAGCGGCTGCACGTCGCCGGCCACCCCGAGGGCAACCGCGACATCGACCCCGATGGCGGCGAGGCGGGCGTCTCCGAGGCGCTGCGCTGGAAGACCGAATTCGCCCGGCGCACCGACGCGAAGATGGCCATCGCCACGCAATTCTGCTTCGAGGCCGGCCCGGTCATCGAATGGGCCGAGGCGATCCGCGCCGCGGGCGTCGACCTGCCGGTTCATATCGGCGTGGCCGGTCCTGCCAAGCTGCAGACGCTGATCAAGTTCGCCATCGCCTGCGGCGTGGGCCCTTCCCTGCGGGTCCTGCAACGCCGCGCCGCCGATGTCACCAAGCTGCTCCTGCCCTTCGAGCCGACCGAGTTCCTCTCCGACTTGGCCGCCCACAAAGCGGCCCATCCGGAGTTCGCCATCGAAGGCGTCCACATCTTCCCGCTGGGCGGGATCAAGGCGTCGGCCAGCTGGCTCGACGCGAATTCCAAGGATCAAGAATGACCCGCACCGTACTGGAATCGAAGACGAAAACCGTCGTGATCGGCTTCGACGAGCCGTTCTGCGTCATCGGCGAGCGCATCAACCCGACGGGCCGCAAGAAGCTCGCGGCCGAGCTCGAGATGGACGATTTCTCGACCGTCGAGAAGGACGCGCTCGACCAGGTGGCCTGCGGCGCGATGGTGCTCGACGTCAATTCCGGCGCCGTCTTCACCAACAAGATGGCCGAGGATCCGCGCTACGCCGACAACAATTTCGTCGAGCCGATGCTGATGAAGGCGCTGGTCGAGAGGGTGCAGGCGCTGGTGGACGTGCCGCTCTGCATCGACAGCTCCGTGCCCGGCGCGCTCGAGAACGGACTCGAGGCGGCGGAGGGCCGCCCGCTGCTCAACTCCGTCACCGGCGAGGAGGACCGGCTCGAGCTCGTCCTGCCGCTGGTGAAGAAATACAATGTCCCCGTGGTGGCGATCTCGAACGACGATACCGGCATCAGCGAGGATCCCGACGTACGCTTCGCCGTCGCCAAGAAGATCGTCGAGCGGGCCGCCGATTTCGGCATCCCGGCGCATGACATCGTCGTCGACCCGCTGGTCATGCCCATCGGCGCCATGGCCAGCGCGGGCCAGCAGGTCTTCGCCCTCGTCCGCCGCCTGCGCGAGGAACTGGGCGTCAACACCACTTGCGGCGCCTCGAACATCAGCTTCGGCCTGCCCAATCGCCACGGCGTCAACGCGGCCTTCCTGCCCATGGCCATCGGCGCGGGCATGACCAGCGCGATCATGAACCCGATCCGCTCGGTCGAGATGGAGGCAGTGTCGGCGGCCAACATGCTGATGAACCACGACGCCAATGGCGGCAAATGGATCGGGCTCAGCCGCGTGCTCGACGCGGTGCGCGCCGGCATGCCCTTCCCCGAAGCCGCCCGCGCCGCGCAGGCCTCCGGCGCGCGCTCCGGCGGCCGCCGCGGCGGACGGCGCCGGGCGTGACCCTTTACCATTCGTCAAGCATGGCCCGTGCAGGATCGCGTCATGACAGTCCCGCTGCGCCCTGCCCTTCCCGTTCCCTCCGCGCCCTGGGTGCGGCAGGTCTTCGGCGCCCGCGCGGCGCAGCGCGGCGGCGTGGTGCGCCGCTCGGCGCGCTGGGTGGAGCGGGAGGTCGGGCGCGCGATTTTCGAGGCGGAGGTCCGGCGCCGCGGCTTTCACCTCATCGAAACCGGCGGCCAGCTCATCGTGATCTGCAATGGCGGCGGGCTTCGGGTGATCTGCTGAGTCCTTCCCAGACGATTGTTCGTTCGAACAATCGTACCGATCTTTCGCATGAAAGATCGTAGGGCCTCGATATGACCGACCCCCTCGTCATCTTCATGCCCTCGGGCAAGCGCGGGCATTTCCCGTCCGGCACGCCCGTCCTGCAGGCCGCGCGCGCGCTGGGTGTCGATCTCGATTCGGTCTGCGGCGGGCGGGGCATCTGCTCGAAATGCCAGGTTCAGCCCGGCAGCGGATCCTTCCCGAAACTCGGCGTGACCGTCGCGCCCGACGCTCTTTCCGCCGTGAACGCGGTCGAGCGCCGCTACGACGAGAAGCGCGGGCTCAAGCCCGGCCGCCGCCTCGGCTGCCAAGCCACGGTGCAGGGCGACGTGGTGATCGACGTGCCGCCCGAAAGCCAGGTCCACCGGCAGGTCGTGCGCAAGGCCGCGAGCGGGCGCGCCATCGTCATGGACCCCGCGACCCGCCTCCACATGGTCACCGTCGAGGAGCCCGACATGGACGCCCCCTCGGGCGACCTGGAGCGGCTGCGCGCGGCGCTGGCCGATCAATGGGACCTGCGGGACCTCGCGGTCCCCCTGGCCCTCCTGCGCGGTTTGCAGGCCGCGCTGCGCAAGGGCGGCTGGCAGGTCACCGTCGCGGTCAACCACGACGAGAACCGGATCTCCGCCATCTGGCCCGGCCTGCGCGAGGCGCCGGTGCTGGGCCTCGCCGTCGATCTCGGCTCGACCACCATCGCGGCGCATCTCTGCGACCTGTCCACCGGCGCGGTGCTGGCCTCGGGCGGGGTGATGAACCCGCAGATCCGCTTCGGCGAGGACCTGATGAGCCGGGTCAGCTACGCGATGATGAACACGGGCGGCGATGTCGAGATGACCGCCGCCGTGCGCGAGGCGCTGGACCGGCTCGCCGTCGAACTGGCCGCCGAGGCCGGGGTGCCGCCGGGCGACATCCTCGAGGCGGTGATCGTCTGCAACCCGGTGATGCACCACCTGCTGATCGGCGTAGACCCGGTCGAGCTGGGCCAGGCCCCCTTCGCGCTGGCCACCTCCGACGCGCTGCGCCTCGGCGCGGAGGAGATCGGCCTTGCCGCGCTGGGCCCCGGCGCGCGCGCCTATATCCTGCCCTGCATCGCGGGCCATGTCGGGGCCGACGCCGCCGCGGTCGCCCTTTCCGAGGCGCCCGACAAAACCGAGGCGCTGACCCTGATCGTCGATGTGGGCACCAATGCCGAGCTTCTGCTGGGCAATCGCGACCGGCTCCTGGCCTGCTCCTCGCCTACGGGCCCCGCCTTCGAAGGCGCGCAGATCAGCTCGGGCCAGCGCGCCGCGCCCGGCGCGATCGAACGCGTCGAGATCGACCCCGCGACGAAGGAGCCGCGCTTCCGCGTCATCGGCTGCGACCTCTGGTCCGACGATCCGGGCTTCGCCGCGGCGACCGAAGGCACGGGCATCACCGGCATCTGCGGCTCGGGCATCATCGAGGCGGTGGCCGAGATGCGCATGGCAGGCATCGTCGACGCCAAGGGGCTGATCGGCTCGGCCGCGCAGGTCGGCACGCCGCGCTGCGTGGCCGAGGGGCGCACGCATGGCTACCTTCTCTGGGAGGATGGCGACCGGCGCATCCTGGTCACCCAAGGCGACATCCGCGCGATCCAGCTGGCGAAATCGGCGCTCTATGCGGGCGCGCGGCTCCTGATGGACGAGGCCGGCGTCGACGGGGTCGAGCGCGTGGTGCTGGCCGGGGCCTTCGGCGCGCATATCTCGCCGCGCCACGCGATGGTGCTGGGCATGATCCCGGACGCCGCGCTGGACCACGTGACCAGCGCCGGCAACGCCGCCGGGCACGGCGCGCGCATGGCGCTCTGCAACCGTGCGGCGCGCGCCCATATCGAGGCGCTGGTGCGCCGGATCGAGAAGGTCGAGACCGCCGTCGCGCCCCGCTTCCAGGAGCATTTCGTCGCCGCCAACGCGATCCCGCACGCGACCGACCCCTTCGCGCATCTGGCAGGCACGGTGACCCTGCCGGACGTGTCCTTCAACACCGCGAACGAGGGGCGCAAGCGGCGGCGGCGCTGAGGCCGCGCCGCCTCAGCCGTAGAGATCGCCGAACTTCGCCTCGAGGTAGCGCAGCAGCGGCTCGGCCGAGGGCGCGTCGCCGGTCGCATGGGCGATCGTCTCCACCGGCTCGCGCAGCCCGCCGAAGCGCTGCAGCCGCTCCGCCATCCAGCCCGTCGCCGGCGACGGGTCGCCCTGCGCCAGCGCGGCGTCCAGATCGGGCAGCTCGCCGCGCAGCGCCGCGAAGAGGCACCCGGCATAGAGGTTGCCCAGCGAATAGGTCGGGAAATATCCCATCAGCCCGACCGACCAATGCACGTCCTGCAGGAAACCGTTCGACGGCCGGTCGACCGCCTGCCCGAAATCGGCGGCGTAGCGATCGTTCCAGGCGGCCTCCAGATCCTCCACGTCCAGATCGCCGCGCAGCAGCGCGCGCTCCAGGTCGAAGCGCAGCATGACGTGCAGGTTGTAATGCAGCTCGTCCGCCTCGGTGCGGATATAGCCGCTATGGACCGCGTTCACCGCGCGGTAGAAATCGCGCTCCGACCCGACGCCGATCTCGCCGAAGCGGTCCCGCATCCGGCCGTAGAGCCAGCCGCAATAGGCCTCGGACCGGCCAATCTGGTTCTCGTAGCTGCGCGACTGGCTTTCATGCACGCCCATCGAAACGCCGCGACCCAGCGGCGTCAGGCGGTGGTCCGCGGCGATGTTCTGCTCGTAGCAGGCATGCCCGACCTCGTGGATCGTCGAGTAGATGCAGTTGAGCGGATCGGCCTCGTCCACCCGGGTCGTGATCCGCACGTCCAGCCCGGAGCCCGAGGAGAAGGGATGCACCGCCCGGTCGATCCGGCCGCGCTGCAGGTCGTAGCCGAAGGCCTGCGCGATCTCGTGGGCCAGCGCGATCTGCGCGGCCTCGGGGAAATGCCCCGACAGGCGGGGCGCGGGTGCGGCGTCGAGCGCGGTGGCGCGCAGTTCGACCAGCCGGGGGCGCAGCGCGTCGAACATGGCGGCCATTTCGTCCGATTTCGCGCCCGGCTCGTAATCCTGCATCAGCGCGTCATAGACATCGCCACCCTCGGCCAGCGCGGCCCCCTCCTCGCGGCGCAGGCGCACGATCTCGGCCAACACGGGCAGGAAGGGCGCGGGGTCGTCGGCCGCCCGCGCCGCGGCCCAGACGCCCTGCCCCAGCGAGGTGACGCGCGCGATCTCTGCGGCGAGCCTGCCCGGCACCTTGCGGTTGCGCACATAAGCACGGCGCATCAGACGCAGGTTCGCCGCGCCTTGCGTGTCGGGCGCCTCCGCCGCGTCCAGCCAGTCGCCGACCTGCGGGTCGGTGCGGCGCGCGTGCAGCACCTCCTCCAGCGCGGCCATCTCCTCGGCGCGCTGCGGGGCGGCGCCCTTCGGCATGGTCGTCTCCTGGTCCCAGCCGGTGCGGCCGGCCACCTGGCCCAGCGCCTCGGTCACGCGCGCATGGGCCATCAGATCGTCATAGGCAGCCATCAGGCCCTCACGGATTGGGGAAGCGGGTACTTGGCGCGATGCCGGGCGCGCACGGCGAGGCAGATCAGCACGACGGCGCCGAACTGGTGCAGGATCGCGAGCTGCCAGGGGGCGGAGTACATCACCGTCACGATGCCGATCACCATCTGCAGCACCGCCACCGCCAGAACGGCCAGGAACGCTCCGCGCGTCGCGACATAGGCGGAGCGGCGCGCCCGCCACCAGGCCACGATGATCACCGCGAAGAGGACGTATCCCGACACCCGGTGGATGAACTGCACCGTGCCGTCATTCTCGAACAGGTTGCGCCACCAGGGCGACAGCTCCCACATCCCCGGCGGCGTGAAGCCGCCCGCCATCAAGGGCCAGTCGGTATAGCCGCGCCCGGCATCGATCCCCGCGACCAGCGCGCCGATCAGCACCTGCAGGAAGACGCCCGCGACCAGCACCGTGCCCCAGCTCATCAGCGTCGCGTCGCGGTCGCGCCGCGCCTGCAGAAGCGCGCCCTCGGGTCGCGACATCGACAGCACGTACCAGGCGATCAGCGACAGGATCACGAAGGCCAGCCCCAGATGCGTGGCCAGCCGGTAGGACGCCACGTCCAGCATCGTGCCCGTCAGGCCCGAGGCCACCATCCACCAGCCGATCGCGCCCTGCAGCCCGCCCAGCGCGCCCAGCGCCAGAAGCCGCCCGGTCCAACCCGGCGGAATGGATTTCGTGACCAGAAGACCCAGGAAGCCCAGCGCCCAGACCAGCCCGATCACCCGGCCCAGCTGGCGGTGGCCCCATTCCCACCAATAGATGAACTGGAACTCGGACATCGACATGCCGCGGTTTTGCAGCTGGTATTCGGGGATCGCGCGATAGGCGTCGAACTCGGCCTGCCAATCGGCCTCCGACAGCGGCGGGATCGCGCCCGAGAGCGGCGCCCATTCGGTGATCGAAAGCCCCGAGTCGGTCAGCCGCGTCAGACCGCCGACGGCAATCATCACCACGACCAGCGCGAACAGGACCCACAGCCAGATGCGCACCGCCGCGCGGTTGCCGCGCCGGGCCGCGTCGATCACGCCGCCCTGGGCCGCCGGGCGCCGGGCCTCGCTCACATCCTCGAATATCGCTCGCTTCGCCATGTGCATCCTCCGTCGATGCCGATTTAAGCCCTCGGGGGGCCGCCTGCATCTCCTGTTTTGTCGCAGGCGCGCGGCGTCAGCCCCGCTCTTTCCAGCGCACCATCTGGCGCATCATGCCGTGGAAGGTCTGCACGTCGGCGCGGGTCAGCGGCATCCGGCTCCAGAGGTTGCGCAGATGCAGCTTCATCGCCGCCGCCTTGCCCTCGGGAAAGAAGAACCCCGCCTGGTCCAGCCGGTCCTCGAAATGGGCGACCAGCGCGTCGATCTCGGCCTGGTTGGCCCATTCGGTTCCGGCCAGCGCGACCTGCGGCGCGGGCGCCGCCTCGCGCACCCACTCGTAGCCCATCAGCAGAACGCATTGCGCGAGGTTGAGCGACGGGAAATCCGGGTTCGTCGGCACCGAGACGATGGCGTTGGCCCGCGCGATGTCGTCGTTCTCGAGCCCCGTGCGCTCGGGCCCGAACAGCACCGCCACCCGCTCGCCCCGCGCGCCGCGGGCGCGGGCCTCGGCCATGGCGTCCTGCGGGCTGTAGACCGGCTTCGTCAGGTCGCGGTCGCGCGCGGTCGTGGCGAAGACGAAGGCGCAGTCGGCCACGGCCTCGGCGGTCGTGTCGAAGATCCGCGCGCCGTCCAGCACCCGCCCCGCGCCCGAGGCCAGCGCCACCGCCCGCTCGTTCGGCCAGCCGTCGCGCGGGCTGGTGACGCGCATCGCCTCCAGCCCGAAATTGAGCATCGAGCGCGCGGCCGCCCCGATATTCTCGCCCATCTGCGGGCGGACCAGGACGAAGGCGGGGCGCGGATCGAAGGCGTCGGACATGGCCTGCCCGATAGCGCCGGTTGCGCGGCCGCGCAATCGCGCGCGCGGCCCGCGCGGCGAAACCATTCCCGGCCCGCCCTTGCGGGGCGCGGGGCCGGGCGATACTTCCTCGCCGACCCCGGGGGACCGTCAGATGACCGAAATGCCGCAGCTCTACCTCGTGACCCCGCCCGAGTTCGGGGCGGAGTTTCCCGACCGGCTCGCCGCCGTGCTCGACGCGCATCCCGTGGCCTGCCTGCGGCTCGACCTCGCTTCGAAGGACGAGGACCGGGTGATGCGCGCCGCCGACGCGGTGCGCGAGGTGGCCCATGCCCGCGACGTGCCGCTGGTGATCACCGATCACAGCGCGCTCTCGGAGCGGCTGGGCCTCGACGGCGTCCATCTCACCGACACGCGCGGCCTGCGCAAGCTGCGTACCGCCTGGGGCCCCGACCCGATCATCGGGGCCTTCTGCGGCACCTCGCGCCATGACGGCATGAACGCGGGCGAAGCGGGGGCCGATTACGTGGCCTTCGGCCCGGCCGGCCCCACCGCGCTCGGCGCAGGCGCACGCGCCGAGACCGAACTCTTCGCCTGGTGGTCCGAGATGATCGAGCTGCCCGTCGTGGCCGAGGGCGCGCTCGATGCCGCGACCATCGCCGCGCTCGCGCCGGTCACCGATTTCTTCGCGCTGGGCGAGGAGATCTGGCGCCACGACGACCCGCTCGCCGCCCTCAGCGACCTGACGGCAGCCCTTCGCTGACCAGCCCCGCGCGCACCGCACCCTCCGCCGCCTGCGCCAGCGCCTTGCGGCCCGGATGGTCCGCCACCCGCAGCGGCGCGTGATAGATCACTGCGATGCGCCCCTGCGGCGCCTGCGCCAGCATCCGCAGCGCGTGATCGGCGAAACCGCGATCGCCCCACCAGCCGTAGAACGCCTCCGGCGTCCCCGGCGGCGCGTGATAGGCCAGCGTGACCGGCTGGACCTGCATCGCCGGCAGCGCGGGCGAGAAGAAGGCCTGGAACAGCGTGGGCTTGAACCGCAGAAGCCGCCGCCCGTCGGTCGAGGTGCCCTCGGGAAAGAACAGCAGCCGGTGCCCCGCCTGCAGCCGCGCCTCGAACAGCGCCTGCTGCGCGCGCGCCTCGCGCGGGTCGCGGCGGATGAAGACCGTGCCCGTCGCCCGCGCCAGCCAGCCGATCCCCGGCCAGCCCGCCACCTCGGCCTTGGAGACGAAATAGATCCGCTTCGACGCGTTCAGCGCAAAGATGTCGAGCCAGGAGGCATGGTTCGACACCACCGCCCCCGTGCCCCGCATCACCGCGCCCCGCACCTCGCGCCGGATGCCAAGGATGACGAACGCCGCCTTGCACACGCCCTGCGTGATCCAGGGCGTGACCGGCCGGTGCAGCCCAAAAAGCGGCCGCTCGACCAGCCGCACGGCCAACAGGATCAGCAGTCCGCCGAAGACCACGACGGTCAGGACCGATCCGCGCAGCACCACGCGCAGCCAGCCCGCCGGCGAGATCGGCGACAGCGTCGGCTGCGGCGCGGCATCCCACATCATGACGGGGCGGCGGCCTCCATCCGGGCGGCGATGCGCGGCAGGGGCCCGGCCGGGACCTTCGCCATGTCGAGCACCATGCAGATGTCGACCGTGTCGAAATCCGGGTCCCGCCAGGCGCCCTCGCCGACCCAGGCCCCGGCCCGCAGGTAGGTCTTGATCAGCGCCGGCACCGCGCGCATCGCGGCCCGGGGCGCGGTTCCGGCCACGGCGACGGCGTTCGGCCCGTGGGCCACCGGGCGCAGCGCCTCGGGGGCCAGCGCCTCCTGGCGCAGGCGGCGCAGCGCCTCCATGTGGCGCGCCGCATCGGCCCCCGGGAAGGAGGCGGTGCCCACCAGATAGCCGACCCCCCGCGCCCGCAGCGCGTCGAGCAGCCCGCGGAACAGGTAGAGCCCCGCCGTCCCGCCGCGATAGTCGGGATGCAGGCAGCTGCGCCCCGCCTCGGCCAGCGGCCGCCCGGTCGCGACCAGCCGCGACAGGTCGAACTCGCGCGCAGTGTATTCGGCGCCCATCGCCAGCCGCAGCGTGCCCACCGCGCCCAGCCCGGGCCGGTCGGCATCGCGCAGCACCAGATGCTCGCAGGCCGCGTCATGCGCGTCGCCATCGTCCCGCGCGCCCATCTCGCCCACGAAGACCGCCCGCCGCAGCGCCAGCGCGGCGCGCAGCTCCTCCGGGGTCCGGCCAAGCGTCAGGTGGGGTCTCATGGCGCGCCGGTTAGTCCGAGCAGCGGCGGCGCGCAAGCGGCGGGCCCTTGCCGGGCCGCCCGGCGGGCGGCAAGGTTAACCATGCTTTAACCTACGGCGTGTCACCCGGGGTTCACTCGAAGACCGGAAGGAGTCCGATGCGCGACCCGTCGATCACCTGCTTGCCCGCATTCTCGAAATTGACCGTGACCCGGTCGCCGATCTTCGACTGGACCTGCCCCAGCCCCCAATCGGGCGCGTCGGGGTGGCGGACCAGCATGCCCGGCTCGAGGATGGAGTTGAGATCGCGGCTCACGGGGCGGCTCCGTTGACGGGGGCGAAGGGGTCGGGGGCACGAGCCAAGCCTAGCGCAGGATCCGCCGGGGACGAGCCCGATCTGGTCGCCCTCTTGGGATCGCGGCTCTGCCACGACCTCGTCAGTCCGATCGGCGCGATCGGCAACGGGCTCGAATTGCTGGAGCTGTCGGGCAAGGGCGGCGAGGAGGTGGCGCTCATTCGCAGCGCGCTCGACGCCGCGGTGGCGCGCATCCGGTTCTTCCGCTTGGCCTTCGGCGCTGGCGCCCCCGAGGCCCGGATCGCGGCGCGCGAGATCCGCGAGGTGCTCGACGACATGTATCGCGACACCCGCAGCAAGGTGCTCTGGCGCGACACCGAGGAGCATGCGCGCGCCGAGATGCGCCTCGCCTGCCTCGCGCTCAACTGCATCGAGGTGGCGACGCCCTGGGGCGCCAAGATCGAGGTCACGCGCAACGGCCAGGCCTGGGTGATGCATGTCGACGCCAAGCGGCTGCGCATCGATCAGCCGCTCTGGATGTCGCTGGGCCGGGGCGAGCTGCCGGGCGACCTGAAGGGCTCCGAAGTGCAGTTCGGCATCCTTGCCGCGCTGTCGCGGGACCTGCGGCGCCCGGTCTCGGTCAGCGCAGACGAGACGCATCTGAGCCTCATCGTCTGACCGCCGCGCCGCGCCCGCCTCGGGTCAGGTTCAAGCCGGGTTCAGACCGGCGTCAGCCCCGCCCGGAACCGCACCGCTTTGGTCACGTAATGCCGCGCCGAGTCGCGCAGCGTTTCGCGCGCGGCCGCGTCCAACTCGCGCACGACCTTGCCGGGCGCCCCCATCACGAGGCTCCCATCGGGGATCTCCTTGCCCTCGGTGATCAGCGCGCCCGCGCCGATCAGGCAACCGCGCCCGATCCGCGCGCCGTTGAGCACCGTGGCCCCCATCCCGACTAGCGTTCCCTCGCCGATCGTGCTGCCATGCAGCATCGCCTTGTGCCCGATCGTGCAATCGGCCCCGATCTCCAGCGGAAAGCCCATATCGGTGTGCAGCACGCAATTCTCCTGCACGTTCGAGCCCGCACCCACAGTGATCGGCTCGTTGTCGCCGCGCAGCGTGGCGCCGAACCAGATATTGGCCCCCGCCGCCAGCCGCACGCGGCCGATGACATTGGCCCCGGGCGCGACCCAGGCCGCCGCGTCGATCTCGGGCGCGACGCCGTCCAGTGCATAGATCATGTTGCCTCCCGTTCGCGGAATTCGGCGCCCAGGCCGCGCGTGAACTCGGTCAGCCAGGGCTGCCGGTCGCGGCGCAGTCGCTCGCCGGTCAGGATCGTGCGCAGCCGCGCCTCGCAGGCATCGGCATCGTCGTTGACCAGCACGTAATCGTATTCCGCCCAATGGCTGATCTCGGCCTCGGATTTCGCCATCCGCGCCTCGATCACCTCCGGGCTGTCCTGCCCACGATCCTGCAGCCGCCGCTCCAGCTCGGCGATCGAGGGCGGCAGGATGAAGATCGACACCACATCCCGGCCCAGCGCCGAGTTGCGGATCTGCTGGCCGCCCTGCCAGTCGATGTCGAAGATCACATCCCGCCCCGCGCGCAGCGCTTCCTCGACCGGGGCGCGGGGGCTGCCGTAATGGTTCCCGAAGACCTCGGCATGTTCCAGCATCTCGCCGTCCAGCACCATCTTTCCGAAGGCCTCGCGCGAGCGGAAATAGTAATGCACGCCCTCCGTCTCGTCGGGGCGCGGCGCGCGCGTCGTGGCCGAGACCGAGAAGCTGAGCGTCGGATCCCACTCCATCAGCCGCCGCGCCATCGTCGATTTTCCCGCCCCCGAGGGGCTGGAGAGGATGATCGCCAGGCCCCGGCGCGTTCCCTGGATCATGTCGGCGCGTCGCATGCTCATTCCACGTTCTGGACCTGCTCGCGCAGGCGGTCGATCACCGCCTTCAGCGCCAACCCGATCTCGGTCATCTCGGTCATCTGCGCCTTCGAGCACAGCGTGTTGGCCTCGCGGTTGAATTCCTGCGTCAGGAAATCCAGCCGCCGGCCGGCGGGTTTCGTCTCGTCGAGCAGCGCCCGCGCGGCGGCGACATGCGCGTCGAGCCGGTCCAGCTCCTCGGCGATGTCGGCCTTAACGGCCAGCGCGGCGATCTCGGTGGCGACCCGGCGCTCATCGAGCCCGGCCTCGGCCACGCGGGCCAGCGCGGCGCGGAAGGCTTCGGCCATGTGATCGGCGCGCGCCGCGCCCAGCGCGCGGGCACGGTCGGTCAGCGCCGCGATCTCGTCGACCTGCTCCGCCAGCACCGCGCGCAGCGCCGCGCCCTCGCGCGCCCGGTCCGCCGCGAAGGCAGTCGTCAGCTCGCCCAGGGCCGCCACCAGCGCGTCCAGCGGCGGTGGATCGGCCTCGCCAGCCTCCCAGACGCCGCGCAGGCCCAGGATCTGCGCCGCGCTGACTGGCGCCAGCGGCTGCGTGGCGCGGGCGGCGACCTGCGAGAGCGCGTCGAGCGCCCGGTCCAGCCCCGCCAGATCAAGCCGCGGCGCCGCCCCCGCCGCCTCGCCGCCCAGCCGCAGCGACAGGGTCACCCCGCCCCGCGCCGCCACCGCGCCCAGCGCGGCCCGCGCGGCGGGCTCCAGCCCGGCCACCTCGGGCAGGCGCAGCCGCAGGTCCAGCCCGCGGGCATTGACCGAGCGCAGCTCCCAGCGGCGGCCGTCGCGGTCCAGCGCGGCATATCCCGTCATGGATTTCATCGCCCGTGGCCTAGCCCGCGACGCGGGCCGGGTCCAGCGCCCCGCGCGCCCGCTCCCGTTAACCATCGGTAAAGGAATTGCGCGCAATTTGTGGCAACCTGCCTTAGTTTCGTCAAAGACGGCAGGGGGTTGCCGCGGATCGGCCGCAATTGCGGCGCCGCGTCCAGGGCCCCCGCAACGGATGAGGCAGACGGCGATGCAGGACGGCGAAATCGACGAACGGAGCGGAGAATCCGGCGGCGGCAGGGCGGCGCCCCGGCTGCGGGTGATGCGGCCGGCCCCGGTGATCGAGACCGCGCGCGGCTACTGGCAGGGACTGCGCGTCGGGCGCAACCTGCCCCGTCGCGACGCGCTCGACCCCAAGGACATGGGGACGATCCTCGCCCATGCGATGATCCTGGACCGCGTCCGCCCCGGCACGGTGCGCATCCGCCTGGCCGGGCGCGTCATCAACAGCCTGCTGGGCATGGATGCGCGCGGCCTGCCGCTCCACGCCCTGTTCGAGCCGCGCGACCGCACCCGGCTCGAGCCGCTGATCGAGACGGTCTTCGACCGGCCCGCCACGCTCGAATGCGACGGGCTCTCCGAGGGGGCGGAGGGGATCATGGGCGCGCGCCTGCTGCTCCTGCCGCTCCTCGACCGCTGCTACGCGCCCTCCAAGGCGCTGGGCGTGGTCGTCACCGACCGGCCCGTGCAGGACCCGCCGCGGCGCTTCTCGATGACCTGCCACGAGCTGCGGGACACCGACGCCCCCGCGCCCGATCGCCAGCCGCTGCCGACCGACCGCTTCCCCGAGATGGCGCCCGCGCCCCGCTTCGAGGCGCGCGAGACGCAGGTGCCCTGGCTGCGCGTCGTGAAGTGAGACGGGAACGCCGGGGCCCCGCCGCCCGTTACCCTCGGGAACCCAGCCCGGAGGCCCCATGTTCGCCAGCGCCAATATCCACGAATTCACCACCGCGCCCGACCATCTCCACGCCTTCCGGATCACCGGCAAGGTCACGCGCGAGGACATGACGGCCATGTCCGAGCACATGCTCGCCGTGTTCGAGGCGGCCCCCGGCCCCGTCGACATGCTGCTGTCCTTCCAAACGGACGAGACCTCGGAGTTCGGATCGGGCCTGTCGCTCGACAGCCTGAAGGCACAGCTGCAATCGCTGGCCAAGGTGCGCCACTACGTCGTCGCCAACGCGCCCGGCGCGGCCGGCGGCCTGGTCGAGGCGATGGGCAGCATCCTGCCCGTCGAAGCGGCCAGCTTCGAGGACGAGGCGCAGGCGATGACCTGGCTCGAGGCCCAGCCCGCACCCTGACGGGGGCGGGCCGGACGGTCCCTCAGGACGCCGCGCGCTGGCGCTCGGCGCGCAATCCCGACAGCTCTTCGGCCACCAGGAAGGCCAGCTCCAGCGATTGCGAGGCGTTGAGCCGCGGGTCGCAGGCCGTGTGATAGCGATCCGACAGGTCCTCGTCAGTCACCGCGCGCACGCCGCCGGTGCATTCGGTGACGTCCTGGCCGGTCATCTCGAAATGCACGCCGCCGGGGATCGTGCCCTCGGCGCGGTGGATGGCGAAGAATTCCTGCACCTCGCGCAGCACGCTGTCGAAGGGCCGGGTCTTGTAGCCCGAGGACGACTTGATCGTGTTGCCGTGCATCGCGTCGCAGGACCAGACGACATTGGCGCCCATCTCCTGCACCGTGCGGATCAGGCGCGGCAGGTGGTCGCCCACCTGGCCCGCCCCGAAGCGCGCGATCAGCGTCAGGCGGCCCATCTCGTTCTCGGGGTTCAGCCGCTCGATCAGGAGCTTCAGATCCTCCTCGCTGGTCGAGGGGCCGCATTTCAGGCCGATCGGGTTCAGCACGCCGCGGCAGAACTCGACATGCGCGCCGTCCGGCTGGCGTGTACGGTCGCCGATCCAGATCATGTGACCCGACCCCGCCAGCCAGTTGCCCGTGAGCGAATCCTTGCTGCAGAGCGCCTCCTCGTATTCGAGCAGCAGCGCCTCGTGCGAGGTGTAGAAATCGACCGTCGACAGCTCGGCATTCGTGTCCGCGCCCAGTCCGGCGGCGGTCATGAAATCCAGCGTGTCCTGGATGCGGTCGGCCATGTCGCGATACTGCGCCGCGCGCTCACCCTGGGTGAAGCCCAGCGTCCATTGGTGAACCTGGTGGACATCGGCGAAGCCGCCCTTCGAGAAGGCGCGCAGCAGGTTCAGCGTCGCCGCGGCCTGGGTATAGGCCTCCAGCATCTTGCGCGGGTCGGGGATGCGCGAGGCCGGCGTGAAGTCGAGCTCGTTGATGATGTCGCCGCGGTAGCTCGGCAGCTCGACCCCATCCTTGACCTCGGTGGGCGCCGAGCGCGGCTTGGCGAACTGGCCGGCCATCCGGCCCACCTTCACCACCGGCACCTTGGCGCCGAAGGTCAGCACCATCGCCATCTGCAGCATCACCTTGAAGGTGTCGCGGATCGTGTCGGCCGAGAATTCCGCGAAGCTTTCGGCGCAGTCGCCGCCCTGCAGCAGGAACGCCTCGCCGCGGCCCGCGGCGGCCAGCTCGGATTTCAGCGTCCGCGCCTCGCCCGCGAAGACCAGCGGCGGATATTTCCCCAGCCGCGCCTCGGTGGCGGCCAATGCCTCGGCATCGGGGTAATCGGGCATCTGCACCCGCGGTTTCGCTCTCCAGTCGGTCTTCGCCCAGGCCATGGCCATCTCTCCGGTCGTCTGTCCGGGCGCATCCGTAGCGCATGTCCGGCCGCGCGGCCAGAACCCCGGGCCGCAATTCTCTTGATCCCGAAGCGCCTTTCGGCTTTGCGTCGATGCGGTGCGGCGCGGGGAAGGGATCGAGGACGCGCATGTCGAAAGGAAACGAAACGGACGGGCCGGAGGGCCGGGCGGAGGAGCTGACGCTCACCTTGCCGCCGAAGCCGCGTCATTTCGTGTTCGCCCTGCTCGACGAATTCACGCTGATGTCCTTTGCCAGCGCGGTCGACGCGCTCCGCATCGCCAACCGCATGGCCGGCGCGCAGCTCTACAGCTGGGAGCTCGCGGCCGATGGCGGCCGGACGGTGACCTGCTCGGCCGGGACCAGCTTCGTGGTCGACCGCGACCTCGACGAGATCGGGCGCGATGACACGCTCCTGCTGGTGGGCGGCATCGACGTGGCCCGGGCCAGCACCAAGCGGATCATCGGCTGGCTGCGCCGCGAATCGCGCCGCGGCATCGTGATCGGCGGGCTCTGCACCGCGTCCTGGACGATGGCGGTGGCGGGGCTGCTCGACGGCAAGCGCGCCACCATCCACTGGGAGAACCACGACAGCTTCGCCGAGGAATTCCCCGATATCGAACTCACCAAGTCGGTCTTCACCGTCGACGGCAAGCGCCTCACCACCGCCGGGGGCACCGCTTCGATCGACCTGATGCTGCACCTGATCGCCAAGGATCATGGCGAGGGGCTGGCCGCGCTGGTGGCCGACCAGATGATCTATTCCTCGATCCGCACCGACCAGGACACCCAGCGGCTGTCGATCCCCACGCGGATCGGCGTGCGCCATCCCCGCCTCAGCCAGGTCATCCGCGAGATGGAGCAGAATATCGAGGAGCCGATCAGCCCCTCGATCCTCGCCCGCCAGGTCGGCATGTCCACCCGCCAGCTGGAGCGGCTGTTCCGCCGCTACCTCAACCGCAGCCCCAAGCGCTACTACATGGAATTGCGGCTCGGGAAGGCGCGCAACCTCTTGATGCAGACCGACATGTCGATCATCAACGTGGCGCTGGCCTGCGGCTTCACCTCGCCCAGCCATTTCTCGAAATGCTACCGCGCGCATTACGGCACCACGCCCTACCGCGAACGCGGCACGCAGGCGGCGAAGGGCTAGGCCTTCAGCCGCGCCGCCCGTCCGCCGCGGCGGCCCTGCGGCACCTCGGCCAGCCCCTCGCGCAGCACGTCGGTCATCGGATGCTCGGGCCGGCCCTGCAGCAGGCGCGGGATCGCGGCGCGCGCATCCTCGACGCTCAGCGCCCAGTCGAGGAAGATCGATCGGCATTCCGCGGGCGAGATCCCCTCGATGCGATACGCCTCGCGGATCAGGCCCTTCGGATCGTCGGCCCCCTCGCCCATCATCCTCGCCATCGGCTCACCTCCACCCGTTCGCAAGGTGAGCTAGCCCGCCCCCGCCCCCCGGTCCAGCGCCGCGGCGATGGCCTCCGCGGCCCGCGCAGCGGCGGCATCGCAATCGGCCGCCGGATCGCTGCAGCCGCAGGTCGCCCGCAGCAGGTCCCAGCCGCCCTGGCCCAGCGCGCCCGGCGGATCCTCGGCGGTGATCAGGCGCAGCACCTGCTGGATGTCCGACAACAGGCGATGCGCCGCGCCCAGCTCCGCCCGCTCGGGCGCGGTCAGCCAGCCGGGCATGTCGAGCTGGTCCGCGACCCCGTGCACCGTCGCCCGCGCGATCAGCGCATGGGCCTGCGCGCAGAGCGCGATATCCTGCAGCCGCCCCGGCCCCGCCTTCACCGACAGTCCGCCGCCCACGCGCCCGGCCTCGGCGATCCGCCGCCGCATGTCGCGCAGCGCGTCCAGCACGGCCTCGGCATCGAAGCGCCGCGCCGCCAGCACCTCGGCCCGCGCCGCCATCGCGGCCCGCCCGACGCCCGCGTCGCCCGCCACGGCGCGCGCCTGGGTCAGGGCCATGTGCTCCCAGACCCAGGCCTCCTCGGCCTGGTAGCTGCGAAACCCCGACAGGGCCGTCGCGACCGGCCCCTGCCGCCCCGAGGGGCGCAGCCGCATGTCCACTTCGTAGAGCCGCCCGTCCGCCGTGGGCGCCGACAGCGCGGTGATCAGCACCTGGGTGAAGCGCGCGGCCCATTGCGGCGCCTCCAGCGCGCGCCGCCCGTCCGACGGGCCCGTCGCGCCGTCATGCAGCACCACGAGGTCCAGGTCCGACCGCGCCGTCAGCCGGCCCGCGCCCAGCGATCCCATCCCGAGCCCCGCCAGCCGCAGCCCCGGCACGCGTCCGTAACGGCGCTCGGTCTCGATCCGCGCCGCGTCCCAGGCGGCGGCCAGCACCGCCTCGGCCAGCCGGGCGTATTGCTCCGCCGCCTGCCCCGGTTCGATCAGCCGGCGCAGCAGGTGCACGCCGATGCGGAAATGCGCCTCGCGATGCCAGCGGCGCAGCGCATCGAGCACGGTCTCGAAATCGCCCTGCGGGACCGGCGCGTCATAGCTGTCGGGCAGCGCCGCGAAGAAGCTGCCGCCGATCACCACGTCCAGCACGCCCGGCTGGCGCGACAGGTAGCGCGCGAGGTCGGGGGCCGTGGCGCAGATGTCGGCGATCAGCTCTGTCAGTTCGGGATTGGCCTCGAAGAGTGAGAAGAGCTGCACCCCCGCCGGCAGCCCGCGCAGGAAGTCGTCGAAGGCCGACAGCGCCTCTGGCGGGCGCGCCGCGCGGGCCAGTTCGGTCAGCAGCCGGGGCCGCAGCCGCGTGAAGATCGTGCGCGCCCGTTCCGAGCGCAGCGCGGGATAGGTCGGCCAGCGATCGGTGACCGCCGCCGCCCCCTCGATCGGGTCCGGCGCGGGCGCGGGCGCGGCATCGGGGCGGAAGCTCGGATCGGTGATCGCCTCGACCGCCCGAAACCGCTCGCGCAGGTCGGCCACGAACGCCTCGGCATCCTCCGCCCCCATGAAACAGGCCAGCCGGCGCAACCCGTCGGCGTCCTTCGGCAGGCGATGGGTCTGGGCGTCCTGCACCATCTGCAAACGGTGCTCGACCATCCGCAGGTGGCGGTAATTCTCGGCCAGGACGGCGCGGTCCTCCGCGCCGACCCAGCCCGCGGCGACCAGCCGGTCCAGCCCCTCCAGCGTCGGGCGGACACGCAGGCTGCGGTCGCGGCCGCCGGCGATGATCTGGTGGGTCTGGGTGAAGAACTCGATCTCGCGGATGCCGCCCTGCCCCAGCTTCACGTCGTGGCCCGGCACGTCCCAGGCGTCGTGGAAGCCCTTCGAGTCGCGGATCCGCAGCCGCATGTCATGCGCATCCTGCACGGCCGCGAAATCCAGGTGCCGCCGCCAGACGAAGGGCGTCAGCCGGTCGACGAAGCCCGCGCCCGCCGCGACCGCCCCGGCGCAGGCGCGCGCCTTGATCCAGGCGGCGCGTTCCCAGGCTCGGCCCATCGCCTCGTAGTAGCGCTCCGCCCCCTCCATCGACAGCACGATCGGGGTCGAGGCCGGATCGGGGCGCAGGCGCAGGTCGGTGCGGAAGACGTAGCCATCCGCCGTCACGTCCGACATCGTCGCCATCGCCAGCCGGGCGGCCTTCAGAAGCTGCGCCCGCGCCTCGCCGTAATCGGCCGGGTCGTAGCGGCTCTCGTCGAAGAGCAGTACGAGATCGATATCGCTGGAATAGTTCAGCTCAAAGGCGCCCATCTTGCCCATGGCGATGGCGACCAGCCCGCCATCGCCCGTGACCGGGCCGCGCGCGTGGCGGGCGGTGGCGTAGCGCAGCGCCGCGTCCAGCGCGACATCGGCGAAGCGCGTCAGCGCACCGGTCGCGGCCATCACGTCCCAGACCCCACCCAGATCGCAAAGCGCGACCAGAAGGCCCACCCGCCGCTTCAGACGCCGCAGCGCAGCTTTGGGGTCGCCCTCCAGCGCGCCCGCCTCGGCCAGCAGGTCCTGCAGCAGGGCGTCTGGGTCCGCCTCCCAGAGATCGGCGAGCCAGTCCCGCTCGCGGGTCATCTGGCTGCCGAGGAAGGGGCTGCACCCGGCCGCGCCAGACACCAGCGCCGCGAGTTCGGCCGGGGGCGCCAGCCGCGCGGCGGCCTCGGCCCCAGCATCGGGATCGAAGGGTCTCGGGTGGCGGGTGACGCGGGCGCGGAACATGGGGCGGACCTGACTACCTGTCGTCCCGCCCGTCAACGGCCCCGTCCGGGACGGGCGAGCTATGTCAAAACATGTCGGACGCAGATCACCCGTGGATCACCCGCAGATCACCCACGAAATTTCAGGCGAACAGGTCGTGGCAGAGCTCCAGCGCGTCGACCAGCACATCGACCTCGGCGCGGGTGTTGTAGACTCCGAAACTGGCCCGGCAGGTCGCGTTCAGGCCCAGATGCTCCATCAGCGGCTGGGCGCAATGCTGCCCCGCACGCACCGCGACGCCCTTCTTGTCGAGCACGGTCGAGATGTCATGCGCATGCGCCGCCCCCTCCAGCGTGAACGAGAAAATTGCCGCCTTTCCAGCGCTTTGTCCTTGGACGTTCAACCAATTGAGCCCGTCCAGCCGCGTCCGCGCATAGTCGCGCAGATCGCGCTCATGCGCGGCGATGGCATCCATGCCGAGGTCCATCATCCATTCCAGCGCGGCGCCCATCCCGATGGTCTGCACGATGCCGGGCGTCCCCGCCTCGAACTTCATCGGCGGGTCGTTCCACGTCACCGTGTCGCGATGCACCTCCCGGATCATATCCCCGCCCCCCATGAACGGCCGCATCTCCGCCATCCGCTCCGGGCGGATAAAGATCGCGCCGGAACCACTTGGTCCATAAAGCTTATGTCCCGTGATCGCGTAGAAGTCGCAGCCCAGATCGGCCACGTCGACAGGCATGTGAACGGCGCTCTGGCTGCCGTCGACCAGCACCGGGACGCCCTTCTCGCGGGCACCGGCGCAGATGGCTTTCACATCGACGACGGTGCCCAGGACGTTGGACAGATGGGTGATTGCGATCAATCGGGTGCGATCCGTCACCGCGTCGAGCACGGCCTGCGGATCGAGATCGCCGTTCACGTCGGTCTCGACCCAGACGAGCTTCACGCCCAGCCGCTCGCGCAGGAAATGCCAGGGCACGATATTGGCGTGGTGCTCCATGATCGAGAGCACGATCTCGTCGCCCGCCTGCATCCGCGGCGCGGCCCAGCCGTAGCTGACGAGGTTGATCGCCTCGGTGGTTCCGCTCGTGAAGACGATGTGGTCCTCGGACGGCGCGCCGAGGAAGCGCGCGACGGTCCCGCGCACGGCCTCGTAATTCTCGGTCGAGATCGTCGAGAGGGTGTGCAAGCCCCTGTGGACGTTGGAATATTCCTCGCCATAAGCGCGCTGGATCGTGTCGAGCACCACCTGCGGCTTCTGCGCCGACGCGCCGTTGTCGAGATAGACCAGCGGCTTGCCGTTCACCTCGCGCGCGAGGATCGGGAACTGCGAACGGATCTCTTGGACGTCAAACATGGGTTTCCTCCGGCTCCCATTCCGCGACGTAGAGCGTGTTGACCCAGATCCA
The DNA here is from genome assembly GCF_029853695.1 of Jannaschia sp. GRR-S6-38. Classification (NCBI taxonomy): domain Bacteria; kingdom Pseudomonadati; phylum Pseudomonadota; class Alphaproteobacteria; order Rhodobacterales; family Roseobacteraceae; genus Jannaschia; species Jannaschia ovalis. The sequence continues at coordinate 140,940 of NZ_CP122537.1, forward strand.
GATAAACCCACCGAGTGCGACGATACCGACCAGCTGCAGCGCCGGGCCGGGGCCGACGAAGCCCTCGGTCAGCCCGTTGAGCAGCATCGCCGGCGACACCGCCAGCAAGGTCCAGGAGGTCGCCACGCGCGCGTTTTCCGCCCGGCCCTTCGACCCGAAGAGCCGCGTCACCAGATGCGCGATCCAGGCCAGCCCGATCATCAGGAGCGGCAGCAGGAACACGATCGCCATCAGCGCCCCGCCCGTCGCGAGCATGAAGTCGCCCCCGGTCAGGAACGCCTCGCGCGACAGGGCCGGCAGGCGCGACACGAACAAGAGCAGGCAACCCGCCATCAGGAAGATGAAGGCGGTGCTGTCGCCGGTGCCGCGGGCCATGTGCTCGGCCATGACCGCGCGCGGGCGCAGCCAGGAGCGGGGGATGTCCGTCGTGACGGACATCAGCCCAGCGCGACCCAGTCGGCCAGCCGCTCAGTCATCATCTCGCGCAGCGCCTCGTCCTCGATCTCCTCCACGGCCTCGGCCAGGAAGCTGAGGACCAGAAGCTCGACCGCCTTGGCCCGCGGCACCCCGCGCGAGCGCAGGTAGAACAGCGCCGTCTCGTCGATCGCGCCGGTCGTCGAGCCGTGCGAGCAGGCGACGTCGTCGGCATAGATCTCGAGCTCGGGCTTGGCGAGGAACTGGCTGTCATCGTCCAGAAGCAGCGACTGGCTGATCTGGTAGCCATCGGTCTTCTGCGCGCCCTCTTTCACCAGGATCTTGCCCTGGAAGACGCCGGTCGCACCGTTGCGCAGCACCTTCTTGAAGACCTGCCGGCTTTCGCAGCCCACGGCGTCATGGGTCACGAAAACCGTGTCGTCATGGTGGAACGCGCCCGACCCCAATGCCGCGCCCGCGATATGGGCCACGGCATCATCGCCGGTCAGTTCGAGCACGGCCTCGTTGCGGGTCATCGGACCGTTGGCGCTGGCGGTGAAGGATTTGAAGACCGACCCCTCGCCCAGCCGCGCGAAGAGATGCGTGTTCGGATGCCGCCCCGCATCGGGGCCCTGGACGCGCAGGTGGTGGAAGGCGCCGGTCCCGGCGACCTCGATCTCGGCCACGGTGTTGAACCGCGCGCCGGCGGTGCCCGATTCCAGCAGCGTGACGGACGCGCCGGCCTCGACCTTGACAACGTGGTGCAGGATCGGGTCGCCCGTGCCCGCCATCCGCAAATGCACAGGCTTCGCGACCGGGCCCGTGGCGCGGAGCAGGAGCCCGTCGGTGGCAGCAGCGGTGTTCAGCATGGCCAGCGGGCGCAGCACCGGGCGGGAGCCCATCGCCTCGAGCTTACCATAGAGGTCCTTCGCCCAATGGATGTCGGCCCCCGCCGCGTCCGCGAGGGTGGTGAGCTCCAACCCCTCGGGCAGATCAGCGGGCAGCGTGACGCGGCCGTCCTCGACCGTCACGGTGACGCAATCGACGCCCGCGAAGGGGTCGCCCGACTGCGTGGCCGCGTCTAGCTTGGGCTCGGGCGCGATGAAGGCGCGCGGATCGGTGTAGCGCCAGTATTCGTCGCGGCGCGCGGGCAAGCCCACGGCCCGCAGCCGGCCCAGCGCGTCGTCGCGGGCCGCACCCAGCCAGCCGCCGTCCCGCGGCACGTCAAGGGCCGCGAGCCGGTCCTCGGTCGCGGTTTTCTTCGCTTCCGCCACCATCACGCCACCTCGTTCAGGATGTCGCCATAGCCGTTCTTCTCGACCTCGAGCGCGAGTTCGGGCCCGCCGGTCTTCACGATCCGGCCATCGGCCATGATGTGCACCACATCGGGTTTGATGTGGTCCAGAAGACGCTGGTAGTGGGTGATGACGAGGAAGCCGCGGCCCGCGTCGCGCAGCGCATTCACGCCTTCGGAGACCAGCTTCATCGCGTCCACGTCGAGGCCGGAATCGGTCTCGTCGAGGATGCACATCTTGGGCTCCAGCATCGCCATCTGCAGGATCTCGTTGCGCTTCTTCTCGCCGCCCGAGAAGCCCACGTTGACGGGGCGCTTGAGCATGTCGGCGTCGATCTTCAGCGTCTTGGCCTTCTCGCGCACCAGCTTGAGGAAGTCGCCGGCCGACAGCTCGTCCTCGCCGCGGGCTTTGCGCTGGGCGTTCACCGCGGTGCGCATGAAGGTCATGTTGCCGACGCCCGGGATCTCGACGGGGTACTGGAAGGCAAGGAACAGGCCCAGCGCGGCACGCTCCTCGGGCTCGAGGTCGAGCAGCTCCTCGCCCTCCATCGTAGCCGAGCCTTCCGTCACCTCGTAGCCGTCGCGGCCCGAGAGCACGTAGGACAGGGTCGACTTGCCGGAGCCGTTGGGGCCCATGATGGCATGGACCTTGCCGGCCTCTACGGTCAGGTTGACGCCCTTGAGGATCGCCTTGTCCTCTTCTTCCAGCTTCACGTGCAGGTTCTCGATCTTCAGCATTGTCTCACCTATTTCGGGGGTTTCCGGGGCCACACCGCTCAGGCGGCGGCGGGCACCATCAGGAAGTTCTGGTTGATCTTGCGCTTGGCGAAGGCCTCGCCGATCTCGTAGTTCCACTCGGCCATCAGGGTCTCGAAGGCCTCGGCGTTTCTGCTGTCGACCTCGACGAACAGCTTCGGGCGATCGCGGCGGATCGTGGCCTCCAGCCCGGAGAGCGCGGCCATCTCCATCCCCTCGACATCCATCTTGACGAAATCGACCCGGCGCCCGTCCAGCAGCCCGTCGCCGGAGCGGACCTCCACCGGATGACCCTCGCCCGCACCATCGGCCTTCTTCAGCTGGGTCCACCCGAGGTTGCCCTTGGGGTTGTAGATCACGAAGGCCGCTTCGTCCCGCGCGCCCAGGCCGTATCCCAGCGTGTCGAGCGCCACCCGGTCCACCACGCCGTTGAGCTGCATCGCCGCGAGGTAGAGCGCGATCGCCTCCGGGTTCGGCTCGACCGGAATGACCCGAGCCGCGCTGCCGATCAGCAGCATGTAGAGCGAGTGGTTCCCGATATTGGCGCCGACATCCATGAACGTGCCACCCGCGGGCATGTGCGCAGCAATTATTTCGAGCTGCGCGCGCTCGTAGAATTCGCCGTCCTTCTGCGTCGCGTGGATTCGGTCCTTCATGTTGTTGGTCACGAACAGGACGGGCCGATCGTGCAGCCGGGACAGCGTGACGCGCGTGCCCCGGGGGGTCACGTAGCGCGCCTCACGTCCCAGCGCCGCGCGGACGGCCGGGTGCAGCCGGCCGTCGCCCAGCGCCGCCTGCGCGTCGAAGGCCATCAGCCGACGGAGCCTTCCAGCGAGATCGCCACCAGCTGCTGCGCTTCCATGGCGAACTCCATGGGCAGGGCCTGCAGGACTTCCTTGCAGAAGCCGTTCACGACAAGCGCCACGGCCTCTTCCTCGTCCATGCCGCGCGAGCGGCAGTAGAAGAGCTGGTCGTCATCGACCTTCGAGGTCGTCGCCTCGTGCTCCACCCGGCTCGAGTTGTTCTTGACTTCGATATAGGGAACCGTGTGCGCGCCGCATTCGCTGCCGATCAGCAAGCTGTCGCATTGCGTGTAGTTGCGCGAGTTCTTGGCCTTCGGATGCATCGACACGAGCCCGCGATAGGTGTTCTGGGCACGACCCGCGCTGATCCCCTTCGAGACGATGCGCGACTTCGTGTTCTTGCCCAGATGTACCATCTTGGTGCCGGTATCGGCCTGCTGCATGTTGTTGGCGATGGCGATGGAATAGAACTCGCCCTGGCTGTCGTCGCCGCGCAGGATGCAGGACGGGTATTTCCACGTCACGGCGGAGCCGGTCTCGACCTGGGTCCACATCACCTTGGACCGCGCGCCGCGGCAATCGGCGCGCTTGGTGACGAAGTTGTAGATCCCGCCCTTGCCGTTCTCGTCGCCGGGATACCAGTTCTGGACGGTCGAATACTTGATCTCGGCATCGTCGAGCGCGATCAGCTCGACGCAGGCCGCGTGCAGCTGCGCCACGTCGCGCTGCGGCGCGGTGCAGCCTTCGAGATAGGACACGTAGGAGCCTTCCTCGGCGATGATCAGCGTGCGCTCGAACTGGCCGGTATTCTCGGCGTTGATCCGGAAATAGGTCGACAGCTCCATCGGGCAGCGGGTGTTCTTCGGGATGTAGACGAAGGACCCGTCTGAGAAGACGGCCGCATTAAGCGTCGCGTAGTAGTTGTCGGATTGCGGGATGACCGAGCCGAGATACTTCTTCACGAGCTCGGGATGCTCCTGGATCGCTTCCGAGATCGAGCAGAAGATCACGCCCGCCTTGGCCAGCTCCGCCTTGAAGGTGGTGCCGACGCTGACGCTGTCGAAGACGGCGTCGACGGCGACCTTGCGATCCTCGGGCGCGGGCTCGACCCCGGCGAGGATCGCCTGCTCCTTCAGCGGGATGCCGAGCTTCTTGTAGGTCTCCAGAAGCTTCGGATCGACCTCGTCCAGCGACTTGGGCTTTTCCTTCATCGAGGTGGGCCGGGCGTAGTAATACTGATCCTGGAAATCGATTTCCGGGTACTGGACCATGGCCCATTTGGGCTCCGTCATCTGGGTCCAGCGGCGATAGGCCTCCAGACGCCACTCCAGCATCCACTCGGGCTCGTTGTTGCGCTCCGAGATCAGGCGGACGATGTCCTCCGACAGGCCCTTGGGCGCGTATTCGGTCTCGATCTCGGTATTCCAGCCGTGCTTGTAGGCGCCGGACAGGGCTTTCACCTGCTCGACGGTTTCGGCATCGACGCCGTCCTTGACCTGCACATCGTCCAGAGCCGTCATGTCCGTCTCCTATCTCTCAAACGGCGGAAGGCTTCGACGAACCGTTCCACCTGGTCTTTCGTCACGTCCGGTCCGAGGCTCACGCGGATCGCGCAATCGGCCTCGCCCGGCCCGAAGCCCATCGCCCGCAGGACCGCGCTTTCGCGCACTTTCCCGCTCGAGCAGGCCGATCCCGCCGAAACGGCGAACCCGGCCAGGTCCAGCGCCATAACCTGCGTCTCGCCCTTCCAGCCGGGCGTGATCAGGCAGGAGGTGTTCGGCAAGCGTTTCGATTCTTTCCCGACTAATTTAGTCAGGTCCTCGACACCCTCAAGGCTTGTTTCTAGAAAAGTTCTAAATTGCGCAACCCGCTCCCAGGCGCCTTGTTCCAGATCGCGGGCCGCCGCCGCGGCCGCCGCGCCGAAGCCCGCGATGCCGATCACGTTCTCCGTGCCCGACCGGCGGCCCATCTCCTGGCCGCCGCCGCGGATCTGCGCGGCGAGGTCGAGGCCGCGCCGGATCACCAACGCGCCCACGCCCTTCGGCCCGCCCAGCTTGTGCGCGCTGACCAGCCCGATCTGGACGCCGGTCCAGTCGAAGGCGATCGGAAGCTTGCCGAACCCCTGCGTCATGTCGCTGACCGCCAGCCCCTCGGGCAGGTCCTGGATCACGCCGGTCTCGCTGTTGGCCAGTTGCAGCGCGCTGCTGGCGGGATCGGCGACCGTCACGCGGCCCTGCGCATCGACCGGCAGCGTCCCGTCGCCCCAGGCGGCGACCGCTTCGTGCTCGATCGGGGCGGATTGCAGGTGCCGGCCCGCCATGGCCAGGGCCGCCGCCTCCGTCGCGCCCGACACGAAGACGATATCCGAGCCCTGCGCGCCCAATGCCTCGGCCACCTGGGCGCGCGCGCGCTCGACCAGCCCCTTGGCGGCGCGCCCCTCGCCATGGACGGAGGACGGGTTTCCCGCCACGTCCATCGCCGCGATCATCGCCGCGCGCGCCTCCGGCCGCAGGGGCGCGGTGGCGTTCCAGTCGAGATAGACGCGCTCGCGCATGGGGTGTCCTCTGGTCAGAAATCTCGCGGGGCCGCCCCCCGCCGCGGCGTCGGGGCGGGCCCGATGACGACGGGCGGCGTCCCGGTCTCGGCTAGTCGTCCACGACCTGCAGCAGCGACGGCACGGCCGGGCATGGCGTCATCTCGTTCTCGACGACATCCGACAGGCGGGTCTGGTGCAGGAAGACGTAGACATGCGCCGAGAGCGACTCCCACAGCCGGTTCGCCATGCTCTGCGCGCGGCTGCCCGACGACGCGCCCGAGGCGCCGGCGCCGGTGTGCAGCGCGGAAACCGTTTCGTCGACCGCGGCCAGCACGTCCGAGATGCGGATTTCCGTGGCGGACCGGCCCAGCCGGTAGCCGCCCCCCGGCCCGCGGACCGAGTCGACCAGCCCCGCGCGCCGCAGCTTGACGAAAAGCTGCTCCAGGTAAGGCTGGGACACGCTCTGGCGCTTGGCGATATCGGCCAGCGGCGCGAGCGCGCCCTCCGGCTGCATGGCCAGATCGGCCAGCGCGACCATCGCGTAACGTCCCTTGGTGCTGAGCTTCATGGCGCGGCCCTCTCCATCAGATTGACCTCGGCGCGGGGGCCGCATAACTCTCGCCCACCGCCGGGCGGGCAGTATCTCCGCCGCGCGCGAGCCGTCAACCGCGAGGACCGCCCCCCATGCCCGAAGTGATCTTCCCCGGACCCGAAGGTCGGCTCGAAGGCCGCTACCATCCGCAGAAGGTCAAGGACGCCCCCATTGCCATCGTGCTGCACCCGCATCCGCAATTCGGCGGCACGATGAACAACCGCGTCGTCTACAACCTGCATTACGCTTTCCATTCGCTGGGCTTCACGGTCCTGCGCTTCAACTTCCGCGGCGTGGGCCGCAGCCAGGGCGAATACGACCAGGGCGTGGGCGAGCTGTCGGACGCGGCCTCCGCCCTCGACTATCTGCAGTCGATGAACCCCAATTCCAAGCATTGCTGGGTCGCGGGCTTCAGCTTCGGCGCCTGGATTGGCATGCAGCTCCTGATGCGCCGCCCCGAGATCACGGGCTTCATCTCGGTCTCGCCGCCCGCGGATCGCTACGATTTCTCGTTCCTCGCCCCCTGCCCCAGCTCGGGCCTGATCATCAACGGCTCGGCCGACCGTGTCGCGCCGCCCGCCGACACCACGGCGCTGGTCAACAAGCTGCACGAGCAGAAGGGCATCACCATCACCCACGAGGAGATGGAGGGCGCCGGGCACTTCTTCGAGGATCCCTACATGGATCCGATGATCGAGACGGTGAAGGACTACGTCTCCCGACGCCTCACCGAGACGACGCGCTGAGGAGCGGGGCATGGGCATCGCCGAAGACCTTGCGGACGAGTTGGCGGAAGACGTGATCGCGCATGTCGAGAAGACGGGCGACGAGGACATCATCCGCATCATGGCGCAGTCGCTGGGCGACAGCTCGCAGACGCTGCAGGAGGCCTTCATCACCTCCGTGCGCGTCCAGCGGGCCGCGCTCCGGGCGCGCGAGCGTCTGCAGAAGCGCATCGCCGAATACGGCAAGCCGCAGGGCGATGACTGAGGGCGATCGCGACCTGTCCGCCCGCATGGCCTTCCTGATGGAGGCCGACCGCCTGAAATCCGTGACCCGCGCCACGCGTCTGGCCGACGGCTCGCGCGAGGAGAACAGCGCCGAGCACAGCTGGCACCTGTCGCTCTTCGCGCTGACGCTGGCGCCGCACGCGCCCGAGGGCGTGGATCCGAGCCGGGTGATCGCAATGCTGATCCTCCACGACCTGGTCGAGATCGACGCGGGCGACACCCCGATCTTCGGCACGGCCCCCGACCCGACCGAGGCCGAGGCGCGCGCCGCCGACCGCATCTTCGGCCTGTTGCCCCCGGCGCAGGCCAACGCCTTCCGCGCGCTCTGGAACGAGTTCGAGACCGCCGAGACCGCCGATGCGCGCTTCGCCAAATCCCTCGACCGCTTCCAGCCGCCGAACCTCAACCTCGCCAATGGCGGCGGCTCCTGGACCGATTACGACGTGACCGAAGACCAGGTCCGCGCGCGCGTCGGCGCGAAGATCGAACATGGCGCACCGGCGCTCTGGGAATGGCTCTCGCCGCGCATCGCGGCCTTCTTCCGGCTCGGGGGCTGAGGGCGATGGGCGCGCGGCGGGGGGTTCGGGAATATCTTCGCCAGATCGTCTTCGGCGGCAATGACGGCATCGTGACGACCTTCGCCGTGGTCGCGGGCTTTTCCGGGGCCGGGGCGGGCGAGGTCGCCGGGATCGGGACCGCGGCGGTGATTGTCTTCGGCGTGGCCAACCTGGCCGCCGACGCGATGTCCATGGGCATGGGCGAATGGCTGTCGGACCGGGCGCAGCGCGACGTCTGGCGCGCCGGGCGAACCCGGCTCGCGGCGATGACACGCGAGACCCGGGTCGCCCGCCTGACCGAGAGCCTGCGCGACGCGGGCCTCGACGCGGACCCCGCGCGGGACGCCGCGCGCGCCATCGAGCGCTCGCCCGACCTGACGGCTCGGCTGGTCCTGTCCACCGACGGGGTCGAGCAGGCCCCCGAGGAGGGCGCGCTGGCCCGCGCGCTCGTCACCTTCGCGGCCTTCGTGGCCTTCGGCCTGATCCCGCTTCTGCCTTTCTTCGTGTCGGGCGCGGGCGGGGCGGATCTGCGCGCCTCGGCGCTGGCGACCCTCGCCGCGCTGCTCCTTCTCGGGTTGCTGCGCTGGCGGGCGACCGGGATCCCGCTCTGGCGGTCGCTGCTCGAGACGGTGGGCCTGGGCGCGCTCTGCGCCGCCGCGGCCTGGGGCGCGGGCGCCGCATTGGCCTGACGCCCGCCGGTCGCGAATTTTTCCGGCCCGCGCTGAAACTCTCCCGACGCGCCGTCGTGACTGCGCATGTCATCAACAGGGAGGCTTCCATGCCAATCCAGCTCACGACCCTCAGCGCCGCCGCGCTCCTTCTCACCCTTGGCGCGGCCCATGCCGCAGGCCACGCGATGGCCCCGGCGATTACAGCCGCCGACCAGTCCGTCGCCAACGGCGTCGTCTCCGCCGCCTCGATCCTCGCCGGAGAGAACGGCTGGCTGGTCGTGCACCGCACCGATGCCGCGATGGCGCCCGGACCGGTCGTGGGCCACGCCCCGATCCGCGCCGGCGAGACCACCGATGTCGCCGCGATCCTGACCGAGGATGTCGCCCCCGGCGAGATGCTCATGCTGATGGTCCATTCCGAAGCGGCGGGCACGCGGACCGGCATCTTCGAATACACGCTCGGCGCGGTGGAGGACGGCCCCGTGCGCGTCGACGACGCGCTGGTGATGACGGTCATCACCGCCCAGTGACGGCAATGCGGCGGGCCGCACGGCCCGCCCACGACATTCCGGGAGGCGCGGGTCGCGCGTAGCTTAACAGACCCCTGCATTCCGGAAGGCCGCCCGGACGACAGCGATGTCCCGACCGGCGGTCCGCCCGGTCCCCCGTCGGGGGCCGGGTTCTTTCTTGTCCGGCGCGTGGATCTTGCGCTGCCGCGGCGGCGTGGTATGCGACGGCATACAGTCTTTCCAGAGCGCGCCGCCCCTGCTAGGAGGCGCGCGAGACTTCGCACCAGACCGAGAGGCCCCCATGTCCAAGATCAAGGTTGAGAACCCCGTCGTCGAGCTCGACGGCGACGAGATGACCCGCATCATCTGGGACTTCATAAAGCAGAAGCTGATCCTGCCCTATCTCGATATCGACCTGCTCTACTACGATCTGGGCATCGAGAGCCGCGACGAGACCAACGACCAGATCACCATCGACGCCGCCGAGAAGATCAAGGAGATCGGCGTCGGCGTGAAATGCGCCACGATCACCCCCGACGAGGCGCGGGTCGAGGAATTCGGCCTCAAGAAGATGTGGCGCTCGCCCAACGGCACGATCCGCAACATCCTGGGCGGCGTCGTCTTTCGCGAGCCGATCATCTGCTCGAACGTGCCCCGCCTCGTGCCCGGCTGGACCCAGCCCATCATCATCGGCCGCCACGCCTATGGCGACCAGTACCGCGCCACCGACATGAAATTCCCCGGGCCGGGCAAGCTGTCGATGAAATTCGTGGGCGAGGACGGCACCGTGATCGAGGAGGAGGTCTTCGACGCGCCCTCCTCGGGCATCTACATGGGCATGTACAATCTCGATTCCTCGATCATCGACTTCGCCCGCGCCTCCTTCAATTACGGGCTCAAGCGCGGCTACCCGGTCTACCTGTCCACCAAGAACACGATCCTGAAGCAGTATGACGGCCAGTTCATGATCCTGTTCCAGAAGGTCTTCGACGAGGAGTTCAAGGACAAGTTCGCCGAAGCCGGCCTGACCTACGAGCACCGCCTGATCGACGACATGGTGGCGGCCGCGATGAAGTGGTCCGGCGGCTATGTCTGGGCCTGCAAGAACTACGACGGCGACGTGCAGTCCGACACCGTGGCGCAGGGCTTCGGCTCGCTGGGCCTGATGACCTCGCAGCTGATGACGCCCGACGGCAAGATCGTCGAGGCCGAGGCCGCCCACGGCACCGTCACGCGCCATTACCGCCAGCACCAGGCCGGCAAGGAGACCTCGACCAACTCGATCGCGTCGATCTTCGCCTGGACCGGCGGGCTCAAGCACCGCGCCAAGCTGGACGGCAACGACCAGCTGATGAACTTCGCCGCGACGCTGGAGAAGGTCATCGTCGACACGGTCGAGAGCGGCGACATGACCAAGGACCTGGCGCTGCTCGTGGGCCCCGACCAGAAATGGCTGACCACGATGGGCTTCCTCGAGAAGATCGACGAAAACCTGCAGGCCGCGCTGTAACGACCCGGAGGGACGGGGGGCGCTGCCCCTCGCCCCGCCCGAAACGGCCGGAAAGGCGCGACGCGGGGCGGGCCGAAGCGCGCCGCCCCGCTGGACAGCCCCGGCCCGCCCGCCTAGCTGCCGCGGCATGTCGAATGAACCGCATCAGCCCCGCGCCGTCCCGCACAGCCTTCTGGAAGACGTGCAGGGCATCGCGCTGGGCTGCGCGCTCTGCGCGCTCGGGATCCTGTTCCTGACCCAAGCGGCGCTGATCACCGGACAGACGGCCGGTCTGGCGGTGCTCCTGACCTATGCCACGGACCTGCCCTTCGGGATCTGGTTCTTCCTCGTCAACCTGCCCTTCTACTGGCTGGGCTGGACGCGCATGGGCGCGCGTTTCGTGGTCAAGACGGTGATCGCCGTCAGCCTCGTCTCGGCCCTGACGGCGCTGATGCCGACGGTGCTGCGCTTCGATTACGTCCACCCCGTCGCCGCCGCGGCGCTGGCCGGGGCGGTGATCGGGCTGGGGCTCATGGCCGTCTTCCGCCACGGCGCGTCGCTGGGCGGGATCGGCATCCTCGCGCTCTGGATGCAGGAGCGGTTCGGCATCCAGGCCGGCTGGGTGCAGCTGGGCTTCGACGGGATCCTATTCCTGGCGGCCTTCGCGCTTCTCGATCCGGTCCTCGTGGCCGCGTCGCTCCTGGGCGCGGTCGTCGTGAACCTGATCATCGCGGTCAATCACCGCCGCGACCGCTATATCGGGCGCTGAGATGGTCTGGATCTACCTGACCCTCGCGATCGTCGCCGAAACCATCGGCACCTCGGCGCTGAAGGCCTCGGACGGCTTCACGCGTCTCGCGCGGTCGCTGGTGACGGTGGCGGGCTACGCGCTGTCCTTCTGGCTGCTGGCGCTGGTGCTCAAGACGATCCCGGTGGGCATCGCCTACGCGATCTGGTCGGGGCTCGGCATCGTGCTCATCGCGCTGATCGGCTGGCTGGTCTTCGGCCAGAAGCTCGACCCGCCCGCGATGATCGGCATGGGCCTGATCGTCGCGGGCATTGTCGTCATGCAGCTCTCTGCGAAGGTCTAGGCCGCCGCGATCACGCCGCGCACCGCGTCGAGCGCCGCCTCGGCCTGCGCGATATCGGCCCCGCCGCCCTGCGCCATCTCGGGCCGGCCGCCGCCGCCGCGCCCGCCGAGCGCCTCGACCGCGGCCTTGACCAGATCGACCGCCGAGACCCGCCCGGACAGGTCCTTGGTCACCCCGGCCGCCACCGCGGGCTTGGCGCCCGTATCCGCGATCAGCACGACGATGCCGGAGCCGAGCTTCTGCTTCTGCGCATCGACCATCGGGCCGAGATCCTTGCCCGACACGCCCGAAATAACCTGAAGAACGGATTTCATCCCGTTGATATCGCTCGCGTCGGCGCCCTCGCCCATGGCCGCATCGCGGCGCAGCTGCGCGATCTCGGCCTGCAGCTTGCGGCGTTCGTCCATCAGCGCGCGGACCCGCTCCGGCACCTCCTCGGGCTGGGCCTTGAAGAGGTTCGCGAGCTCACTCACCCGCCGGTCCTGCGCGCGCAGGTGATCCATCGCGGCCTGTCCCGTCAGCGCCTCGATCCGCCGGACACCGGCGCTGGACGCCTGGTCGCCCAGCGTCACGAAGGCCCCGATCTCGCCCGTCCGCGCGACATGCGTGCCGCCGCAGAGCTCGATCGAATAGGTCTCGCCGTCCGATCCCTTGCCCGAGCCGGATTGCGTGCCCATCGACACGACGCGCACCTCGTCCCCGTATTTCTCGCCGAAGAGCGCCTGCGCCCCGAGCGCGCGCGCGTCGTCGGGCGCCATGATCCGGGTCGAAACGGGCGCGTTCTGGCGGATGAAGCCGTTCACCTCCGCCTCGATCCGCGCCAAATCCTCGGCCGAGACCGCCTGCCCGTGGCTGAAATCGAAGCGCAGCCGGTCCGGCGCGTTGAGCGAGCCGCGCTGCGCCACGTGATCGCCAAGCGCCTCGCGCAGCGCTTCGTGCAGCAGGTGAGTGGCCGAGTGGTTGGCCCGGATCGCGGTCCGGCGGCCGTGATCGACGACAAGCTCGGCGGTCTGGCCAGGCGTGATCGTGCCCTCCTCGATCTCGGCCTGGTGCAGGAAGACGCCGACGGCCTTCTTCGTGTCCGTGATCCGCGCGCGACCCGTCGCCGTCTTCACCACGCCGGTATCGCCGACCTGTCCGCCCGCCTCCGCGTAGAAGGGCGTCTGGTTCACGACCAGCGCCACGCTTTCGCCCGCCTTGGCGGTCTCGACCGCGGCCCCGTCGCGCACCAGCGCCAGCACCTGGCCCTCGGCCCTTTCGGTGTCGTAGCCCACGAACTCGGTCGCGCCGTGCTCCTCGGCCAGGTCGAACCAGATCGCGGCATCGGCCTGCTCGCCCGAGCCCGACCAGGCCGCGCGCGCGCGGGCCTTCTGCTCGGCCATCGCGGCGTCGAAGCCGTCCTGGTCGACGCGCAGCCCCTTCTCGCGCAGCGCGTCCTGCGTCAGGTCCAGCGGGAAGCCATAGGTGTCGTAGAGCTTGAAGGCGGCCGCACCGGGCAGCGTCCCGCCACCCGGCAGCTTCGCCACCTCGTCCTCCAGCAGCCGCAACCCCCGGTCGAGCGTCGAGCGGAACCGCTCCTCCTCGCCGCGCAGCGTCTCCTCGATCAGGGTCTTGGCGCGGACCAGCTCGCCGTAATGCGCGCCCATCTGGCGCACGAGCGCGGGCACCAGCCGGTGCATCAGCGGCTCGGCGGCGCCGGCCTGGTGGGCGTGGCGCATCGCGCGGCGCATGATCCGGCGCAGCACGTAGCCGCGTCCCTCGTTGGACGGCATGACCCCGTCCGCGATCAGGAAGGCGGTCGAGCGCAGGTGATCGGCGATCACCCGGTGATGCATCCGCGCCGGGCCGTCCGGTTCGGTGCCCGAGGCATCGGCCGAAGCCTCGATCAGGGCACGCATCACGTCGGTGTCGTAATTGTCGTGCTTGCCCTGCAGGAGCGCGCCGATCCGTTCCAGCCCCATGCCGGTGTCGATCGACTGCATGTCGAGCGGCATCATCGTGCCGTCGGCGAATTGCTCGTTCTGCATGAAGACAAGGTTCCAGATCTCGATGAACCGGTCGCCATCCTCCTCCGGGCTGCCCGGCGGGCCGCCCGGGATGCCCTCGCCATGATCGAAGAAGATCTCGGTGCAGGGGCCGCAGGGGCCGGTCGGGCCCATGCGCCAGAAATTGTCGTCCGAGGCGATGCGGATGATCCGCTCGTCGGGCAGGCCCGCGACCTTCTTCCAGATCGCGGCCGCCTCGTCGTCGGTGTGGTAGATCGTGACCAGCATCCGGTCGGCGGGGATGTCGAATTCGCGGGTCAGAAGCTCCCATGCGAAGGGGATGGCCTCGGCCTTGAAGTAATCCCCGAAGCTGAAATTCCCCAGCATTTCGAAGAAGGTATGGTGGCGCGCGGTATAGCCGACATTGTCCAGGTCGTTGTGCTTGCCGCCGGCGCGCACGCATTTCTGGCTGGTCGTGGCGCGGTTGTAGTCGCGATGCTCGACCCCGGTAAAGACGTTCTTGAACTGCACCATCCCGGAATTGGTGAACATCAGCGTCGGGTCGTTGCGCGGGACCAGCGGCGAGCTGTCGACCACGGCATGTCCCTGCCCCGCGAAGTAATCGAGGAAGGTGCTGCGGATGTCGTTCAGGCTGGCCATTGTCGTCCCTCTCGAAGATGCGCGCCTCTCCTAGCCCCGCCCCGATTGGCCGTCCAGTGGGCCCACGAGAAAGGGGCCGCGAACGGCCCCCTAGGTCGGTCCGGACGGGGCCCGTGCCGTTACTCGTCGAGGCCCTCGTCCTGGTCGGTCTTGGACATCTGGAAATCCAGGCCATGCGCGGCGCGGATCTTGTCCTCGATCTCCTCGGCGACGGCGGGATTGTCCTTGAGGAATTGCTTGGAATTCTCGCGGCCCTGACCGATCCGCTCGTCGCCATAGCTGAACCAGGCGCCCGACTTCTCGACCACGCCGGCCTTCACGCCGAGATCGAGAAGCTCGCCGGTCTTCGAGATGCCCTCGCCGAACATGATGTCGAACTCGACCACCTTGAAGGGCGGCGCGACCTTGTTCTTGACGATCTTCACCTTGGTTTGGTTGCCCACGACCTCGTCGCGATCCTTGATCGAGCCGATGCGACGGATGTCGAGCCGGACGGAGGAGTAGAATTTCAGCGCGTTGCCGCCCGTCGTCGTCTCGGGCGAGCCGAACATCACGCCGATCTTCATCCGGATCTGGTTGATGAAGATGACCATGCAGTTGGAGCGGCTGATCGAGCCCGTCAGCTTGCGCATGGCCTGGCTCATCAGGCGGGCATGCACGCCGACCGAGCTGTCGCCCATGTCGCCTTCGAGCTCGGATTTCGGCGTCAGCGCCGCGACCGAGTCGACCACGACCATCGAGACGGCGCCGGAGCGCACCAGCGTGTCGGTGATCTCGAGCGCCTGCTCGCCGGTGTCGGGCTGCGAGATCAGAAGCTCGTCCAGGTCGACCCCCAGCTTGCGGGCGTATTGCGGATCGAGCGCATGCTCGGCATCGACGAAGGCGCAGACGCCGCCCTTCTTCTGCTCCTCGGCCACCGCGTGCAGCGTCAGCGTCGTCTTGCCGGAGCTTTCGGGGCCGTAGATCTCGATGATCCGGCCCTTGGGCAGGCCGCCGATGCCCAGCGCGATATCGAGCCCGAGCGAGCCCGTCGAGGTCGCCTCGATATCCTTGAGGACGTTGTCGCCGCCCAGCTTCATGATCGAGCCCTTGCCGAACTGCCGTTCGATCTGTGCCAGGGCCGAATCCAGAGCCTTCTGCTTGTCGCCGCCGCGCTTGTCGCTCATGTCGAGTAGGTTCGCCGTTGCCATATCGTCCGCCCTTGTTGCACGCTGCCACCGGGGCAGCAATCTGGGTTTGCGTTCACCTGATGTTCTGCTGACCCTATGGAACGGACGCAGAACAAAATCAAGCGAAATGCGATGCAATCGGCTTAGCCGGATCGCGGTTAAGAAACGATTGACGCAAGGGGCGGCGGGGAGCGGATGCTGGTATTCTGGAAGGCACGGGTGGTTCTGCTGGCCGTGCCGAAGACGGGGACGACGGCGCTCGAGGCCGCGCTCGCGCCGCGCGCCGATGCCGCGATCGTCAATCCGCCGGGGCTCAAGCATTGCACGGTGCGCAAGTATCGCCGCGAATTGGCGGAGTTCTTCGAGCAGAAGGGCCGCCGGCCGATGGAGCTGATCGCGGTGATGCGCGAGCCGCGCGACTGGTTGGGCAGCTGGTATCGCTACCGCTCCCGGCCCCAGCTCGACGGTCAGCCCAACTCCACCACCGGGATGGATTTCGATGCGTTCGTCGCGGCCCATCTCTCGGATCCCGCCCCCGATTTCGCCCGCGTAGGCTCGCAGGCCCAGTTTCTCCAGGGCGGCGTCGATCACCTGTTTCGCCACGACCGGATGCCCGATCTGGTCGGCTTCCTGCAGGATCGAATCGGCGAGGAGATCGCCCTGCCCCGCGCGAACGTCTCGCCCGCCGGGCGGACCGACCTGTTGCCCGAAACGGAGGCCAGGCTGCGGCGAGAGCGCGCGGCGGATTTCAACCTCTGGAATTCGCTTCAGGGCTAGGGGCGAGGTCGGTTGGGGCGATGCGCGTCGGCATCGGCGGACAGGTCGGGCCGTTCCCGCACCGCAGGCCCGGAACCGCGCGACGAGGTTGCGCAGTCCCGCGCCGATCCTCGCCGTAGTCCGACATCGGTCCGCGATCCAATGCCGAGCTCTCCGCCCGGGCACAGGATCCAGTCACCCGCCGCCCAAGGCGCGATGCACTCGGGCCTCCGCAACGGATCCACAGTCGCCCGGGGTTCCGAGGCGTCGGAGAAATATGTGCCAACGGATCTCGCCGCGCTCGGATCACGTCGATAAGCCAGCCGTCGGGGCGAATGCGGTTTCGATCATCGGGCAACACCCCGAGAGTCAGTTGAGAAGCCCCGGCGCCTCAGCAGATCCGCGGCTCGAAGGCCGACGTGATGCCCGGCGCGCTCCTCCCCGTCCGTGGGGGCTGCAGCTAGTGCGCGCGGCCGAGACCGGGATGGCCGCGCCGATTTCGGATCGGCTGCTGACCAAGCGCCTTCGGCTCGGAGCAAGGCTGGATCGTGCGCACCACCGCCACCCCCCTGCAACGCTCGACTTGGCCGTGGATCGAACGGAACTGGACTGGCCTGGAGGCCGGTCCGTGCGGACTTCGAGACGCAGGCCGAGGCCGATCCCTCCTGGCGCCCGGTCGCCTATAGGCTCAAGGGAACGAAATGGGGCGCTGTTGATGGAAAG
Organism: Jannaschia sp. GRR-S6-38; assembly: GCF_029853695.1. Classification (NCBI taxonomy): domain Bacteria; kingdom Pseudomonadati; phylum Pseudomonadota; class Alphaproteobacteria; order Rhodobacterales; family Roseobacteraceae; genus Jannaschia; species Jannaschia ovalis. Next base: position 157,955 of record NZ_CP122537.1, read on the forward strand.
CGCCGCTCCCTGAGCGCCACCGCGCCCAGTCGTCAGGCCAGGGCGCGTTCCACCGTCCGGGTCAGCTCCGAGAGCGAGAACGGTTTGGCGAGGAAGGTGGCGTTCGGGATCGGCGCGCTGGTCTCGGAGAGGGCGTCCTGCGTGTAGCCCGACACGAAGATCGTCCGGACGTCGGGCCGCGATTGCAGGGCGCGTCGGACCCAGGTCGGGCCATCGAGACCGGGCATCATCACATCCGTCACGAAGAGATCGACCTCCAGCCCCTCGTCCTCGAGCGTCTTCAGCGCATCCTCGGCCGAAGCCGCCTCCAGCACGGAATAACCTCTGAGCCGCAAGGCGCGGGATGCGAAAGCCCGGACCGGCGCCTCGTCCTCGACGAGCAGGACCAGCGGGTCGCGGGCCCGCTCGGGCATGTCGTCTCGGGATGGGGGCGATGCGCCATCCGCGGTCGCCGCCGGGCCCTCGGGGTCCACGCAGTCCGCATCGCGGGTTTCCGCGTCCTCGGCCTCCGGCACGCCGCAATCCGGCTCCGCCCGCCGCGCGGCCACGTCGGCGGGCGCGTCCATTTCTGCGGCGGTCGATGAGTCGCAGGGCTGATCGGCGCTCGTGGGGTCCGACGCGGCCTGCTCGGACATCTCCGCCACCGGCATCTCACGGTCGGATACTTCCTCCGCACGATCATCGGTCTGCACCGCGCAGATCTCCGCGATCCCGGCCCGGAGATGCACGTCCTCGGCGGGCTCGGAAGGCGTCGCGCCATTGGGCGCCTCGTCGTCCTGATCTGCGTCTGCATCGGCCGAGGCCACGCCATGCGAGACCGCGTCCAGCTCGAGATCCGGGCGGACCTCGCCCGGCGTCGCGCCCGTCACGTCGGCCGAGGACGCGGCGGCCGGTGTTTCCCTGGCCTCCGAGGCGCGGGCCTCGGCATCTTCGCCCGCCAGAGCCGCCGGGGCCGATGCCGGTGCGGCGTGGTTGCCGAACCCCATCTCGACGAGGCGCAGCGCCGGTGCCTCGTCGGGCACGGGTCGCGCGGGTTGCAGGACTTCGGGCATAACGGGCGCGAGCAGGTCGATCTGCGCGTTTGCCGCGACCTCGCCGATGGCCGGGAAGTACAGGCTGAAGACCGTGCCGCGCTCGGCCTCGCTATCGGCGAAGATATAGCCGCCGGATTGCTTGATGATCCCATAGGCCATCGACAGGCCCAGGCCGGTGCCCTCGCCGGGCCGCTTCGTGGTGAAGAAGGGCTCGAAGATGCGGGCGAGCGCGTCTTCCGGGATGCCGCAGCCCTCGTCGGACACGGTGATGACGACGTATTGTCCCGCCGGAACGGTGACGCGGTCGCGATGCATCGGCGCGTCGAGGAACCGGCAGCGCGTCTCGATCCGGATCTCGCCGCCCTCGGGCATCGCGTCGCGCGCGTTCACGACGAGGTTCATCAGCACCTGCTCGAGCTGCCGGCGGTCGCCGCGGATCGGGATCAGCGCCGGATCGTGGCTGAGCCGCAGGGTGATCCGCTCGCCCACGAGGCGGTTGAGCAGATGGGTCAGGTCGCCCAGCGTGTCGCGCAGGTCGATATCCTGCATCTCGAGCGTCTGCTTGCGCGAGAAGGCGAGGAGCTGTCCCACGAGCGCCGCGGCCCGGTTGGCGTTCTGCGTGATCTGCGTGAGGTCGGCGTGATCCTCGTCGCCTTCGCCATGGCGCAGGAGCAGAAGGTCGCAATGCCCCGAGATCGCGGTCAGCAGGTTGTTGAAATCATGCGCGACGCCGCCGGCGAGCTGGCCGATCGCCTGCATCTTCTGGCTCTGGACGAATTGCGCCTCCATCGTCTTGAGCTCGGTCGCGTCGTTGAGGACGGCGATCAGCCCGGCCTCGCCGTCGCCGACCGGGCGCCCGAGCGTGATCTGCAGAAACGTCTCGGTCTCGGCGCCGGTCACGCGCACCACCTCGGAGCGGTTGAGCCCGCGCCCGGCCGAGGCTTCGGTCACCCATTCGCTGATCGACCGTCCCAGCCCCTCGACCATGGCCGCGAGCCGGCGTTCGTCGCCGCCGGCGGAGGGCGGCAGCAACTCGCGGGCGGCGCGGTTGGCGGCGACGACATGGCCGCGCGGATCGAGCCGCAGGAGCGCCACCGGCAAGGCGTCGAAGGCGACGCGACCGTCGGAATCCTCGCCCGCGGGAAGGACGAAGACCTCCTGCCGGCCGTTCACGGGCGCCGAGAGGACGACGCGAACCCGCTCCGCCCCGTCGCGCGTGCGGAGCGTGTTCACCACGCCGTTCTGCAGCGGATGGTCGTCGAAGAGGTCCCGGACGCGCTTGGCACGCTGGCCGGTCATGCTGCGCAGGCTTTCGTTCATGTAGAGGATCGTGCCGGAGGGGCCGAAGGTCAGCATCGGCAGGCCGATCCCGTCGGCGGCCCGCGGCGGGCGATCGACCAGATCCTCCAGCCGCCAGAGATGGCCGCCGGGTACGGCGTGGACCGCGATCCGCACATGGCCGCGCCGGGTCACGACATCCTCGCGCGTGGCGCTCGCCGTTTCGGCCGCGGTCTTGAGGCGGTGGACCACCGCATCGGGGCTGGCGAAGAGCGGCTCAAGCGCGCGGGTCATGGTCGCGCCGTCCTGGTTGCCGAAGCGGTCCACGGCCGAGCGGTTCTGCGCGAAGATCACGCCATGCGTATCGGTGCAGAAGCCCGGCGCGCTGTCGAATTCGAGGAAGTCGAGGACGATCCGCAATTTGCGCTCCGCCGCGCGGGCGGTGAGCCAGGACGCCGCCTGGACCGCGAGGAAGATCGCGGCCAGCGCCCCGGCGATGGCCATCATGAAGGGCTGCGAAATCGGCGCCCCCGCCATGGAGGCGGCGACCGCCCCCAGCGCCACCACGAGAAAGACGCCCGAGCCCGCCCGCAGCCGCCGCAATGTCAACGCCAGTTCAGCCAAGCACGCCATCCCCTCGATCAGACCGATCCGGGGATCGCCCCCGAAGGTCGCAGGCTCTATCGCGCGGAAGTGTTAAGGCCGGCTTAACGCAAGCCCGATCCGCGGCGGATGTGGCGACGCTAGCACGGGTTCCGGGCCGCCCCTAGCCCTGCCCGCGCCGCAGGATCGCGAGGAAGAATCCGTCCGCCCCGTCGCGCGGCATGCAGCGCCAGGTCGCGTCGCATTGCAGGTCGCCGTGCCGCCGCGAGGCAGCCGCCACGCGGTCGTCGTTCTCGGAGGCGAGCAGCGAGCAGGTCATGTAGCCGATCCAGCCGCCGGGGCGCAGAAGCGACCGCGCGCGGTCGAGGATCGCATCCTGCGTGGCCTGCAGATCGGACAGGCGATCCGGGGTCAGGCGCCACTTGGCCTCGGGCGCGCGGCGCCAGCTGCCGGAGCCCGAGCAAGGCACGTCGGCGATGATGCCGTCGAAGGGCGCCACGGCCTCCGGATCGGGGCACGGGCGCAGGTCGGCACCGGCGCGCGCGGCGCGGGCGGGCAGATCGCGCATCCGGGAGGGATCGGCATCGTGGACATGGACCGGTTCCCCGGAGCGGGCCGCATAGGCCAGGGCCTTGCCGCCGCCGCCTGCACAAAGATCCAGAATCCGCGCGCCGGATGCGAACGGCAGGCGGTCGACCAGGGCCTGGCTACCCGCGTCCTGAAATTCGAACAGGCCTTCCGTGAAGGCGGGCAGGCCCTGCAAGCCACGCGGCGCGCCGGCGAGGAGGACGGCGCTCGGCGACAGGGGATGGGCCGCGGCCGCGACGCCCCCCGAGAGAAGCGCGGCCACCAGCGCGTCGCGATCGATCCGGGCCGTGTTGGCGCGCAGGATCACCGGCGCACGGTCGCGCAGGGCCAGCGCCACCGCTTCGGCATCGGGGCCCAGGGCATCAGTGAAGAGCGGCAGCAGCCAGTCGGGCAGGTCCAGCCGGACGCCAGCGGGCGCGGGGCCCGGATCGGGCAGCGGGTCGAGCGGTGCGGGCGCGTGGCCCTGCCCGTCGAACAGGGCGGCCAGATCGGCGCCCAGCCCGGCCAGCAGCCCGGCCATCACGGCGCGGGCCGACATCCCGGAGGGCGCGACATCGCCCTGCCCGCCGGCCCAGGCCGCGCTGCGCAGCCGGCGCAGCGCGTCGAACACATGGTCGCGCACGGCGGCGCGGTCCTTCGAGCCCGCATAGCGCGCGCCGCGCGCCCAGGCCGTCAGCGCCCGTTCCGCCGCGGCGCCGCGCAGCACCTGGTCCAGGACCTCGATCGCCGCCTGGACGCGCGCGCCGGGGGTCACGGCCGGGCCTCAGGCACCGCGGTAATTCGGGCTTTCGCGCGTGATCTGGACATCGTGGACGTGGCTTTCCTTCAGCCCCGCGCCGGTGATCTTCACGAATTGGCAATTCGTCCGCATCTCGTCGACCGTGGCGCAGCCGGTATAGCCCATCGCCGCGCGCAGGCCGCCCACGAGCTGATGGATCACCGCGCCGGCGGACCCCTTGTAGGGCACCTGCCCCTCGATCCCCTCGGGCACCAGCTTGTCGGAGGCCGCGTCCTTCTGGAAATACCGGTCCGCCGAGCCGCGCGCCATCGCCCCGAGCGAGCCCATGCCGCGATAGGATTTGAAGCTGCGGCCCTGGTAGAGGATCACCTCGCCCGGGCTCTCGTCGGTGCCCGCGATCATCGAGCCGACCATCGCGCAGGACGCGCCCGCCGCGATGGCCTTGGCGAAATCACCCGAGAACTTGATGCCGCCATCGGCGATGACCGGCACATCGCCCGCGGCACCGGCCGCGTCCATGATGGCGGTCATCTGCGGCACGCCCACGCCCGCGACGACTCGCGTGGTGCAGATCGATCCGGGCCCGATCCCAACCTTGACCGCATCCGCGCCGCTGCCGATCAGGGCGCGCGCGCCCTCGGCCGTGGCGACGTTGCCGGCGACGACCTGCACGTCGTTCGACAGCCGCTTGATCCGGTCGACGGCGATGCCGACGCCTTCGGAATGGCCATGCGCGGTGTCGACGACGATCAGGTCGCAGCCCGCGTCGATCAGCGCCTCGGACCGCTCGAACCCGGCGTCGCCCACGGTGGTCGCCGCGGCGACGCGCAGCCGGCCCAGCTGGTCCTTGCAGGCCTGCGGGTTCAGCACCGCCTGCTCCAGATCCTTGATCGTCATCAGGCCGGTCAGCCGGCCCGCGGCGTTGAGCACAAGGAGCTTCTCGATCCGGCGGGCATGCATGAGGCTGCGCGCCTCGGCGGTGTCGACCGGCTCCTGAAGGACGGCGAGGTTCTCGGAGGTCATCATCGCATGAACCGGCGTCGAGTCGTCGGTTGCGAAGCGCATGTCGCGATTGGTGACGATGCCCAGCACCCGGCCGCCCGCGTCCACGACCGGAAAGCCGGTGACGCGGTAGCGGTCCTGCAGGGCCTTGGCGTCGGCGAGCGTCTGGTCGGGGGTCAGCGTGACGGGGTTGTAGACCACGCCGCTCTCGAAGCGCTTCACGCGGCGCACCTCGTCGGCCTGGGCCAGCACGTCGAGATTGCGGTGGATCACCCCCATGCCGCCGGCCTGCGCCATGGCGATGGCCATCCGCGCCTCGGTCACCGTGTCCATGGCCGAGCTGAGCAGCGGGATGTTCAGCGCGATGGATTTCGTCACGCGCGTCCGCGTGTCGGCGGTGCCGGGCAGCACGCGGCTTTCGGCGGGCAGAAGCAGGACGTCGTCGAAGGTCAGGGCCTCGCGAATCTCCATCGGGGTCTCCGTTCGGGGATGTCGGTTGGCGCTTTCCTGTTTCACGCGGGGCGAGCCGTGACAAGCCCCGCGCGGCCCGGCGTCAGTGCTCGGGCGCCGGTGGTGCGATCAGCACGTCGCAATCGGCGTTCAGGGCGACCGTCTGGGCCGTCTCGCCCAGAAGGAAGCGCGCCAGCCCCGCGCGCGAGTGCCGCCCGATGCAGAGCAGGTCGGTGTCGCGCTCGTTGGCGTGACGCATCAGCACATTGGCCGCCGCGCCGCCCGCGACCTCGTGATGCACCTCGCTGGGCCAATCGACCTCGGCCGCGGCCTTCTCCAGCCGCTCGGCGGTCTCGGCGCGCACCTGGGCCTCGACGCCGCCGATCGCGCCCACGTCGAAGGCATAGGGCGCCCCCATATACGGGTCCTGCCAGGCATGCATGATCGTCAGTTCCGCGTCGGGCGCGAGCTTGCGCAGCAGCGCGACGGCGGCATCGCCCGCCGGCGAGAAATCCCAACCCAGCAGCACGCGCTTCCACGTCGTCTCGGGCCGCCCGATCGCGACGAGGATCGGCCGGTCCACGCCCTTGAGAAGCTGCGCCAGCGTGGGCTGCGCGAAGAGATCCGACACCGCCCGCGCCCGATGCGTGCCCAGCACGACGAGGCCCACGTCCCGCTCGCGCGCAAGCGTCGGGACGAGCCGCGTCAGGTGGCCCACCTCGACATCGATCTCGATCGGCACGTCCTTGAGATCGGGCGTCGCCGCCACCATCGTGCGCAGCGCCTCCTCGGCGGCCTCGGACTGCTGCTGCAGGACCGCGGCGGGCAGATCGTCGTCGACGATATGCACGATGTGCAGCGGGGCGCCGGTGTCGCGCGCCAGATGGGCGGCGCGCATGACCGCGCGGTCGGAGCGCGCACTGAGATCCGTGGCGACGAGGATGGGGGACATGGGGGCAACTCCCTTTCAAATGAGCTTCACGATCCTGCGCCCCAGGCATGCCCCGCCGCCTTGACGCGGATCAAGCCTGCCGCCAGAAGCGGCGCCACGTACCCGCAGCCGGGCGTTCCGTGGGCGCCGAACAGACGGAGGACAGACATGTCCCAGATCACCCTCACCTTCCCCGATGGCAACGCGCGCGACGTCCCCGCCGGCATCACCCCGGCCGAGGTCGCGGCCGATATCTCCAAGTCGTTGTCGAAGAAGGCGATTTCGGCGCAGGTCGACGGCGCCCACTGGGACCTGGCCTGGCCGATCCAGGCGGACGCCACCATCGCGATCAACACGATGCAGGACGAGGCCCCGGCGCTGGAGCTAATCCGTCACGACTTCGCCCACGTGATGGCGCGCGCGGTCCAGACGATCTGGCCGGATGTGAAGGTCACCATCGGCCCGGTGCGCGATTTCGGCTGGTTCTACGATTTCGACCGCGCCGAGCCATTCACCCCCGAGGATCTGGGCCGGATCGAGGCCGAGATGAAGCGCATCGTCGCCGCGCGCGATCCCGTCCGCACCGAGGTCTGGGAGCGCGACCGCGCGCGCGCGCATTACGAGGCGGCGGGCGAGCCCTTCAAGGTCGAGCTGATCGACCGCATCCCGGGGGACGAGCCCATCCGGATGTACTGGCACGGCGACTGGCAGGATCTCTGCCGGGGCCCGCACCTGCAGCATACCGGCCAGCTGCCCGCGGACGCATTCAAGCTGACCCGCGTCTCCTCGGCCTACTGGCTGGGCGACAACACTCGGCCGCAGCTTCAGCGGATCTACGGCATCGCCTTCCGCAACCGCGACGACCTGAAGGCGCATCTGAAGTTCCTCGAGGAGGCCGAGGCCCGCGACCACCGCCGGCTGGGCCGCGAGATGGATCTCTACCACATGCAGGAGGAGGCGCCGGGCCAGGTGTTCTGGCATCCCAACGGCTGGACCATCTACACTGAGCTTCAGGACTACATGCGCCGCCGCCAGCGCGCAGGCGGCTATGTGGAGGTGAACACCCCGCAGGTCGTGGACCGCAAGCTGTGGGAGGCGTCGGGCCACTGGGACAAGTACCAAGACCACATGTTCATCGTCGAGGTCGACGAGGAGCATGCGCGCGAGAAGGCCGTGAACGCCCTCAAGCCAATGAACTGCCCCTGCCATGTCGAGATCTTCAAGCAGGGCCTCAAGAGCTATCGCGACCTGCCGCTGCGCATGGCCGAGTTCGGGTCCTGCAACCGCTACGAGCCCTCGGGGGCTTTGCACGGCATCATGCGGGTGCGGGGCTTCACGCAGGACGACGCGCATATCTTCTGCCGCGAGGACCAGATCGAGGCCGAGACCGCGCGGTTCATCGACTTCTTGTCGGGCGTCTATCGCGATCTGGGCTTCGAGCACTTCAAGGTGAAGTTCTCCGACCGGCCCGAAACCCGCGCCGGCTCCGACGCGGTCTGGGACAAGGCCGAGGAGGCCCTCCTGTCGGCCACCCGGGCGGCCGGGATCGAGCCCGAGATCAATCCCGGCGAGGGCGCCTTCTACGGCCCGAAGCTGGAATTCGTTCTGACCGACGCGATCGGGCGCGACTGGCAATGCGGCACGCATCAGGTTGATTTCGTCCTGCCCGAGCGCCTCGACGCCAGCTATATCGCCGAGGATGGCAACCGGCACCGCCCGGTCATGCTGCACCGCGCGACGCTGGGCAGCTTCGAGCGGTTCATCGGCATCCTGATCGAGGAACATGCCGGCCGCCTGCCCTTCTGGCTGGCCCCGCGGCAGGTCGTGGTCGCCTCGATCGTGTCCGAGGCCGACGATTATGTGCAGGAGGTCGTTGCCGCGCTGACCCGCGCGGGCGTCCGCGCCGAGGCCGACATCCGCAACGAGAAGATCAACTACAAGGTCCGCGAGCATTCGCTGGGCAAGGTGCCCGTCATCCTCGCCATCGGCCGGCAGGAGGTCGAGAACCGGACGGTCACGCTGCGCCGGCTGGGCGAGAAGGCCACGGCGGTGCGCCCGCTCGGCGACGTGGCGACCGAGCTGGGCGCCGAGGCGACCCCGCCGGACCTGCGCCCGGCCTGACGGCGGCGTTTCCGGACGGGGGACAATCGGACCGAAGGGTTTGATTGTCCCGATATGACCCCCTCAGGGCCGCATTCGCGCCACATTTCGGCGCAAAGCTTGGTCATGGCGACGGACTGGGTTCGGGTCGATCTTCATCCTCCCCCCTTGCGATCCCCGGGCTGACCCGCCGCCTACTCTCCCGAAGACTGGTCGGCCCGCGCATCGCGCGGGTCGATCCCTTTCCGGCCAGCGCTCACGGCTCCAGCGGTTCGATCAGCTCCGGTCCGCTGGCGCGGTTGGAATTGACCGCCGTCGCAACGCGGTGCCGCTCGAGCCGCCCTTCGGGCGCCGCGCGCATCAAGGGCGCGGCCTTCGCGTCGGTCTCGCCCAGCCAGGTGGCCCAATCGGCCTCGGCCAGCGTGACGGGCTCGCGGTGGTGGATCTCGGACATGGTCGGCCCGGCGGCGGTCGTGACGATGGCGCAGGTCGACAGGTTCTCCGGGCCCCAATCCTGCCAGATCCCCGCGAAGGCCAGCGCGTCACCCTCGGAGGGGTGGAAATACCAGGGCAGCCGATTGCCGTCGGCATCCTTCGTCCATTCGTAGAAGCCCGAGGCCGGCAGCAGGCAGCGCCGTTCGCGCATGGCCTTGCGGAAGGCGGGCTTCTCGGCCACGCCCTCGGCGCGCGCATTGATGATCAGCGGCCCGTCGGTGGGCGATTTGTACCAATGCGGGATGAAGCCCCAGCGCATCGAGACCAGCCGTCGGCCGGCGGTCACCACGGGCACCTGCACCGTGGGGCAAATGTTCCAGTTCGGGCCCTCGGGCAGGTCATTCGCCGGGGTCGCCTGGAAGAGCTGGACCATCGCGTCCTGCGGCAGGGTCAGGGCGTAGCGGCCGCACATCGGGTCACATCGGCGGGCGCAGCGGGAACAGCATCTCGCCGCGATAGCCGTCATCGCGGGCTTCCAGCGTCAGCGCCCCGTCGAGCTGCGAGGCCGTGGCCCGCATGATCCGCTGGCCCAGGCCGGGCTTGTCGCCGTCGCCGGTTCCCGCGGCGCCGATGCCGTCATCCACGCAGGTCAGCCGGTAGCGGTCGCCCTCGACCACCTCCCCCCGGAAGCGGATATGCCCGCCCCGGCCGTTCGGGAAGGCGTGCTTGAAGGCGTTGCTGGCCAGTTCGTTGACCAGAACCCCCAGCGCCGACGCGCGGCCGGAGCTCAGCGAAAGCGGCTCGAAGGTCGCGTCCAGCTCGACATCGGGCGGCGCAACGTCGCGCAGGAAGCTGACGATGCGGGTGAGATAGGCGCCCGCCGCGATCGGCGCATCGGGATCGTCGGCGCGATAGAGATCGGCATGCAGCTCGGCCATGACGCGGATCCGGCGTTCGATTGTGGTCAGCGCATCGCGCGCCTCGGCGCCCTCGGCCTGGCGGGCGGCCTGGCGGGCCAGGACCGCGACATTGGCGAGGCTGTTCTTGACGCGGTGGTCCACCTCCCGGCGCAGGGCGTCCTGCTGGCGCAGCGCCTCCTGGAGGTCGAGGCGCTGCATCACCTGGTTGGCGAGAATGCTCAGCGCCTCGCGCTGCGCGGCGTCGAGGCGGCGCGGCTTGCGGTCGAGCACGCAGAAGCTGCCCAGCGGCAGGCCGTCCGCCGTCGTGATCGGCGCGCCCGCATAGAACAGGAACGGATCCGCGGGGTCGGTGACGAGCGGGTTGTCGGCGGTCCGGAGATCGGTGCGCATGTCCTCAATCTCCAGGAGGTCGGCGCCCAGGATCGTGTGCGAGCAGACCGAGGCTTCCAGCCCGGTCTGGGTCAGGTCGGTGCCGATCCGGGCCTCGAAGATCTGCGCTTCCGCGTGGACGATCGAGACCAGCGCGACCGGGCAGCCGGTGATGTGCGAGGCCAGCCGGACGAGGCCGTCCAGCGTCCCGTCCTGCGCCTGCTGGCCCAGCCGGTAACGCTCGATCGCGGCGAGACGCTCGGGCGTCCGGGGGTGGCGCGGGGCCAGCATGTCACGCTCCGTCTTGCAGCCGCGCGCGGCGTCGGGAAGGTCCGATGCCGCGGGGTCCAACCGACCCTAGAGAGCGGCACGAGGCGCGACAAGCGCTTCGGGTCGGACCGCCCCGCAAGGGCGGGGCGGTCCTGTCGCGGAACAGTGTTCAGTTCACCGTGATGCGCCCGTCCGTATAGGGCGTGTAGGTGCCGCCCAGCGCGGCGATGTAATCGGCCACCACGACCTCGAGCCCGGGGCCGAAGTCATAGGCATCCGCGGCGGCCTCGAACATCGCGTAGCCGTCGCCGCCGTTGCGGACGTAGTTGTTGGTCACCACGCCGTAGGTCGCGGCCGGATCGATCGGCTCGCCGCCCACCATGACGTCGCTCACGCGGCTGCCGGGCTCGGCCGAGGCGTCGAAGGCGAAGCTCATGCCCGCGACCTGCGGGAAGCGGCCCGCGCCTTCCTCAATCTGGCTGACGCCGTTCTCCAGCGCAGCGAGGATCGTCTCGCCCGTGGCGGTGAAGGTCGCCAGCGTGTTCTGGAACGGCAGCACCGTCAGCACCTCGCCCATGGTGATCTCGCCCGCGTCGATCGAGGCGCGCAGACCGCCGCCATTGGCGATGGCGATGGCGATGCCCTGGTCGGCCACGCGGTCGAGCATGGCGTCGGCCACGAGGTTGCCCATCGCGCATTCCTGCGCCCGGCAGACCGTGCGGTCGCCCTCGATGAAATCGGCGGCCTCGCCGATCACGGTGCTCTTCAACTCCTCGATCGGTCCGGCCAGCTCGGCCACGCGGGCGGAGATCGCGGCATCCGCTTCCACGGAGGCGTCGAGCAGCGTGGTGTCGCCCGAGGCGTCGATCACGTTGCCCTCCTCGTCGAAGGCCAGCGTCAGGTGGCCCACATACTTGGAGTAGGCATAGGCCTGCACGATGGGCACGCCGTTGACCGTCGTCGGATAGGCCTCGGCCCCCTCCTCGGTGTTCGAGAAACGCGTGTGGCTATGCCCGCCCACGATCGCATCCAGACCGGTCACGGCCTCGGCGATGCGACGGTCGGCCGGCAGACCGACATGGGTCAGCGCGATGATCTTGTCGACGCCCATTTCCGTCAACGTGTCGACATCCGCCTGCAGCGCGTCGATCTCGTCCTGGAAGATGATGTTCGGTCCGGGGCTGGAAGTCTCGACCGTGTCGGTCGCCAGCGCCGAGACGATGCCGACACGGGCGCCGCCGAGATCGACGATCAGATGATCGCCCACCTGCTCCTCGCCCAGGACGTTGGACTGGCTGAGGTCCAGATTGCCCGAGATGATCGGCACGTCGACCTCGCCGGCGAATTCGGCGAGCTGCTCGGGACCGTCGTCGAATTCGTGATTGCCGACCGCCATCGCGTCGAAGCCGATGGCATTCATCATCTCGGCTTCCACGTCGCCCTTGTACGTCGTGTACATCAGGCTGCCCTGGAACTGATCCCCGGCATCGAGGACCAGGACGTTCTCGCCCTCGAGCTCGGCGCGCTTGCCGTCGATGAAGGTCTTGATACGGGCCACGCCACCGAAGCATTCACCCGCCGCGTCGTCTTCGGCGGAGCAGGTGCCGTCATACTTGCTGACCGGCTCGATCCGGCTGTGCAGGTCGTTGATGTGCAGGATGTGAAGCGTGTAGGCCGCATGCGCGTCGGCGGCGGCGCTGCCCGCGGTCAGGGCCAGCGCGGCGGTGGCGGTCAGGAAACGGTGCATCAGGTCAAACCCCCTAGTTTGGATGTGGCGGATGCTGCGCTGCTGGCACGGGGTTGTCAAAACCATATGGCGGCGGGGCGCGCTTGACGCCGGGACATCCGCGCGGCATCCCGCCGGCCATGATCTACAAGCTCTTCCGAACGCCCGAATGGGAGGCGCTCCGCGCGGATGGCAGCACGCTGGGCGCGCCCATCGACCGCGAGGACCGCTATATCCATTTCTCCACCGCCGCGCAGGTCGCCGAGACGGCGGCGAGGCATTTCGCGGGCGTCGAGGGGCTCTGGCTGATCGCCGTGGACGAAAAGCGGCTCGGATCCGACCTGCATTGGGAGCCGTCGCGCGGCGGGCAGGACTTCCCGCATCTCTACGCGCCGCTGCGCGTAGATCAGGTGGAATGGGCCCAGCCCCTACCCCTGGCCGATGGCCGCCACGTCTTCCCCGCCGGCATGGAATGATCGACCGCCTCGCCCTCGCCGCGCTCCGCCGCTTCGAGCCCGAGCGCGCGCATGGCCTCGCGCTCGCGGCGCTGCGCGCGGGGCTGGGGCCGCGCGGCGGGCCGCTGAGCTCCGACCGGCTGCGCGTCACGCTCGCGGGGCTCGACCTGCCCAATCCGATCGGGCTCGCCGCGGGTTTCGACAAGAACGCCGTGGCGCTGGATGCGCTGGCGCGCACAGCCTTCGGCTGGCTGGAGGTCGGCGCCGCCACGCCGCGCCCGCAGCCCGGCAACCCCCGGCCGCGGCTCTTCCGCCTGACCGAGGACCGCGCTGCGATCAACCGCTTCGGCTTCAACAATGATGGGGCCGCGGCCATCGCCGCCCGCCTGGCCGCCCGCCCGCGCGGCTCGATCGTCGGGCTCAACCTCGGGGCCAACAAGGACAGCGCCGACCGCGCCGCCGATTTCGCCTCGGTCCTGGCGACTTGCGGCCCGCATGTCGATTTCGCGACGGTCAATGTCTCCTCGCCCAATACCGAGAAGCTGCGCGACCTGCAGGGCGCGGCGGCGCTGCGCGCGCTGCTCGCGGGGGTGATGGACGCCCGCGACGCCCTGCCCCGGCGGGTGCCCGTCTTCCTTAAGATCGCGCCCGACCTGTCCCCGGCCGAGCTCGAGGAGCTGGCGGAGGCCGCGGCAAGCGTCGACGCCATCATCGCGACCAACACGACGCTCGACCGCACCGGCCTGCGCTCGCGGCACGCGGCCGAGGCGGGGGGCCTGTCCGGGCAACCCCTCTTCGAGCGTTCCACCCGCGTGCTGGCCCGCCTCTCGGCGCTGATGCCCGACATGCCGCTGGTCGGCGTGGGCGGCATCGCCACGCCGCGGCAGGCCTATGACAAGATCCGCGCGGGGGCGACGGCGGTGCAGCTCTATACCGGGCTGGTCTATGCGGGCCCCGAGCTCGCCGCGACGCTCGCCACCGGGCTCGACCGGCTGCTCGCGCGGGACGGGTTCGAGAACGTCGCCGAGGCGGTGGGGACGGATCGCGACCGCTGGCTCTGACCGCGACGTCCTCTGGCATGCAATACCTCGGGGGTCAGGGGGCGGCGCCCGCCGCCCGCTCCAGCGCCGGATAGCGCGCGCCGAGCGTCAGGCCGCGGACCGCGAAGCTGGTCATCAGCGCGGCCCAGAGCCCGTGATTCGCGAACGTGGGGACCAGCAGCGCCAGCGCGGCCAGATAGACGACGAAGCTCACGATCATCATGTTGCGCATGTCGCGCGACCGGGTCGCGCCGATGAAGACGCCATCCAGCATCCAGGCGGCCACGCCGATCAGCGGCGCCGCCACCATCCAGGGCAGGAAGGCGCGCGCGGCGGCCTGCACGTCCGTGTCCTTCGCCATCAGATCCACGATCCAGCCGCCGCCCAAGGCGAAGCCCAGACTCAGCATCGCCACCGTCGCCACCCCCCAGCCGCCCGTCAGCAGCACCGACCGGCGCAGCCGCGCCCGGTCGCCCGCGCCGAAGAAACGGCCCACCAGCGCCTCGGCCGCGAAGGCGAAGCCGTCCAGCGCGTAGGCCGTGATGTAGAGGAATTGCAGCAGCACCTGGTTGGCGGCCAGCGTCACCGTGCCGAAATCCGCGCCCCAGAGCAGGAAGCTGACGAAGGTCGCCTGCAGCAGGACCGAGCGGATCAGGATGTCCGTATTCACCGCCGCCATGTGCTTCAGCCGCGCGGCGTCCAGCACGCGTGCCCGGTCGCGCCAGGCGGGCGTGGCGAAGGCGTCGCGGCAGAACCAGAGCCCCAGCGCCGCCCCCGACCACTCGGCCAGGAAGGTGGCCCAGGCGACGCCGGTCACGCCCCAGTCGAAGCCCAGCACGAAGACGAGGTCGAGCAGGATGTTGGCGCCGTTCATCGCCACCTGCACGACCAGCACCGCGCCGGTCCGCTCCTGCGCGATCAGCCAGCCGGTCAGCCCGTAGACGGCGATGGCGGCGGGCGAGGACCAGATGCGGATCGCCATGTAGTCGCGCGCCAGCGCCTCGACGACGGGCTCGGCCGGCGAGACGGCGAAGGCGCCGGCGAAGATCAGCACCTGCCCCGCGATCAGCACCGCCCCGGCCGCGGCCGCGATCAGCAGCGCCCGGCTCAGAAGCGCGACGAGCTCGGTCCGGTCGCCCGCGCCCAGCGCCTGCGCGGCCAGACCCGTCGTTCCCATGCGCAGGAAGCCGAAGATCCAGTAGACCGAGGACAGGACGATCGCGCCGATCCCCACCGCGCCGATCGGCGCGGCCTCGCCCAGCTGGCCCACCACGCCCGTGTCCACCGCGCCGAGGATCGGCACGGTCGCGTTCGACAGCACCACGGGCACGGCGATCCTGAGGACGCGGCGGTGGCTGAGAACCGATCCCGGCGGGCCCGCGGCCTCGGCCTCAGCCATCCTGGCGTGGCATCAGGAAATGGCCGGTGCCCTGCGCGAAGAGGCGGTCGCGGTTGTCCTGCCAGCCCTCGACCTGGACGCTGGCATAGCGGCGGCCCGAGCGGTTCAGCCGTGCCCGCGCATAGGCGTCGCGCGGCAGGCCGGAGCGCAGGTAGTCCACCGTGAAGTCGATGGTCTTGGGCAGGCGCGGCAGCGTCTCGTGGCTCAGCGTCGCGGGGTCCAGCCGCCCGGCCTCCAGGTCGTCCCAGAGCATCGCCCAGGACAGGGTGACGATGGCCGTGACCTCCAGGAAGGCCGCGGTCACCCCGCCGTGCAGCGCGGGCAGCGCGGGGTTCCCGATGAGCTTGTCATCGAAGCGCAGGATGCCGGTCAGCTCGTCCCCGCGCCGGTCGAAGCTGATGCCCATGAAGCGGACATACGGCACGCCCTCGACCAGCGCGCGCAAGGCGCCGTCGCGGCGCTGCTTGACGATTTGGATCGGCTCGGGGGCGGGGCGGTTCACGACGTCCGCTCCGGGAAGGAGACGCTGAAGGCGCCATTGGCCACGGCAACCGGGCCCGCATCCTCCTCGTCGAAGGCCTCGGCCCGCACGAAGGCGACCGACCGGGTGACGTGGTGGCAGACGGCGTGCGCGACGATGCGCTGCCCGGGCCGCGCCGCGCGCATGTAGTCGATGCGAAGATCCAGCGTCGCGGTCGATCGCGGCTGCGACGGGTGGCAGAGCACCGCGGCGCCGCCGCAGGTATCCATCAGCGCCGACACCGCGCCGCCGTGAATCACCCCGGTCGCCGGATCGCCCACCAGCTTCTCGTCATAGGGCATCGCCACGGTGGCGCGCCCGGCCGAGACGCTTTCGACGTTCATGGCCAGCGCGCGGCAATGCGGAAGGGCCGCGATGAATTGGCGCGCGGCGCGGTCCCGGGCGGCTTCGTCCCCGCCGGACATATCGGTCAGATCGGTCATGGGCCGCAGCCTTGCCCGCCCGTCCGCGCCGCCACAAGTCCCCCGATGGACAGCCCGAAAACCGCATGCCAAGGTTTACGCAAGGGAGGAGCCATGTCGGAGCGTTTGGACTTCAAGCAGATGTGCGGGCGGTTCGAGGTCACGCCGCGCACGCTGCGCCATTACGAATATATCGAACTCCTGCGTCCCGAACGCGAAGGCCGGGGGCGGTTCTACGGCCCGCGCGAGATCGCGCGGATGACGCTGATCCTGCGGGGCCGGAAATTCGGCTTCTCGCTGGAGGAGATCCGCCAATGGCTGGAGCTCTACGACGCCGATCCCGAGGGCCGCACGCAGATGCGCGTCTGGATCGACCTCGCCGACAAGCAGCTCGCCGAACTGGCCGAACGCCGCCAGCATCTCGACGAGGCGATCAACGAGCTCAAGGAGCTGCGCGACGGCGTGAAGCGCGACCTCGACGCCAAGGGGTGAGCCGTCTGGGTCGTGCCGCAATGGCAAGCTGAGACGGCCCGGTCTGCCCATTCCTGACATCTATCTCGCTCTGAAGCGCATGTTTCGGTTTCGGCGCAGCCAGTGGCTCCGAGCCCTCTGTGACCGGTTCTGGGTGCCACCGTTTGGAAGACGTCCAGACCCGACGTCGTCTCGGATCAGTGTGCTAGGATCCTCTGCGGCAAACCCGTGGCCGACTGGAGGGAGGAAGACACATGGCGCAGGACGTGGATCTGACGGGAAAATGTCTGTGCGGCGCGGTCCGATTTCGATGCACCGCAAGCGACCCCAAGGTGGCCGCGTGCCATTGCGACATGTGCCGTCGCTGGTCGTCGGGGCCTTATTTCGAGGTGTCGTGCACGAACGCGACTTTCGAGGGCGAGGACAGCATCACCAGGTTCCGGTCCTCCGACTGGGCCGAACGCGCCTTCTGCAGCAAATGCGGGTCCAATCTATTCTATCACCTCATCGACAGCGACGAATTCCAGATTGCCGTGGGATTGCTCGATGACCAGTCAGGCCTGCGGCTTTCCCTGCAGGTCTTCATCGATGAGAAGCCGCCCTTCTACACGTTGGCCGACGAGACCGAGACCATGACCGCCGCCGAGGTCTATGCCGCATTCGCTCCGCCGTCGGATTGACTTCGACGGGTCCGCCATGCCCCGCACCGCGGACCAGGCCGGTATCGGAGGCGCAAGGCAAACGAACCGACTCAGATCCCGTCCGGGTCGCCTCTCCGACAGCGGCCCGAACCGCCGCTTTTCCCGGGGTCACCTTGCGCCCCCGGGACCGCCCTGAAGGTCGAGAATCTTTCGTCTCGCCTGCTTGACGCGACCGGAAGTTACGTCACTCTGCGGGTGACGTAACGTCGTGGTTACGTCAACGTCACCCGTTCTTGTATCCCCCCCGCAACCTTCCGATTTTCGGGCCAGCAAACCTGCAGACCAAGGAATACTGGATGTCGACCGACCTGATGACGATCCGGCAGATGTGTGACGATTTCGACGTCACGCCCCGGACGCTTCGCTTCTACGAGGCGAAGGAACTTCTCTTCCCGCAGCGCGAGGGCCAGCGCCGCTGGTTCACCCGGCGTGACCGGGCCCGGCTCAAGCTGATCCTGCGCGGCAAGCGCTTCGGCTTCTCGCTGGAACAGATCCGCCAGCTGCTCGATCTCTACGATCTGGGCGACGGGCAATACACCCAACTCGCCCGCAGCTACGAGATCGGCCGCGACCGGCTGAGCGGTATGATCGCCCAGCGCGACGAGCTGAACGCCGCCATCGCCGAGCTCGAGGAGCAGCTTCGGTGGGGCGAGCAGATGATGGCCGAGATGCAGGGCCGCAAGGCCGGCTGACCGGACGCCAGACACCAAGGATAATTCGGGGCGGCGCGCCCGCCCCCGCCACACGATCAGGGAGATTACGATGCCCAGCTATACCGCCCCGACCAAGGACATGCAGTTCGTCCTCCACGACGTGCTGAAAGCCTCCGAACAGTCCATCCCGGGCTATGACGAAATGGACCGCGACTTCACCGGCGCCGTGCTGGAAGAGGCCGGCAAGCTGGCGCAGGAGGTCCTGCACCCGCTCAACGTGGTGGGCGACACGCAGGGCTGCACGCTGGAGAACGGCGTCGTGCGCACCCCCGAGGGCTTCAAGGAGGCCTTCGACCAGGTCCGCGACGGCGGCTGGACGGCGCTGGACTGCGATCCGGAGTATGGCGGCCAGGGCCTGCCCTACCTCATGCAGACCGCGGTGGGCGAGATCCTGTCTTCGGCCAACATGGCCTTCAACATGTACCAGGGCCTGACCCACGGCGCCTATTCGGCGATCCACGCCCACGGCACCGACGCGCAGAAGCAGAAATGGCTGCCCAAGCTGACCACCTGCGAGTGGACCGGCACCATGAACCTGACCGAGCCGCATGCCGGTACCGATCTGGGCATGATGCGCACCAAGGCGGTGCCGCAGGATGACGGCAGCTACAAGATCACCGGCCAGAAGATCTTCATCTCCGCCGGCGACCACGACATGGCCGACAACATCGTCCACCTCGTGCTGGCCAAGATCCAGGGCGGCCCCGAGGGCATCAAGGGCGTCTCGCTCTTCATCGTGCCGAAGTTCCTCGTCAACGAGGACGGCTCGCTCGGCGCCCGCAACGGCGTCTCGGTCGGCAAGATCGAGGAGAAGATGGGCATCCACGGCAACTCGACCTGCGTGATGAATTACGACGAGGCCGAGGGCTACCTGCTCGGGACCGAGCACAAGGGCATGCGCGCCATGTTCACGATGATGAACGAGGCCCGCCTCGGCGTCGGCCTTCAGGGCTACGCCCAGGCGGAGATCGCGTATCAGAACGCGCTCGCCTATGCGATCGACCGCCTGCAGGGCCGCGACGTGACCGGCGCGAAGAACCCCGACGGCCCGGCCGATCCGCTGATCGTGCATCCCGACATCCGTCGCAACCTGATGGACCAGAAGTCCTTCGTGGAAGGCGCCCGCGCCTTCACCTTCTGGGGCGCGCAGATGATCGACCGCGCGCATCGCAACGAGGACAAGGACGCCGACGGCCTGATCTCGCTGCTGACCCCGATCATCAAGGGCTTCCTGACCGACAAGGGCTTCGAATACGCCACCGCCGCGCAGCAGGTCTATGGCGGGCATGGCTACATCGAGGAATGGGGCATGTCGCAATTCGCCCGCGACGCGCGGATCGCGATGATCTACGAGGGCGCCAACGGCGTTCAGGCGCTGGACCTCGTGGGCCGCAAGCTCGCGCAGGACGGCGGCAAGCACGTCATGGCCTTCTTCGACATGGTGAAGACCTTCTGCAAGGAGAACGCCGAGGACGAGACGCTGAAGGGCGGCTTCCTCGAGCCGCTGAAGGCGGCGTCGAAGGATCTGCAGGCGGCGGGCATGTACTTCATGCAGAACGGCATGAAGAACCCGAACGCGGCGCTCGCGGGCTCGTATGACTTCATGACCATGTTCGGCCATGTCTGCCTGGGGCTGATGTGGGCGCGGATGGCCAAGGAGGCGGGCGCGCTGCTCAAGCAAGACGGCGCGGATCGCGACTTCCTCGAAGCCAAGATCGCCACGGGCCGCTACTACATGCAGCGCCAGCTTCCGGCGACGGGGATGCATCTTGCGCGGATTCAGACCGGGCCCGAGACGATCATGGGTCTGAAGGCCAGCGCGTTCTGAGGCGCCGATGCCGCGCCCCCGCCGCCTGACCCGCCGCTTCCAGGCGCAGATGAGCGAGGCCGGCTACCGCCGGCTTCGCCGCTTCGCCGAGGAGACGGGGCTGGACGAGGGCGAGGCGCTGTCGTTTCTGTTCGAGAACCTCGAAAGCGTGACGCACAAGGAAAACCTTCCGCACCGGCTGTCGCTGCACAAGGCGATGCTGGAGAAGCGGGCGGAGAAGGGTGCGGCGGACTGAGCACCGCCGCGCCCGCGCCACAGGCGGCGGGCGGCGGAACCGCCGGTACGAACGCGCAGACCTCGGGGAGGAGGCGACGCCATGACGATCCAGCTTCACTGCTTCGGCGAGAGCGGCAATTCCTACAAGGCCGCGCTGGCGCTGGAGCTGTCCGGCCTCGACTGGGAGCCGGTCTTCGTGGATTTCTTCGGCGGTCAGGCACGCACGCCGGAATGGCGGGCCGCGAACCCGATGGGCGAGGCGCCGCTTCTGGTCGAGGGCGATTTCCGCCTCAGCCAGTCCGGCGCGATCCAGCAATGGATCACCGACCGCACGGGCCGCTTCGGCGGCGCGGGCGATGACCGCTACCAGGTGCTGCGCTGGGTGCTGTGGGACAATCACAAGCTCAGCTCGGTCGCCGGCCAGACCCGCTTCCTGATGAACTTCCTGCCCGAGGCCAAGCGCCCGGCGGAGGTCATCGCCTTCCTGCAGGGCCGCCTCCGGGCCGCCTACCAGACGCTCGACGCGCATCTCGCCGGCCGGGACTGGATCGTGGGCGACGGCCCGACCAATGCCGATCTCTCCTGCTGCGGCTATCTCTATTACCCAGAACCGTTCGGCTTCGACCGCGCGGACTGGCCCGCCATCGACGCCTGGCTCGACCGCATCGCGGCCCTGCCCGGCTGGAAACACCCTTACGATCTGATGCCCGGTCGGCCGTCCGACCGCGGCCAATGAAGGAGGTCCGAATGACCGAAGCCTATATCTACGACGCCGTCCGCACGCCGCGCGGCAAGGGGCGGCCCGATGGCAGCCTGCACGAGGTCACCGCCGCACGCCTCTCGGCGCAGGTGCTCGATGCGCTCGCCGACCGCGCGGGGCTCGAGGGCCACGCCGTCGAGGACGTGATCTGGGGCAACGCGACGCAGGTCGCCGAACAGGGCGGCTGCCTCGCGCGGACCGCCGTGCTGGCCTCGAAGCTGCACGAGGCGATCCCGGGCCTGTCGATCAACCGCTTCTGCGCCTCCGGCATGGAAGCCGTGAACCTGGCCGCCAACCAGGTGCGCGGCGGCGCGGGCGACGGCTATATCGCCGGCGGGGTCGAGTGCATGTCCCGCGTGGCCATGGGCTCGGACGGGGCGGCCATCGCGGTCGATCCCTCCATCGCGATGAACAGCTATTTCGTCCCGCAGGGAATCTCGGCCGACATCATCGCGACCGAGTACGGCATCACGCGCGATCAGGCCGACGCCTTCGCGATGCAGAGCCAGAAGCGCGCCAAGGCCGCCTGGGACGACCACCGCTTCGACCGCTCGGTCATCACCGTGCGCGACGTGAACGGGTTGGCGATCCTCGACCATGACGAATACATGCGCCCCGGCACCGACATGCAGACGCTGGGCGCGCTGAACCCCGCCTTCGAGGCGATGGGCACCACCATGCCCGGCTTCGACAAGATCGCGCTGATGAAGTACCCGCATCTCGAGAAGATCAACCACATCCACCATGCCGGGAACTCCTCGGGCATCGTGGACGGCGCCGCGGGCGTGCTGATCGGCTCCAAGGAATTCGGCGAGAAATGGGGCCTCAAGCCGCGGGCGCGGATCCGGGCCACCGCCAAGATCGGCACCGATCCGACGATCATGCTGACCGGCCCCGTCCCGGTGACCGAGAAGATCCTCGGCGATGCCGGAATGGCTATCGACGATATCGACCTTTTCGAGGTCAACGAGGCCTTCTCCTCGGTGGTGTTGCGCTTCATGCAGCGCTTCGAGGTCGATCACGCCAAGCTCAACGTCAATGGCGGCGCCATCGCCATGGGCCACCCGTTGGGCGCCTCGGGCGCGATCATCATCGGCACCCTGCTCGACGAGATGGAGCGCGCGGACAAGGAAACCGGTCTCGCCACGCTCTGCGTCGCCTCGGGCATGGGCGCGGCCACCATCATCGAGCGGGTCTGAGGCATGGCCGAGGCGCGGGACATCTATCAGGAGGTGCTGGACGTGCTGTCCCGCGCCATCCTGGAGGGCAATTCCGACACGGTCCTGCGCCTCATCCCCCTGCCCCACGCCGTGCGCACCATGAGCGGCCAGATCCGCATCGCCACCGAGGCCGAAATGATCTCGACCGTCGAGGGGATGCAGGCTTCGCTCAAGGGCAACGGCGCGACCGATTACATCCGGATCGTCGACGAGGCGCAGTTCACCGGCGAGAACGAAATCGTCGGCGAACACACTTCGCACATCCTGCGCAACGGCGTCCGCCTCGTACCGCCCTATCGCAACCAGCTGACCCTGCGGCGCGCCGATGACGGCGCCTGGCAGGTCTCGGCCACCTCCGAAGTGGTGGCCGACACGCGCTGGCCCATCCTCTTGCCGAACGCCCGCGCGGGCGACGGCTCCGACACCTGAACCCCTGACGAAAGGGAGAAGCCCCATGGCCGATTTCACCATGCAGACCGACGCGGACGGCGTCGCCACCATCACCTGGGACGTGAAGGACAAGTCGATGAACGTGCTCAGCCTCGAAGGCTGGGACGATCTCGACGCCTGCGTCACGCAAGCGCTGGGCGACGACGCCGTGAAGGGCATCGTCATCACCTCCGGCAAGGCGGACAGCTTCGCCGGCGGCATGGACCTCAACGTCATCGCCAAGATGAAGGCCAGCGCCGGCGACGAGCCCGAGAATGGTCTCTTCGAGGGGCTGATGCGCAGCCATGGCATCCTGCGCAAGATCGAGCGCGCGGGCATGGACCCCAAGAAGCTGACCGGCGGCAAGCCCGTCGCCTGCGCCCTGCCCGGCACCGCGCTGGGCATCGGGCTGGAGATCCCGCTGGCCTGCCACCGCATCTTCTGCGCCGACAATCCGAAGGCCAAGATCGGCCTGCCCGAGATCATGGTCGGCATCTTCCCCGGCATGGGTGGCACCACGCGCCTCGCGCGCAAGATGGGCGCGATGGCGGCCTCGCCCTTTCTTCTGGAGGGCAAGCTCTCGGACCCGAAGAAGGCCGCCGCGGCGGGCCTGATCGACGAGGTGGTCGAGGACCCGCTCGCCGCCGCGAAGGCCTGGGTGCTGCAGGCCACCGACAAGGACATCGTCAAGCCCTGGGACGCGAAGGGCTACAAGATGCCGGGCGGCGCGCCCTATCACCCGGCGGGCTTCATGACCTTCGTCGGCGCCTCGGCGATGGTGAACGGGAAGACGCAAGGGGTCTATCCGGCCGCCAAGGCGCTGCTGTCGGCGGTCTATGAAGGCGCGCTCGTGCCCTTCGACACCGCGCTGAAGATCGAGGCGCGCTGGTTCACCCATGTGCTGATGAACCCCTCCTCCGAGGCGATGATCCGCTCGCTCTTCATCAACAAGGAAGCACTGGAGAAGGGCGCGAACCGCCCCGATGTGCCCGATCAGAAGGTGTCCAAGGTGGGCATCCTCGGCGCCGGCATGATGGGCGCGGGCATCGCCTATGTCAGCGCGCAGGCCGGGATCGAGGTCGTGCTGATCGACCGCGAACAGGCCGCCGCCGACAAGGGCAAGGCCTATTCCGAGGGCATCCTCGACAAGGGGATGTCGCGCAAGAAGGTCACGGCCGAGAAGAAGGACGAGGTCTTGGGCCGCATCACCGCCACGACCGATCTCGACGCGCTGAAGGGCTGCGACCTGATCGTCGAGGCCGTGTTCGAGGATGTGGGCGTCAAGGCCGAGATGACGAAGAAGGTCGAGGCCGTGGTCGGCCCGGACTGCATCTTCGCAACCAACACCTCGACCCTGCCGATCACCGAGCTGGCAAAGGCCAGCGAACGGCCCGAGCAGTTCATCGGCATCCACTTCTTCTCGCCCGTCGACAAGATGCTGCTGGTCGAGATCATCAAGGGCGCGAAGACCGGCGACGTGGCCGTGGCCAAGGCGCTCGACTTCGTGCGCCAGATCCGCAAGACGCCGATCGTCGTCAACGACGCGCGCTTCTTCTACGCTAACCGCTGCATCATCCCCTACATCAACGAGGGGATCCGCATGGTGAAGGAAGGCGTCGAACCCGCCCTGATCGAGAACGCGGCCAAGCTGGTCGGCATGCCGCTCGGCCCGCTGCAGCTGGTCGACGAGACCTCGATCGACCTGGGCGTGAAGATCGCCAAGGCCACCAAGGCCGCGATGGGCGACGCCTATCCGGACGAGGCGGTGGACGAGGTGCTGTTCTGGATGGCCGACGAGGGCCGCCTCGGCCGCAAGTCGAACGCGGGCTTCTACGAGTATGACGAGAAGGGGAAGCGTCAGCTTCTCTGGGACGGCATCTCGCAGCGCTACGCGGTGTCCGATGACCAGCCCGACCTGCACGAGGTGCAGAACCGCCTGCTCTTCGCGCAGGTGCTCGAAGCCGTCCGCGCGCTGGAGGAAGGCGTGCTGGAGGATATCCGCGAGGGCGACGTGGGCGCCATCCTCGGCTGGGGCTTCGCGCCCTGGTCGGGCGGCCCGTTCTCCTGGCTCGACATCGTCGGCGCCGACTGGGCGGTCGAGACGACCGAGGCGCTGACCGCCGCGCACGGCGCCCGGTTCGAGACGCCCAAGATGCTGCGCGACATGGCCGCGGACGGCCGCAGCTTCTACGGCGAGGCGGCTGCGAAAGCCGCCTGATCCCGGCTCCGCCCGCGATCGCCCCGTCGTCCCACCGGGCGGCGGGGCTTTTTCGTGAGGGCGGCTCCGCGCGCCCCGACGTTTCCGCATCCGCGGCAGGCCCGTTCCACATCCCCGCCCGAATCCGGTGTCATGCCACCGCGCGAAGCCCCCCCGCGAGACGGGATACGGGGAAGACAGCGCCGGATGCGGGATCGCGGGCCCTCGAGGCCGGCATCCCGCGGCGCACGCAGGCCTTAGCCGTCGAAAGCGTAGCCGAAGCGCGCGATATCCTCGGCGCAGACCGCGCCCACCTGCGCGCGGGTCCGCGCATCGTAATAGCCCCGCCAATCGGCCGCACGGTCAGAGCGGTTGGCATGCGGCATCTCCGGCCGGAATCCCAGCAGCGCGGCGAAGGCCGGCAGGTCGGCGTCCAGATGCTCCAGCCGGAGGAAGATCGGATCGCGCCCGCCCGCGACGTAGCTGGCGAAGGGCTGGCGGCGAAAGCTCTCGCCCACCTCCGCGTCCATCACGAAATCGCCGAAGCTCTTCGCGCGGGCCGCCGCCACGGCGGGGTGGTCGAAATCCTGCGCGCGCAGCCAGTGGTAATAGCTCACCATCCGGTCCCAGGGATTGCGCACCAGCATCACCGGGCGCAGCCCGTCCAGAACGCTGTCGGGCAGCAGGCCGCGCACATCGGCCAGCGTCGAATGCTTCCACAGCCGGCCCGCCGTCTGCGCCCCCGCGATCCGCCGGCGCCGCCGGACCGCCTTGGGCGTGTCCCCGATCAGGATGTCGTCGGCCCGGGCCCGCGCTTCCAGCGCCAGCGTCATCGCGGTGCCGCCAGTCTTCGGCGCATGCACGAAGACATAGCCGCGCCCCGGCGACAGGATCACGCCGGCACCCGCCGCCCGCGCAGCGCGATGACCGAACCCGCCCCCGCGATCAGCGCGAGGCCCAGCAGCCCCCCCGGCCCCATCGTCTCGCCCCAGACGAGGAAGCCGAACAGCGCCGAGGTCGCGAGCACCGAATATTCGAAGACCGACACGACCGAGGCCTCGGCCAGCTGGTAGCCCCGCGTCAGCAGGATCACCGCCAGCAGGCTGCCCCCCGCCTGCAGCGCGCAGACCGCCCAGACCGTCGCCGTCGGCGGCACGAAGCCGCGGCCGAGGAAGCCGCCGGTCTCGCCCGCGAGCGCCAGCACCGCGATCCCGCCCAGCGCCCAGAGGCCCATGAAGCTGAAGATGCCCATCGACAGGACCAGCGCGCTCTCGTCCCGGCACCATTCGCGCGTGGCGATCACCGCCAGCGCGTAGAAGGCGCCGGCGACGACCGGCGCGAAGACGAAAGGCGAGACCTGCGCCGGGTCGGGCGCCACCACGAGGATCACGCCCGCGAAGCCCAGGATCACGGCGAGGATGCGCGCCGCCCCGATGCGCTGGCCGAAGAAGGCCACCGACAGGATCAAAACCCAGATCGGCGCCGTGAACAGCCCTGCCGCGACCTGCGCCACCGGCATGAAGCCCAAGGCGCCGAAATAGACGATCATCGCCGTCGACATCAGCGCCGAGCGCGCCAGGACGCCGCGCCAGCGCACCACCCGGATGCCCCGCGCGGCCAGGACCAGCCAGCCCAGCACCAGCGCCCACATCATCGCCGTGCGCAGCAGGTGGAAGGTCCACAGGCTGGAGGCGTCGGCCAGCAGGCGGATATACTGGTCGATGAAGCCGATCACGGTCATCGCCGCCAGGATCGCGCCCGCCGCCGCCAGGGTTCTATTCTCCATCCGGGCTTGTCCTCCGACGCCTGCCCGCGTCACTATCGCGGTCCCTGCGGGGACACGCAACGCGGAGGTGGGCAGATGGGCTGGATGGCGGACGAAAGCGGGCTGGACCGCGGCCCGGCGAACCATGTGGCGCTGACGCCGCTGTCCCATCTCAACCGTGCGGCCGCGATCTGGCCGGCGCGCGAGGCCGTGGTCTACCGCGACCGCCGGTTCAGCTATGCCGATCTGCGCGACCGCGTGACGCGCCAGGCGGCGATGCTGGCCGGCATGGGGATCGAGCCGGGCGACGTCGTGGCGACGCTCCTGCCCAACATCCCCGCGCAGGTCGAGGCGAGCTTCGGCGTGCCCGCCTGCGGCGCGGTGCTCAACACCATCAACACCCGGCTCGACACCGACACGGTCGCCTACATCCTCGATCACGGCGGCGCCAAGGTCCTGCTTGTCGACACGCAATTCCTCGACCTCGCGGAAGACGCCTGCGCCCGGCTAGACAACCCGCCCGAGATCGTCGAGGTGCCCGATCCCGCGGCGGGCTTCCCCGCCTCCGGCCGGCACCTTCAATACGAGGAGCGGCTGGCCGCCGCCGATCCCGGCTTCGATTGGATCATGCCGCAGGACGAATGGGAAAGCCTCGCACTCAACTACACCTCGGGCACGACCGGACGGCCCAAGGGCGTCGTCTACCACCATCGCGGCGCCTACCTGATCACCATGGGCACGGTCGTCAGCTGGCGCATCGTGCTGCATCCGCGCGTGCTGGTCGTGGTGCCGCTCTTTCACTGCAACGGCTGGTGCCACACCTGGATGATGCCGCTGGTCGGCGGCACGGTGATCTGCCTGCGCGACGTCACCGCCAAGGATATCTACGACGCCATCGCCGACGAGGGCGTGACCCATTTCGGCGGCGCGCCCATCGTGCTGAACGCGCTGGTCAACGCCCCGGCCGCGGAACGCCGCGCGTTCGACCACGTGGTCGAGGTCTATACCGCCGGCGCCCCGCCGCCCGCCGCGACGCTAGGCAAGATGGAAGCGCTCGGCTTCAACGTCACTCATGTCTACGGCCTGACCGAGACCTACGGCCATGTCGTCGAGAATGTCTGGCAGGACGACCTCTGGTCCGGCGAGGCGCCCGAGGCGCGCGCCCAGCTCAAGGCGCGGCAGGGCGTGGCCTTCCCGATGATGGAAGGCGTCGAGGTCTTCGGCGACGACGGCGCCCCCGTGCCCGCCGACGGCCGGACGCAGGGCGAGATCGCGATGCGCGGCAATGCCGTGATGAAAGGCTACTATCGCAATCCCGAGGCCACGGCCGAGGCGTTCGCGGGCGGCTGGTTCCGCTCGGGCGACATCGCGGTCAAGCATCCCGACGGCTACATCCAGATCGCCGACCGGGCGAAGGACATCATCATTTCGGGCGGCGAGAACGTCTCCTCGGTCGAGGTCGAGGGCTGCCTGATGCATCACGACGCCGTCTCGCTCTGTGCCGTGGTGGCCAAGCCGGACGAGAAATGGGGCGAGGTGCCCTGCGC
Source organism: Jannaschia sp. GRR-S6-38 (assembly GCF_029853695.1). Taxonomy (NCBI): domain Bacteria; kingdom Pseudomonadati; phylum Pseudomonadota; class Alphaproteobacteria; order Rhodobacterales; family Roseobacteraceae; genus Jannaschia; species Jannaschia ovalis. The sequence goes on from NZ_CP122537.1 coordinate 186,083, forward strand.
CTTCGTCGAGCTGAAGGATGGCGCGACGGCCAACGAGGCGGAGCTGATCGCCTTCGCGCGCGAGCGTTTGGCCGGATTCAAGACGCCCAAGGCGGTGGTCTTCGGCCCCCTGCCCAAGACGTCGACCGGCAAGATCCAGAAATTCGTCCTGCGCAAGCAGGTCCGCGACGAAGCGGAGGCGGCATCCGCTTGACCGCGCTCGAGGGGATCGACCGCTTCGAGACCGTCGCGCTCTGGCGCGAGACGGCCGGTGCCCAGCGCCGCGAGGTCTATATCGCGATCGGCGAGGCCGAGCTCGTGGTGCAGGACCGCGCAGGCGCGGCACTCAGCCATTGGTCGCTGCCCGCGCTGGAACGGCTCAACCCCGGCGAGATGCCGGCCCGCTACGTCCCGGCCCCCGGCGCGGGCGAGGAGCTGGAGATCGCCGAGCCCGAGATGGTCGCCGCGCTGGAGCGGCTCGCGGCCGCCGTCGCGATGGGCCGGCGCCGGCCGGGCGCGCTGCGCCGCGTGCTGATCGGGCTGGGCCTCGGCTTCGCCGCCGGGCTCGTCGCGATCTGGCTGCCAGGCGCGATGCGCGACCAGGCGGCGCGCATGATGCCCGCCCCGCAACGCGCCGAGATCGGCCAGCGGCTTCTGACCGAGCTGACGGCGCTGACCGGCCCGCCCTGCGACGCGATCCTGGGGGCCGAGGCGCTGGATATCCTCGAAGCACGGCTCGTGCCCGGCGCCGACATGCGCCTCGCGGTGCTGCGCGACCTGCCCCAGCCCGCGCTCGCCCTGCCGGGCGACCTGTTCGTCCTGTCCGACAGCGTGCTGGTGACGCAGGACGAGCCCGCCGTCGCTGCGGGCCACCTGCTCGCCACCGCCCTCACCGCTCGGCTGGAGCCGCCGCTGCGCGATCTGCTGGCCGGGCTCGGCCCGTTCGACCTGATGCGCCTGCTGGCCTCGGGCGAGGTGACGGAGGAGGCGATCGCGGGCCATGTCGAGGGCTTGCTGCTCTCGGACCCGGCGCTGGCCGATGCCGCGCTCCTGCGGGACGGCTTCGCGGCGGCGCGCCTCGACTGGGCGCCCTTCGCGCGCGACGCGGGGCTGCCCGCCGGCGCGCCCGGTGCTGCGGACCTGCCGCCCGTGCTCGACGACACGACCTGGCTCAGCCTGCAGGGGATCTGCGACGGCTGACGCGCGCGCCTAATGCGCCGTCTCCTCCACCTCGCCCACGGTGAAGAAGAAATCCTCGGGATGGTCGGCCATCGCCACCGCGTCGGGCACCGCATCGGGGCCCGCAAGGAAGACATTGGCCCCGAAATGCGCGTGCATCCGCGACAGCCGGCGCATCCGCTCGGACCTGAGCTCGTCATAGATGGCCGCGAAGCCCTCCGTCGCCTTCAGCTCGGCGATCCTCGCGCGGTGGGCGGCGACGCAGGCCGCATGTTGCGCGGCCACGCCCGGGAGCGCGCGCAGCGCCTCCAGCTCGGCCGCCATCGCCGGGATCATACGCTGGATCGCCGTGTCGCGTTCGGCGTTGTTGTTCATACGAAACCAGTAGCCCAGACCCTGGTCGCGCTCGACATGGTTCACCCGGCCCCGGTCGCGCTTGACGAGGAAGCTTTCGGCGTCGCGCACCGCGTAATGGTTCAGCGTCACGAGGTCGTAGCCGTACGTCTCCAGCGTCGAGCGCCAGCCGGTGCGCAGCATCTCCTTCGGCATCGGCTGGCCCGAGCCGTTGACCCAGCTGATCTGCTCCCAGAGATCGGGGCGCAGGCCTTTGGGGCGATGCACGCCCATCTTCTTGTAGGTGCCCACGTTCCGGAACAGCGTCTTGAAACCCCAGGCCTGGTGCGGCTTGCGGATCAGCTCGGGCGCGCAGCGGTCGAAGCGGGCGAGCGTCGATGCGTCCTCGAAACTCTCGAGATCGGCGTTGCCGAACAGCCGCCAGGTCAGCGAGATCATGTTGGCGTCGCCCACCGCCGCGTAGAGGTCGCGCAGATGCCCGTCCCCGGCATGGACCGAGATGAACTCGTCCACATCCATGCAGATGGCCCAGCCCGCCCGCGCCATGACCGGCTCGGACTCCGCCGCGGCCAGCGCGGCGTGCTGGGGCTTCATGTCCTCCATCTCGCGGAACGGGTTCTCGCGATGCTGGACGATGCCCTGCGCCTGCAAAAGGTCCAGCATGCGGTCGGTGCCGTCGGTGCAGTCGTTGGTGTAGATCAGAAAATCGTCCACCCCGATCGCCCGGTGATAGGCGATCCATTCGAGGATGAAGGGCCCCTCGTTCTTCATGCAGGTCACGATGGCCGTGCGCCCCGGCACGCTGGCCGGCAGATGCGCGCCGCCCTTGTCCTGCGAGACGGGGGGCAGGATCGGATCGGCGGCGAACCCGTCCCGCGCCAGCGCCAGCAGGTCATCATCGACCACCAGCCCGGCCTTTGGCGCCAGCGGCAGGCCCAGATCCTCGTTCACCCGCGCGCCCATGCAGCGCAGGAAGAAGGCCGATTTCAGCGGATCGGGCTTCAGCCCGCCCACGCGGACCAGGCGGAAGGGCTCCTCCTCGGGCACGCGGCGCGGGTCGGCCACCCAGCGGCGGTTGCCGCGCGGATTGTCGAACTGGTCGCAGACATGGTCGCCGAAGGCCGGCGCCCGACCCTTGCGGATGCGCCACGGAAAGACCCGGCGGCCCAGAAGCGGCACGACCGGCGGCTCCGCCCCTTCGATCAGGTCGAAGGCGCGGCGACCCGGCGACGCGGGCGCGAGCAGGTCCGAGACGTCGAGGAAGGCCACGGCGCGCGCCTCGGTCAGGAAGCGCCAGCGCAGCGCCTCCCACAGCGCCATCTCGCTCAGCGGCGCGGTCCAGTCGTCATCGGCGGGCACCGTCATGCGGTCCTTGCCAGGCGCGTCCGGCGCCGTGATCGGGTGCCGCTCCGACGGGCCGCGGCCCAGCGGCACGGGCGATGTCACCACGACCACCGCCGCCATGCCCGGCACCGCATCCATGGCGCGCAGCGCATCAGTCAGCGGGGCCTCACCGGGCCGCGTCCGGTCGACGATCAGCGCGGCATCCGCGCCCTGCGTCTCGGCATGGTAGCGCAGCCAATCGGCGACCAGCTCCGGCGTCTCGCCGTTGCGCTGGCCCATGAGGACGCGGCGACCGGCGAGGAGCGCGGGCTCGGGCGCCGAGGGCGCGCGCAGCGCGGGCTCGGGCGCCGAGGGCGCGGGCAGCGCCGGCCCGTCGCCCATGGGCAGCGACAGCACCGCGCCCTGCAGCGTCCCGCGCACGATCAGCGCGCCGCCGACCAGCTGTACGCGCTCGGGCGTCGTCCCCGGCACCGGCCGGATCGCCTTCGGATTGGCCCCCGCCCCCAGGAACAGCCGGAAGGTCTCGCCATCGGCCAGCAGCTCGATCACCCGCAGCGCGCCAATCGTCGTTCCCGCCAGCCGCCGCTCGTGGATCATGCCGCGGCCCCCGCCTCGGCCCGGCGGCGCATCGCGATCAGCCGCCGGCCCAGCGCCGCATCGGGCGCATGGCTGCCGCCGGCCAGCACCAGCCGCCCGGCCAGCGTCGCCCCCTCGGGCGTGGCGAGGATCGCCTTCAGCCGCGCGGCGTGCCAGGCGCGGCTCGCGGTTTCGGCCCCGGCCAGGCCCGGCAAGGCCCGCAGCCGCGCCAGCTCGACGCCCATCGCGGGCAGTTGCGGCGCGATCATATCGTCCTCGACCTGGTTGAAATTGCGCTCGACCCAATAGGTCAGATCGATCGGCTTGCCCACGCGGTTGGGGAGGCCCCGTTCGCGCTTGACCAGGAACTCCTCGACCGAGCGGACGGAGTAGTGGTTGAGCTGCACCATGCGGCCCGCGGGCGCCGCGCCGCCGCGCCAGAGCAGGATGCGGCCCTGCGCGGCGGCGAGCTCGGGATCGGGTCGCCCGCAATCGTCGTGAAACACCGGCACCGCGGATTGCCTCGGCCGGTGGATGCCGAAGCCGGTGAAGGGCCCCTCGCGGTGGAACAGCGTCTTGATGAAGCTGCCCAGCGCCGGATAGGCCAGCCCGGCCGGGGCGGCGCGGCGGAACCGCTCGGGCGTCGTGCCCTCGCCCGCCGCCACGCGGCCCGACCAGCCGAAGAGCCGCCAGGGCAGCGCGATGGCCTGCGCGCCCGCGTTGGCCGCGATCAGGCCGGGCAGGTCCGCGGCGCCCTCCAGCGCGATGTATTCGTCGGGATCGAGATGCAGCAGCCAGTCGGCGTCGCAGGCCGGATGGTCCCAAGCCGCCGCCATCGCGCGCCATTGCGGCGTCTGGCCCGGCTGATCGGCGATCGCGCCCTGCGGAACATGCGTCACGCCGGCCGGCGCGAGCGCGTCCAGAACCGCCTCGGTCCCGTCGGCGCAATCATTGGTGAAGGCCAGGATCCGGTCCACGCCCAGCGCGCGCAGATGCGCCAGCCATTCGGTCAGGAACGGCCCCTCGTCGCGCAGGCAGGTCACCACGGTGATCGTCATTCGGCCTCGGCGATTGTCACGGATCAATGGCGAGAATGAGGCAGATACGGGAACAATCGGGGGGGAATATCAAGCGACCGGGCCGATTTTGCGACTGAATCGCCCCGGTCGATGCGCTATTGTCGCCATCACGCGACCCAACGCACCGGAGGCCTTGATGCCCGACGACAGCCTCGCATCCGCCGGACCGGCGCTTTCCCGGACGGATCACCGCGCCGCGCTCGAAGCCGCGGCGGCCGGGCGGGACGGCGAATTGCGGGCGCTGGGCGACGATCACATGGTGCTGCGGCGATCGGGCAACGACACGCTGCTCGTGTCCTTCGAGGACCTGGACCAGCTGCGCCAGACGCCCGGGGGGCTTCCCTGGTCGACGAAGCTCTTGCGCAAGCGCCGGTGGTCGACCCTGACGGTGATGTGCGACGGGCGGACCTGGTTCCGGGATCCGGCCCTCTATGCCTATTTCGACCAGCTGACGGATGACGGCGTCTTCGACGATTACGCGCGCGTGATCTTCGCGGGCGGGGGGATCGGCGCCTATGCCGCGGGTGCCTACAGCGTGGCCGCGCCCGGCGCGATCGTCTGCCTGGTCCAGCCCTATGCCACGCTCGACCGCGAGGTCGCGCCCTGGGAAGGCCGCTTCCGTTCGAGCCGCGCGCTCGACTTCACCAGCCGCTACGGCAACGCCGCACAGATGATCGAGGCGGCGGCGCAGGTCTACCTGATCACCGACCCGACGCGGGCGGCGGACGCGATGCATGCGAGCCTGTTCCAGGGCGACCACGTCCTGCGCCTCAACACCCCCCATGCGGGCGAGGATATCTGGGCCCGCCTGCGCGAGATCGGGATCCTGGACCGGGTCGTCGCGATGGCGGGGAACGGCCAGCTGACCCGGGCGGGATTTGCCGAGCTCTGGCGCCGGCGGCGGCACGATCCGGGCTACCAGGCCGGCCTGATGCGCAAGCTCGACGGGATGAACCGGCCGTGGCTGACCGCCCTGCTGGCCGGCTATATCCTGCGGAATGGCGAGAACGCCGCCGCGCGGCGGCGCCTCAACGACGCGCTGGTCCGCCTGGAGGAGCAGGGCCACGCGGCCCCGGCCGGCCTGTCGCTGCGGCCCCGCGGGGCGATGCTGCTGGCGGGCGAGTGACGGCCCGCCGGGCCTAGCTCGCGGCGGCGGCCGGCGCCGTCGTCAGCCGCGTCCCCGGCCCGAGCGGCGCGATGAAGAGCCGGCGCACGCCGTCGACATCCGTCACGTAGACCTCGGCCCGCGGCACCAGCGCGCCGTCCGTGCTCATCGCACCCGCCGGATCCTCGATGGTGAAGCGCGTCGGTGCGCCGCCCTGCTTGAAGGTCACGTCATAGGGCAGCGCGAAGCCGCAATCGCCGGTGACGCCGGACCAGCCGCTCTGCGTGCCCTCGGGGCGCAGCCCGATGCAGCGCGTCCCGTTCGACATGGCGAGGGTCACGCGGCTGCCCGACGCCTGCACACCCGCGACGCGCACCTCGCCCGGTGGGATGTCGAACCCGCCGCCGCCGGTCTCGGACCCGAGGGGCTGGCACGCGGCCAGGGCAAGCGGAGCGAGGACGGCGAGGCTTGGGCGCATGGGCATATTCTCCTGGGGGTTCACAGCGGCCAGATCACCGGGATCAGGACCGCCGAGACCAGCGCGACGATGATGTTCATGCCGATACCGACTTTCAGGAAGTCCGTAAACCGGTAGCCCCCCGGGCCGTAAACCAGCATGTTCGTCTGGTAGCCGATCGGTGTCGAGAAGGCACAGCTGGCCCCCACCATCACCGCCACCACCAGCGGCCGCGGGTCGACGCCCAGCGCCTCGCCCAGCGCGATGGCGACGGGGGTCACGACCACGGCGACGGCGTTGTTCGACACGGTTTCGGTCAGGATCGTCGTCAGCCCGAACACCGCCAGCACCAGAAGCGGGCCCGGCGCACCTTCCAGAAAGGGCGCCACCGCATCGACGATCATCTCGACCGCGCCCGACGCCTCGAGCGCCGCGCCGACGGCCAGCATCGCGAAGATCATCGCCAGAAGCCGTCCGTCGACGAAGCCGAAGGCCTCGTCGGCATCGACGGAACGCGTCATCAGGACGATCACCGCCCCCATCACCGCGAGCGCCAGGATCGGCGCGAGGTCCAGCGCCGAGAGCGCGACGATCCCCGCCACGGCGGCCACCGGGATCCAGGCGCGCTCGCGCCGGAAGGCACGGTCCGACGGCGTGCTGACATCCACGAGATTCAGCTCCGCCGACATGCGCTGGATGTCTTCGGCCGCCCCCTCGATCAGCAGCGTGTCCCCGACCCGGACGACGACATCGTCGAGCGGTCCCGACACGTTGCGGTCGCGCCGGTGCAGCGCCAGCGGATAGACCCCGTAGCGGCGCCGCAGACGCAGCGCGCCGAGCCGCCGCCCGACCATCTTCGCGTCCGGCGTGATCAGCACCTCGACCGTCTTCGTCTCGACCGCGCCGACCTGGTCGATGCGCTTGAGATCAGGGTTGCGCTGCAGCGTTAAAAGCTCGGCGATCTCGGTGCGCAGGATGACGCGGTCGCCCACCTGCAGGACCACGCCCTTGAGCGCGCGGCGGAGCGAGCGGTCGCCGCGCACCACGTCGATCAGCCGGACGCCCTCGCGCTGGAACAGCTTCACGCCCGTCACCTCGCGCCCGATCAGGTTGGAATCGGGCGGGATGACGGCTTCGGCGAAGAATTTCTGCGCCTTGCGGTTGCCGCCCAGCATCTGCGCCATCGATGTCCGCTCGGGCAGCAGGTGCCGGCCGACGAGGTAGAGATAGGCCATGCCCACCACCGAGAGCGGGATGGCCAGCGGCGCGACCTCGAAGATCGAGAAGGCCTCGAGCCCCCGCGCCCGGGCCACGCCGTCGACCAGCAGGTTGGTGGACGTCCCGATCAGGGTGATCGTGCCGCCGAGGATCGAGGCGTAGGACAGGGGGATCAGCAGCTTCGAGGGCGCAAGCTCCATCGCCCGGGCCAGTTGCACGAAGACCGGGATCATCACGACGACGACCGGCGTGTTGGCGACGAAAGCCGAGGCGACCAGCACGAAGAGCAGCAGAAGCCCGATCGCCAGCCGGGGCCGCGTCGATGCGCGCGCTTCGGCGTAGCGGGTGAACCAGTCCAGCGCGCCCGTGCGCACCAGCGCCCCCATCAGCAGGAACATCGCGGCGATGGTCCAGGGCGCGGGGTTCGACAGCACCTCCACGCCGGCGTCATAGGGCAGGATGCCCAGCGCCAGCAGGAACCCCGCGCCGCCCATGGCCACGACCTCCGTCGGATAGACCTCGCGGACGAAGAGGCCGAGCATCACCACGAGCGTGGCGAGCGTGATCCAGGCCTGCGCCTCCTGCGGAATGTCGAGCCAGGTCATGCGGCGCGCCCCTTTGGTCGGACCGGACGCCCAAGCCCCGCCACCGGTTGCGCCACCGCGAAGGAGGTGGCCGCGGAGACCCCCGCGCGCTGATGGAGCGGCTTCGGCCGGACGCCGGCCGACGGGCGACGTGCGAACGGAATCGAGCCCATCACGGCCCCGCCTGCCCCAGCCGGCCGCCGACGCGGACCTGCGCGATGGTCTTCGCCAGACCCGTCGCGTCGTCGGTCTCGACGAAAAGCCCGCAAAGCGTGGCCTCGCCCAGCGCGGGCTCGAACCGGTCCTTCGGCATCCCGATCACGAAGCGGCGCAGCGGCTCGGCCTTCTGCATGCCGATCACCGAATCGTAGTCGCCGCACATGCCAGCATCGGTCTGGTAGGCGGTGCCGCCGGGCAGGATGCAGGCATCGGCCGTGGGCACATGGGTGTGGGTGCCGACCACGATGCTGGCGCGCCCGTCGCAGAAATGGCCCATCGCCATCTTCTCCGACGTCGCCTCGCAATGCATGTCGACGAGGATCGCGTCGACCGTCTTGCCCAGCGTCTGACCCTTGAGGATCGTCTCCATCACCGCGAAGGGATCGTCGTAGCTGCGCGACATGAAAACCCGGCCCAGCACCTGCGCCACCAGCAGCTTGCGGCCGCCGATCTCGTAGATCCGGGCGCCGCGTCCGGGGGCGGATTTCGCGTAGTTCACCGGCCGCAGGATGCGCGGATCGCCCTCGATCGCCTGCATCATGTCCTTCTGGTCGAAGGCGTGGTCGCCCAGCGTGACGACATCCGCGCCGGCCTCGAACAGCGCGTTGGCCTGCGCGGCGTTCAGCCCCCGCCCGGAGGAGGCGTTCTCGCCGTTGACCACCACCGCATCGAGCTGCCAATCGGCGCGCAGGCCGGGCAGCCGCTCGGCCACGGCATTGCGGCCCGACCGCCCCATCACATCGCCGAGAAACAGAATTCGCATGATGCCGACCTAGGCCGGGCCGCGAGCTTGGGAAAGCCCTTTCGCAGGGTCCGGTTCCATCCGTCCCCCGGCCCGAAATCCGTCGGGGACGCGCGCGGGCCGGTTCAGCCCTTCACCGCCCCCGCCGTCAGCCCCGAGACGATCTGGCGCTGGAAGATCATCACCAGAAGGAACAGCGGCGCGGTGATCGACACGGCGGCGGCCACCGCCTCGACCTGGTCGGTCGTCGTCGTCTCGCGGTTGAAATAGCCCGCGATGGCCGGGACCATGGTCTGGTTCGACGCATCCAGCAGGAGCGAGGTCACGAGGAAGTCGTTATAGGCCAGCAGAAAGCTGAACAGCCCCGTCGTGATGACGCCCGGCCACATCACCGGCATGATCACCCAGCGGAAGGCCTGGAAATGGGTGCAGCCATCGACGCGCGCGCTTTCGTCCAGATCGACGGGGATGTTCTGGAAGAACGAGCGCAGCATCCAGATCGTGAAGGGCTGGTTGATCGAGACCAGCACCGCGATCACCGCCAGCGGCTGGCCGTAGAGCGTGGGGGCGTTCTCGCCCAGGATCGGGCGCAGGATCTCGGCGGAGTTGATGAAGACCGGCAGGTAGCCCGCCACCAGCACCGAATGCGGCAGCGCGCGGAAGACCAGCGCCACGATCAGGATCCAGAAGGCCAGCGTCGAGCCCGACCGCGCTAGCCCGTAGCCCGCCAACGTCCCCACCGTCAGCGAGACCGAGACCACGCCGAAGGTCACGATCAGCGAGTTCTGGAAGTTCTCGTAGAAGGCGTTCTCGACCCAGACCGCCTCGTAATGCTGGGTCGTCAGCCCCAACACCGGGCGGCCCAGCGGGCCGAGCAGCGCCTCGAGCGGGCCCGCGACCCAGGGCACGGCGACGAAGAAGCCGATGACGAAGAGGACCGCGAACCCGAGCGCGATCACGGCCCAGCTGAAGATGCGCTGCAGCGTCCCGTCGCCCGCCGCCATCGGCATCAGCCAGCGCGTCGCGGCCTTCACCGACAGCCAGAACACGGCGATCCCCAGCGCGATGTCGACCAGCGACAGCCCGTTGCCGTCGGACAGCGTGCGCGGGCCGCGGATCACCTCCCAGGCCGAGGAGGAGAAGGCGTCGACCGGCGACTTGAAGCTCATCGCCAGGATCCAGAACAGCGGGAACGCCGCCAGGAACAGCCAGACCAGGAGGAAGGCGTTCGACGCGGCCTTCAGCGTGGCCGGCTGGCGCATCGCGCGCGGCAGGGAGGCGTCGGACATCGGCTCAGCTCCCTCGGTGGTCGCGCCAGGTGCGCCGCAGCGGCGCGGCCAGCAGGATGACGACCCCGATCATCGTCAGCATCGCCGAGGCCGAGGCCGAGCTGACCGCCCGGTTCCCCGAGTCGTCGGGCGTCAGGTAGTCGTAGGTCAGGTATTGCAGCGTGATCCGGTAGCTCTGCGACGAGAAGCCGATCACCTCCTCGAAGGCGCGATAGGCGTCCATCAGGTGGATCAGCGTCACGAAGACGATCAGCGGCATCAGGTGCGGGATGACGACGTAGCGCAACCGCTCCCAGCGCGAGGCGCCGTCGATGATCGCCGATTCCAGCGTGTCCTGGTTCACCGTCTGCAGCCCCGCATAGAAGATCACGAAGGCGAAGGGCGCGACGTGCCAGACGCGGTAGAACATCATCAGGAACTCGATCGCCCAGCCATTGGCCGCGATCGACAGGTCCGTCGCGAAGAGCGCCTCGAGCCAGACCGTGACGATGCCGTCGCCGTAGAACAGCCAGCGGATCGACAGCGCGCCGATCACTGGCGTGATGATGAAGGGCAGAAGCGACACGAAGATCACCGGCCCCTTGAGCGCCCGCGCCGCGTTGTTGACGACCACCGCGATGGCGAGGCCCAGCCCGATCACCAGGGGCAGCGTGATCAGTGTGAAGGTCACGGTGAAGCGCAGCGCCTTCCAGAAATCGATCTGCAACAGGGCGCCCAGGTCGAAATCGCTTAGCGCCCGCAACGCGCGGTCGCCGCCCAGCACGTTGGCATAGCTCGACAGCCCCACCCATTCGGTCCGCGTGACGGTCTTGCCGGCCTCGTCCAGCACCGGGATCGTCTTGATCTCGGTGGTGCAGGTCTGGGTCAGGAAGCCGGGGGTGCAGGTCTCGACCGATTGGGTGGTGAAGACGGGGTTGGTGACCTGGAAGGAGTTGATTAGCACCATCGCCAGCGGAAAAGCGATGAACAGCACCATCAGCAGGATCGACGGCCCGACGAACAGCGCGAACGTGCGAAACTTCACCTCGGTGCCCCCCGGCGGCTGGATCGCGGAAAGCGTTGCATAGGTATTCGGCGACTGTCACCCGGTTTCTTTGGCGCGCTCCGTCGGCCCCTGCGCTGGCCCCGGGCCCCGGCTTCGGGCAGGCTCACCCCAGCATCACGCAAGCCGGGAGGGCGCGCCATGCCGCGACAGCGAACCGTCACGACGATGTGCCCGATGAACTGCCATCCGACGCTGTGCGGGATGACGGTGACGGTCGCGGATGACCGGCTGGTCGGGATCGCGGGCGACGTCAGCAACCCCGACAGCGAGGGGTTTCTCTGCATGCGCGGCAAGGCGGCGCATGAGATCGTGGGCAACGACCGGCGCCTGCTGACCCCGCTCATGCGGTCGCGCCGCGGCGGCGACTGGCATGCGACCGACTGGGATGCCGCGCTGGACGCCATCGCCGCGACGATGCGCGCCGTGGGCCCCGGGGCGGTCGGCTTCTGGCAGGGCCACGGCAACTGGGCCAACGACTACGCCTTCGGGCTCAAGCGCGCGCAAATGGACCGCTTCGTCAATCTCTACGGCTGCGAAGGCTGGAACCCCGCCATGGTCTGCTGGGGCCTCGGCGCCTTCGGGGCGGGCCTGACCGGTGCGATCGAGACCTCCACGAAGGAGGACATGTCGGCCAATTCCGAGCTCGTGATCCTCTGGGCTGCCAACACCGTCAGCCAGGCCAACACGATGCGCCATGTCGAGATCGCCAAGCGGCGTGGGGCGCATGTGGTCGCCATCGACATCCGCCGCACCGAAGCCTCGGCGCTGGCCGACGAGGTGATCCTTCTGCGTCCCGGCTCGGATACGGCGCTGGCGCTGGCGATGATGCACGTGATCGTGGCGGAGGGGCGCCACGATGCCGAACTCGTCGCCGAACACACCCTGGGCTTCGCCGAGCTGGCCCGGCACCTCGCTCCGATGACGCCCGACTGGGCCGCGGCGCGGACCGGCCTGCCCGCCGAGCGGATCGCGGCGCTGGCCCGCCGCTACGCCGCCACCCGTCCGGCGATGATCGTCATGGGCGGCTCGTCGCTGCACAAGGGCGACAACGGCTGGCAGGCCGCGCGCGCCATCGCCTGCCTGCCCGCGCTGACCGGCGATTACGGGCGGCCCGGCGGTGGGCTCGGGCCCCGGCATGGCGGGCGCAGCCACGGCGCGGGCTTCGCCGATCTGTCGGCCGCCGATCGCCGCACGGCCCCGCGGCGCATTCCCAACCAGATGGAGGCGATCGTCGCGGCGCTGGAAAGCGGTGCGATCAAGGTGCTGGTCTCGATCGGCTCGAACATCCTGTCGTCATTCCCCGACAGCAACCGGGTCCGCGCGGCGCTGGCCCGGGCCGAGCTGGTCGTCTTCCACGACATCTTCCCCAACCAGACGATGCGCGAAGCGGCCGATATCGTCCTGCCCTCGACCATCTGGCTGGAGGAGATCGGCGCCAAGTCGACCAACACGCATATCCACCTCTCCGACCGCGCGCTGCCTGCCGCGGGCGCGGCCCGGCCGGCCGATGCGATCTATCGCGGCCTGGCCGAGCGGCTGGGCGTCGCCGATGTCTATCCCTGGCCCGATCAGGAGGCGGCGATGGACGCGGCGCTCGACCATCCCGCGACCGGTCATACCACCGTGGCGGATCTGCGCGCCGCCGGCGGGCGCGTGCGGCTGAAGGTCTCCGACGTGGCCTATCCGACGCGCGAATTCACCACGCCCTCGGGCAAGATCGAGTTCGTCTCGGCCCGCGCCGCCGCGATGGGCCTGCCCGCGCTGCCCGAATGCCCGGACACGGCGGAGGGCGACGGCCTCCGGCTCGCGCATGGCCGCACCTTCGCGCATTTCCACGCCTTCTACGACCACGCCCGCGCCCTGCCGACGCTCGCGGCGCGCGAGGACGCGCCCGATCTCTGGATCGCGCCCGCCGATGCCGCGCGGCACGGGGTCGCCGATGGCAGCGCGATTGAGGTCGCCAATACCCGCGGCGCCTTCCGGGCGCGTGCCAAGGTCACGCCGCGCATGCCGCCCGGCGCGGTGTGGATCCGCGACGGCTGGCCCGGGCTGAATGCGCTGACCGACGGCGCGGCCGTGCTGCCCGATACGGCGCTCGACGCCTTTCCCTTCTCGGTCGGACAAAGCCGCTTCGGCGCGCGGGTCCGCCTGCGGGCGCTTGGGCCGGACCCCGCCGCCGGACCGGACCCCGCAGACTAGCCGGCCATGCGCTCCGGACCCGCGTCCCGGACGCCGCCCTTTGCGCGCCGGAGGATCCCCTGCGCCTCGGCCACGCGCAGGATCACCCGGGCGGGCGGCCCGTTCGCGCAATCGGACCCCGCGGGGATGCAGCCGAACAGCGTCCGCAAGGCCCGGCGATCCGCCGCGTTCAGGCCCGCCCAGACCATGCGTCGCAGCAGCAGCGACTCCGCGATGCAGCCTTCGGCGAGGATCAGCTCGTGCCGCGCGAAGGCCAGGTGCACCCAGTCCACCGCCCGCCGACCGCGCATGAACCGGACCCCTGGCAACGCGGTCAGCGCCTTGGCCGCGACGAGCCGTTCGCCCGCGAAAAGGGCCATCATCTGCCCCAAGCCGCCCACGAGAACCCGGTGCTGCGGCGAAACCACCAGGTCGCGGGCCGGGCGCCCGGGACCCAGCGCGCCCGCCGCGATGAGGATCGGTCGCGCATCCGCCGCCACCGCCGCCAGCATCTGCGGGCCCGACCACGCCCAGACGACCGGCTGCGCCCCCCGATCCACCGTCGTGACGCGGTCCCCCGGGCGCAGCGCCTCCACCGGGCGCGGCCCCTCGGGGGTCGCGATCAGGGTGCCCCGCGCGAAGCAGGGCACGGTTCCCTGGTTCGGCGCGGATTGCGCGGAATAGGTCGCGCCGCCGTCCCGGGTCTCGAAGGTCTCGCCGGATTCAAGGAAGCCGAGATCCTCGCTCGTCACCCCGGCGGCCGGGCCCGAACCCGGTGTGACGGTCTTGCCCTCGAAGGACACGAACTGGACGACGTTGCCGTCGCCATCGACCAGCGCCAGCGCCTCGCTCGCCCCGTATTCCGCGTAGCCCGGCGAGCTTTCGTCGAAGGAATAGACATCCTGGCCGAACATCGTCGCATCCGGCGTCCCGAAGGTCATCGTCGTCTGCAGGACGCCCGACGCGCCGTAGATCGCGATGGAATAGCCGGACATGTCCGTGCCGGCCGGCGCGGCGACCTCGAAGAAATTCGGCGGGGCGTCGGTATACCCGATTTCCGAGAAATGAACGGCCATGGGTCAGCGCATCATGAATTCGGGGGCCACATCCTGCGACGTCGTGGCCTTCCTAATTCGCAATGATGAACCGAACCTCTTGCTGGCCGGATTTTCGTCGCACGCGCCCTCCTCCGGAACGCGAAGGGGCCCGGCCGCCGCTGGCGACCGGGCCCCTCGGGGTCGTGATCGGTCAGGTCATTCCAGGAGGCCGGCTTCCTTGGCCTGCGCGATGTAGGATTCCTCCACCGCGGCCAGTGTCTCCTCCGCCGAACGCTCCCCGGTGAAGAAGGCCGGCAGCTCGTTGCCCAGCGCGGTGTGCATCAGGCCCATCTGGCTGGTCGAGGGATAGCTGATCGGCGCGGGATCGGCCGTCGCCGTGGCGATGGCGCCCGCCGCCATGTCCGACGGCTCGTAGCCCGAGACCAGCCAGATCGCGTCGTCGTTGCTGGCCTGCACCATCTCCTGATCCAGCCCCTCCATCGCGACGCGGAAGGCGGCATCGGCGGCCTCGTCGGGGATGTTGCGGGCGACCACGATCCCGTCCCACCAGAGCGTCGTGGCGGGCGGGCCGTCTGCCGTGGCGCGGGGGGCAGCGGCCGAGCCGACGAGACCCACGACCTGGCTCTCGGCCGCGTCATCCATCGCGCCGCCGCGGCTGGCCCAGAGGTTCGCCATCGCGATCTTGCCCTGCTGGAACTGCTGCTGGACGTAGGTCGAGTCGCTGACGAGGTATTCCGGATCCATGTATTCGGTGAGCGCCTTCATCATTTCGAGCGCCTGGACCCCCGCTTCGGAATTCACCGCCGGGGTCGAGTCGTCGTTGTAGAAGGTCCCGCCGAAGCCGAGGAACATGTTGTTGAAATCCTGCGCGAGGTTCCAGCCCGACGCCATGGTCGCGCCCAGCGGGTACTCGACCACGCCCGCCTCCTGGATGGCAGCGGCGGCCTCCAGCACCTCGTCATAGGTGGTCGGCACCTCGAGACCCAGATCCTCGAAGATGTCGGTGCGGTACATCAGGTGCTGCGTGTTCACCATCATCGCGATGGCCATGACGTCGCCGTTCACGCGGATCAGCTGGTTGGCGGAAAGGTTCTCGCCGTATTTCTCGACCAGGTCGTCGAGCGGACGGATCGTGCCCTCGTTCAGCAGCGGCGTGACGGTGCCGTTCGACACGCCCCCGATCTCGTAGAGCGACGGGTCCGCGGCGAAGGCGGCGGGCTGCTTGGTGCGGAACTCCTGGTCCAGCTCGGCCTGCACGTTGCCGCATTCGGCCATCGCGTCCGTCACGGCCTTCCAGGCCTCGAACCCGGCCGAAAGGCTGCGGATCGGCGTCTCGTTCTCGAAGGCGCAATCGGCCGCGGCCGCGGTGCCCATCAGGGCCAGCGCCCCGGCCAGCGCGATCTTCTTGGTCAGCATCGGTGATCTCCCTTGTTGTCTCTTCGAGGGCCGCGTTCTGGCGCGCGACCCGTCGGGATCGAATTTGGCATGGCGGCCCGGCAGGTCCAACCGAAAGCGCCTTTCGCGGGACGCGGCATCATGCCAGACCGATCCATGCATACGATTGCAGGAACGCTAGCGCCGGCGTTTGCGACCGCGCAAGCCTTAAGTTGACGGAGGGTTCGATGACCGATTTCCGCGCCACGACCCGCCGGGGGCTGGCCGCGCTGCTCGCCGGAGATCCCGGCGTGCTGGCGCCGGAGGCCGTGTTCGAGATGATGGCGCCGGTCGACCGGGTGGACGGGACAGAGGCGATAATGGCCGATGTCGTCGCGCCCCTGCGCGCGGCGCTCTCAGGCCTGCATCCCCGCGACGAGATTGTCATCGGCGGCGACAGCACCCGCGCGCCGGGCGGGCGCTGGGTCGCCACGTTGGGCCATTACGTCGGCCGCCATGTCGCGCCGCTCTGGGGGGTCGCGCCCTCCGACCGGTTGGCCTTCCTGCGCGCGGGCGCGTTCCACCAGATCGACGCCGCAGGGCGCATCACCCGGGCGCATGTCATTCTCGACCTGCCCGACCTCATGCGCCAGGCCGGCCGGGACCCGTTCCCCGAGGGCTTGGGCTCCGAGATGCTCTTTCCCGGCCCCGCGACGCATGACGGCATCTGCCCCGATCCCGCGGGCGGCGCCGACAGCCTGCGGCTGGTCGAGCGGATGCTGGGCGACCTGCACGTCTTCGATCCCGCCACCGCCGCCTCGCCCGGGCAGATCGGGCCGGACGGCACCTGGGCCGAGGACTTCCTGTGGTACGGGCCGGGCGGCATCGGCTCGACCTTCCGCTGGGACGGCTTCGTCGATCACCACCGCGCCGCCTTTCTCGCCGCCTTTCCGGACCGTCGGGGCGGCAACCATTACTGCCGGATCGGCGACGGGCCCTATGCCGCGGTCTCGGGCTGGCCCTCAATGACGATGACCCATCGCGGCCCCTATCTCGGCGCCGCGCCCAGCGGGCGCGCGCTCACCCTCCGGGTCATGGATTTCTACCGCTGCGCGCGGGGCCGGATCGCCGAGAATTGGGTGCTGCTCGACTATGTCGATCTCTGGCGGCAGATGGGCCAGGACATCCTGCGCTGAGCGCGCAGCCGGCTTGCACCGCCCCCTCCCGCGCCCTATCCCGGCCCCCGAGCCAAGGGAGGCGCGCATGACGACGGCAGTGTTCATCGACGGCGAGGCGGGAACCACCGGCCTGCAGATCCGCGACCGGCTGGCGGGGCGCGACGACATCCGTCTCGTCCAGCTGGACGAGGCCACGCGCAAGGACGATGCCGCCCGGCGCGACGCCTTCGCCCAAGCCGATGTCGCGATCCTCTGCCTGCCCGACGACGCCGCCCGCGCCGCCGTGGCGATGGCGGGCGACACGCGCATCATCGACGCCTCGACGGCGCATCGCGTCGCCGCCGACTGGGTTTACGGCATGCCGGAACTGCCCGGCCAGCGCGACCGCATCCGCGACGCGCGCCACGTCGCCAATGTCGGCTGTTTCGCCACCGCCGCCATCTCGATGCTGCGGCCGCTGACCGATGCCGAGATCCTACCGCCCGATCACGGCGTCGTCCTGACCGGCGTTTCGGGCTACACGGGTGGCGGCAAGGCGCTGATCGCCGAGTTCGAACGCGGCGCGGCGCCGGCCTATTACCTCTACGCGCTGAGCCAGGGTCACAAGCACCTGCCCGAGATCGCGCGCTATGGCGGGCTCGACCGCAAGCCGCTGTTCCAGCCGGCCGTCGGGGCCTACGCGCAGGGCATGGCGGTGCAGCTGCACCTGCATGCCGACCTGCTGCCCGGCGGCATCGCCGGCTATGCCCGGATCGAGGCCGCGCTGCGCGAATTCTACGCGGGCGATCCCTTCGTCTCCGTCGAGATGCCGGGCGAGCGGATCGACCCTCAAGCGCTCAACGGCACCAACCGCATGGCGATCAGCGTCCAGGGCGACGGCAATGCCCGCGTGACGGTCGCGGCGGTGCTGGACAACCTGGGCAAAGGCGCCTCGGGGACGGCGGTCCAAAACCTCAACCTGATGATCGGCGCCGAGGAGACGGCGGGCCTGATCTGAGGCCCGTCACCCGATCGTGATTGTCGCGCGGCGCGCGCGCCTTACCATGCGGAATGTCCCAACCGGAGCTTCCGCCATGAAGATCGTATCCCTCGCCGCGCTCGCCACCCTCCTGCCGCTCGCGGCCTTCGCCGCCGGGTCCGAACCCGCCACGCAGACCCAGACCTCCGCCGATTGCACCGGCGCGCAGGTCTGGGACGCCGACAAGGGCGCATGCGTCGACCCGCAAAGCTCCTCGCTCGACGACGCCACCCGGATCGAGGCCGCGCGCGAACTGGCGAGCTTCGGCCGGCCCGAAGACGCGCTGCGCGTCCTCGCCGCGCTGGACGCGCCCGAGACGACCGACGCGCTGACCGTTCGCGGCTTCGCGACGCGCAAGGCGGGCGACCTGCCGCGCGCGATGGTGTTCTACGAGGCGGCACTGTCGCTCGATCCGCAGAACTTCCTCGCGCGCAGCTACATGGGCCAGGGCCTGGCCGAGGCCGGGCGCATCGACGCGGCGCGCCTGCAGCTTGCCATGATCCGCGAGGCGGGCGGCCGCGGCACCTATCCCGAGCGGATGCTGGCCCGGACGGTCGAGACCGGGCGCGCCGCTTACTGACGCCCGGCGCAACGCTTCGTTAAGACCCGGGCGGGCATACCGGCCGCACCCAGCCGGAGCCCGCCCGCGTCATGGATCTTGCCCCGACTTCGATGCCGCCCCCGCCGCCGGGGCGCCGTCTCACGCCGCGCCAGAAGGCGGCGGTCGTGATCCAGCTTCTCGTCTCCGGCGGGCTCGATCCGGGGCTGCGCGACCTGCCGCCCGACCAGCAGCGCGCGCTCGTCTCCGACATGGCCGGGCTCCGCTTCATCGACCGCGCGACGCTGGCCGCGGTCGTGGCCGAATTCGCCGCCGAGCTCGATTCGATCGGCCTGCATTTTCCCCGCGATCCGGCCAAGGTGATCGCCCGTCTCGACGCGGCCCTCGCCCCCGAGGTGCTGGAGAGCCTCGTCGCCGATCTGGGCCTCGACCCGCCGGCCGGCGACGCGATCTGGCAGGACGTGGCGGGCCAGCCCGACGAGGGGCTCGTCGCCATCATGGCCCATGAAAGCGAGGAGGTCTGCGCGGTCCTTCTGTCGAAGCTGCCGCCGCCCCGCGCCGCCGGCCTGCTCGCGCTGATGGACAAGCCGCGCGCCGAGGCCATCGCCGCCGCCTTCGCCCGCACCGAGGAGGTGACGCCCGACGCCGTCGCCCGGATCGGCCGCGCGCTGGGCCTGCAATCCTCGAACGTGCCCGCCCCGGCCTTCGCCGGCGACAGCGTGGCGCGCGTGGGCCAGATCCTGAACGCCGCGACCTCGGGCCTGCGCCGCGACCTGATGGACCGGCTCGATGCCGTCGACGCCCCCTTCGCCGCCCGCGTTCGCGCGGCCGTCTTCAGCTTCGAGAACATTCCCGATCGCGTCGATCCCCGGGACGTGCCGAAAGTCCTGCGCGGGGTGGAAAACGCGCAGGTCGTCGCCGCGATCGGCGGGGCGGGCGAGGCGATGGCGCCGGTGGTCGATTTTATCCTCGGCGCGATCTCCAGCCGCCTTGCCGACCAGATCCGCGACGAGATCGCCGAACGCGGAAAGATCGCACCCGACGAGGCGGAGGCCGCGATGGCCGCCGTGGTCGCCTCAATCCGCGAGTTGGAGGAGGCGGGGGAGATCATGCTGGTCGTGGCGGGCGAGGCGGACGAGACGGAGTGACCCCCGACCCCGGGGCGCGCCCATCCGCGCGCGGCGGGGCCGGGGCGCCGCGCGATCCCGTCGGGGCTTTGATGCGGCTGGTCCCCCCGCTTTGTCGCAACGCATAGGCAAGGTTTCTCCAAGATCTGGCGGCGCTCCTCCGAAGCGAGCCCGGCGGATCCGGTATGTGGCGCGTCCTGTCTGGCCGCCGTCGTCACCGCTGGGCCATCGGGACCGGGAGGTGACCATGGCGGCGGGGCCCCGGCCCCCTTGGCTGAATCCGCCCACCGCGTGCGCCGACGCGTCGCCCCAGCATCCTCCGTGGCCCGGCTTCCGGAGCCCCCTGCCGTGCAGCGGGCCACCCGCTCCCCCCATCTGCGAGCGACCCGACAACCCCATGCGGCCCGCGGGCGTCGGCTCAACGCCAACCGCTCGAACGAAGCACCCGATTGCGCCGAACCGCGTTCGTCTCCCCCGCCCTGCCCGCGCCAACGGCCGGCGGCGCCTGCCCGTCGCCCCACCCGCAGCCACATCGCCGCGACAGCCCCCGGCAACCGCCTTGCCTCCGCCGCACGGTCCCGCGACTGTTCCCGCGCCCGGGGCGCGCTAGCTCGCAGCCTCGAAGGGAGGCGGTATGGTTCTGGAATTCACCGATGACGGCATCTGGTGCCCCGCGGGCGGGTTCCATATCGATCCGTGGCGCCCGGTCGACCGCGCGCTCGTCACGCATGGCCATGCCGATCACGCCTATCCCGGCCACCGCCGCTACCTCGCCACCGATGCCGCCCTGCCCGTCATGCGCCACCGCCTGGGCGACATCACCGCCGAGGGCATCGCCTTCGGCGAGACGCGCGAGATCGGCGGCGTCCGCGTCAGCTTCCACCCCGCCGGCCACGTCCCCGGCAGCGCGCAGATCCGTGTCGAGCACAAGGGCGAGGTCTGGGTGGTCTCGGGCGACTACAAGACCGCGCCAGACGCGCTGTCCGAGCCGTGGGAGCCCGTGCGCTGCCACGCCTTCATCACCGAATGCACCTTCGGCCTGCCGGTCTTCGACTGGGCCCCCGAGACCGAACTGCGCGCCCAGATCGACGACTGGTGGCGCGCCAATCGCGACGCCGGGCGGTTCTCGCTTATCGGGGCCTATTCGCTCGGCAAGGCGCAGCGGGTGATGACGATGGTCGACCCGTCGATCGGCCCGATCCTGACCCATGGCGCCGTCGAGAACACCAACGAGGTGCTGCGCGCGCAGGGCGTGGAGCTGCCCGCCACGATCCGCGTCACCGCCGAGACCGACCTGAAGGCCCATGCCGGCGCGCTGGTGATCGCGCCGCCCGGCGCGCTGGCGCAGCCCTGGGCGCGGCGCTTCGGCCGGGCCAGCCAGGGCATCGCCTCGGGCTGGATGGCGTTGCGCGGGGTGCGCCGCCGGCGGTCCGCCGACCGCGGCTTCGTCGTCAGCGACCATGCCGACTGGAAGGGGCTGAACGCGGCCGTGAAGGAAACCGGGGCCAGCCGCATCTTCGCCACCCACGGCTATACCAGCACCTTCCGCGACTGGCTGGAAAGCCAGGGCTACGAGGCGCGGATCGTGCAGACCGAGTTCGGCGACGAACTCCTCGAGACCGAGGAGGCCGAGGCATGAGCGGCGGGTCCTGGCGCGACCGGGCGCTGGTCCTGTCGGCGCGCTACGGCGCCCGGCCCTTCCTCGCGCTGCCCTTGCCCTGGACGGTGCAGCGGCTGGGCATGACGCTGGCCGCGCCCCGGCCGCTGCGGGCGCCGGGCATCCACGAGGCGCAGGCGCGCATCGCCGGCCTGCCCTGCCTGACCGTGGCGCCCGAGAAGCCCGCGGGCACGCTGGTCTGGCTGCATGGCGGCGCCTTCGTCATCGGCTCGCCCCGCAACTATCGCAGCCTCGCCCACGGGCTCGCCGCGCGGACGGGATATCGCGTGATCCTGCCCGATTACCGTCTCGCGCCCGAGCATCCCTTCCCCGCGGGGCTGGAGGATTGCGTGGCCGTCCTGCGCGCCGTGGCCGCGGACGGGCCCTTCGCGCTGGGCGGCGACAGCGCGGGCGGCACGCTGGCGCTGGCCGCGCTGGGACTGCTCCTGCCCGAAGGCGTGCGCCCGACCCATCTCGTCCTCGCCTCGCCCGCCTGCGACCTGCGGCCCGACCGCGCCGCGCCGCCGGATTGCGACGAGATGCTGTTGCCCCAGCGGCTGCTGCGGCGCGCGGCGCGCGACTATCTCGCGGGGGCCGATCCGACCGATCCGCGCGCCTCGCCGATCCGCGCGCGCTTCGCGGGCGCGCCGCCCGTCCTGATCCAGGCCGCGCGGGGCGAGTACCTCGAACGCGACGCCGACGCGATCGCCGCGCGGCTGCGCGAGTTCGGCGCGCCGGTCCGCGTCGAGAAGGAAGCCGGCGTCCCGCATGTCTGGCAGCTGGCCGTGGGCCGCACGCCCAAGGCCGACCGCGCCGTCGACGCCATGGCCGCGTTCCTTCGCACATGAAGCGCTTCGCCGCCCTCTTCACCGCGCTGGACCAGACCACCAAGACCGGCGCCAAGACCGAGGCGCTGGCCGCATATTTCCGCGAGGCGCCGGATGCCGACCGGCTCTGGACCATCGCGCTTCTGTCGGGGCGCCGGCCCAAGCGCACGGTGACGGCCACGCGGCTGGCCGAATGGGCGGCCGAGATCGCGGGCCTGCCGATGTGGCTGTTCCGCGCCAGCTACGACGTGGTGGGCGACCTGGCCGAGACGATCCACCTCGTCCTGCCCGACCCGAAGGACAGGTCCGAGCGCAGCCTCGCCGACTGGATCGGCGAGATCCGCGCGCTCTCGAAGGCCGAGGAGCCCGAGAAGCGCCGCGTGATCGAGGCCGCCTGGGACCAGCTCGCCGGGGCGGAGCGCTTCGTCTTCAACAAGCTCATCACCGGCGGCTTCCGCGTGGGCGTCAGCCAGAAGCTGATGACCCGCGCGCTGGCGCAGGCCACCGGGATCGCGGAGGCCGAGCTCGCCCACCGCCTGATGGGCGGCTGGACGCCCGAGGCCACGAGCTACGCCGCGCTGATCGAGGCCCCGGACCCGGAGGCCGATCTCAGTCGCCCCTATCCGTTCTGCCTGGCCTACGGAGTCGAGGACGGGCCCGAGGCGCTGGGCGATCCCGACGACTGGCTGGCGGAGTGGAAATGGGACGGCATCCGCGGCCAGCTCATCCTGCGCGGCGGCCAGCACCATCTCTGGAGCCGGGGCGAGGAGCTGATGACCGACCGCTTCCCCGAATTCGCCCGCGCGGTCGATTTCCTGCCCGACGGCACGGTGCTCGACGGCGAGGTGCTGGTCTGGGACGCCGCTGCCGCGATGCCGCGCAGCTTCGCCGCGCTGCAGCCCCGGATCGGGCGCAAGACCGTTCCGAAAAAGCTGCTGGCCGAGGCGCCGGTGATCCTGCGCGCCTACGACCTGCTGGAGCATGCGGGCGAGGATATTCGCGCCCGCCCCTTTGCCGAGCGCCGCGAACGGCTGGAGGCGCTCGCCGCCGACCTGCCCGCGGACGCGCCGGTCAACCTCTCGCGGCTGGCCCCTTTCGACGATTGGGACGCGCTGGGCGAAATTCGCGCCGCCGCGCGCGAGGCCGGCGCCGAGGGGATGATGCTCAAGCGCAAGGCCAGCCCCTACCATGTCGGCCGCAAGAAGGGCGATTGGTGGAAATGGAAGCTAGACCCGCTGACCATCGACGCGGTCATGGTCTACGCGCAGGCCGGTCACGGCCGACGGGCGAATCTCTACACCGACTTCACCTTCGCCGTCTGGAAGGGAAACGAGCTCGTGCCCTTCACGAAGGCCTATTCCGGCCTCACGGACGCGGAATTCCGCCAGATCACCCATTGGGTCCGCCGCAACACGCTGCAGCGCTTCGGGCCGGTGCGGCAGGTGCCGCCCGAACAGGTGTTCGAAATCGGTTTCGAAGGCATCCAGCGCTCGACCCGGCACAAATCTGGCGTCGCGCTGCGCTTTCCACGCATGCTGCGCTGGCGGCGGGACAAGCCCGGCCAGGAGGCCAATACCCACGGCGATTTGTTGCAGATGCTGGAACAATACGGCTGAACTTTGCCGGTTTTGACGACAATCAATTCTTCGGGTTTCGAATGTGTTAGGGTGCCAAGCGTCAGACCTGAGGGAGGAAAGACCATGCTTCGTCAAAGCGACGTCATTCGGCACGCCCGTCAGTTGCACGAGGTGGCCGGACCACGGGCCGAAGCCATCGCGGCCCAGCGCGCCGCCGAGGAGAAGGCCGAGGGCCATCTCGAGAACCAGAAGGCGTGGGATCGTATCCGTCTCGTGCTGCGCCAGCAGAACGGGCCGCGCCAGACCTGAGCTTCTGGACGCTCTGGGGCCGCAGGCCCAGCCTGCGGCGCATGGCCCTGCCCCGCTCCGCCCCGCCCCCCGATCCAATCGCGCCCGATCGCCCCGCGCCGGCGGGCACCTGCGACACGCATATTCACCTGCTTGGCGCGGCGGGCGAAGCGGAACTGTGGGACAAGCGCGCCGAGGATCCCGCGGACGGCTGGGATTTCGACGCCTATCTCGACGCCTATCGCGTGCAGATGGCCGCGCTGGGGATCGAGCGGACGGTGATCGTCCAGTCGATCCTCTTCGGCACCGACAACAGCCTCGTGGCGCGCGGCATCGAGGCGCTGGGCCGCGAGACGACGCGCGGCATCGGGCTGGTGGACGACGCGGCCAGCGACGCCGATCTCGACGATCTGGTGGCGCAGGGGATCGAGGGCGTGCGGCTCAACTACGTCCATGGCGGCGTGCTGAGCTGGGAGGGCGTCGAGGCGATGGCCCCGCGCCTCGCGGATCGCGGGCTGCACGTCCAGATGCTGCTGCGCGCCGATCGCCACATGGCCGATCTCGCCCCCCGCATCCGCGCCCTGCCGGTGCCGATGGTGCTCGATCACATCGGCTGGCCGGATCTCGCCGCGGGGATCGACGAGCCGGGCTTCCGCGCGCTGCGCGACACGCTCGATCACGGCAATCTCTGGGTGAAGCTCTCGGCGCTCTATCGCCATTGCCCCGCGCCCTTCGACGCCGCCGACGCGCATGTGGCCGCGCTTCTCGAGGCCAACCCGCTGCGCTGTCTCTGGGGCTCGGACTGGCCGCATATCATGCTGGGCGACGCGCGGGCCGCCCCGGCGGCGGTGGCGCTCGATGCGCTGGACCGGGTCTGCCCCGACGACGACACCCGCGAGGCCGTGCTGGTGCGCAATCCCGCCCGGCTCTTCGGGTTCTGATGGAGCTCCGCTGCCCCGGGGGTGAGGAGCTGCGCGCGCTCTACGCCGCGGCCTTCCCGGACGAGGACCTGACCGGGCTCGTGGCCGCGCTGGCCGCCGATCCCGCGGTCCGCCATGTCTGCGACGGCGCGCTCGAAGCGCATGCGGCGCTGACGCCCTGCCGCGTGGGCGACGCGCCGGTCTGGCTGCTGGGCCCCGTCGCCGTCGCGCCCGAGAGGCAAGGCCGTGGCCGGGGCCGCGTGCTGGTCACTGCTGCGCTGGCGGCCGTTCGGCCCGATCCGGTCTGCGTGCTGGGCGATCCGGGGTTCTACGGGCGGTTCGGCTTCACGCGGGAGGACGCGGTCGCCCCGCCCTACGCATTGCCCGAGGAATGGGCGCCCGCCTGGCAGGCGATCCGGACCGGGGCCCTGTCGGGCAAGCTGCGCGTGCCGGCGGTCTGGCGCGACTCGGCGCTCTGGCGCTAGCCGGCCTTCGCCATCGGCGTGGCCACGCGGCCCGCCTTCCACGCCCGGCAGGCGGCGCCGAACGCTTCGAAAAGGGGGCGCGACACCGGGTCGTCGGCGGCCTTGTATTCCGGGTGCCATTGCACCGCCATCGCGAAGCCCGGCGCGCCGTCGACATAGATCGCCTCCGGCGTGCCGTCCGGCGCGCGCCCGTCGATCACGATGCGCGGCCCGGCCTCGTCGATGCCCTGCCCGTGCAGCGTGTTGGTCATCACCGTCTCCGCCCCCAGAAGCCGCGCAAAGGGCCCGCCCGGCGTCAGATGCACCTCGTGGCGCAGCGCGAATTTCTCCTCGATGGTGCCGTCCGGCGGCATCCGGTGGTTCATCCGGCCCGGCAGGTCGCGGATCTCGGGATGCAGAGTCGAGCCCATGGCGACCGCCAGCTCCTGGAACCCGCGGCAGAGCCCGAGGATGGGCTGCCCCCGCGCGACGCAGGCCCGGATCAGCGGCAGGGCCACCGCGTCGCGCTTGCGATCGAAGGCGCCATGCGCCTCGGTCTCGGCATGGCCGTATTCCTCGGGATGGACGTTGGGCCGCCCGCCGGTGAACAGGAAGCCGTCGAATACCTCCAGCAGCTCCTCGATGCGGCTGGCGTCGGGACAGGCGGGAAAGGTCAGCGCGATCGCGTCCGAGACATGCGCCACGGCATCGGTGTTCATCGTCCCGTTGGCATGGGCCGGGTACTGATCGTTGATCAGGTAGCTGTTCGAGATGATGCCGACGAGCGGGCGCATGACGATCCTTTCGTTTGACGCGAACGAATACCGGGCCGCGGGCGCCACGAAAACCCCCGCTTGCGCAGGGTCGCGGCTGCGCGGGCGCAGGTCTGCGCTCAGGCCTCGCCGTCCAACCCGGCCGCCGCGATCCCGGCCATCCCGGCCTCGGCATCATTGTCGGAGGTGTCGCCGGTCACGCCCACCGCGCCGATTACGACCCCATCCGCGCGAACCAGCAGCCCGCCCGGCACCGGCACGACCTGCCCGCCGAAGACGCCGTTCACCGCGGACATGAAATAGGCCTGGGCCTCGGCCCGCGCCATTTGCGCCTGCCCCGCCATGCCCAGCATCACCGCGCCATAGGCCTTGCCCTGCGCGATCGCGAAGCGCCCGGGCGAGGCGCCGTCGGCCCGCGCGAAGGCCTTCGGGTGCCCGCCCGCGTCCAGCACGATGACGGAGAGCGGCTTCAGCCCCATCGCGGCGCCCTTGGCGAGCGTGGCGTCGATGATGGTGCGCGCCTGGTCGTGAGTGATCTCGGTCATGGCGGGTCCTTTCGGAGTTACCAGCGGCGGGTTCGGTTCAGATAGGCCTCCGCCTCGGGGCCGAAGGCCGCGCGCAGCGCCGCCTCCTCACCCAGGACGAAGCGGCGGGTGATGACGAGCAGGAAGGGCAGCACCAGAAGTACCGCCAGCAGCGATTGTAGCAGGACCCCCGTGCCGGCCAGCGCCAGCGCCATGCCGGTGTAGATCGGGTTGCGGTTCAGTCGGAACGGCCCCTCGACGATCAGGCGGCGCGGCACTTCGCGCGGCTCGATGCTGGTGGATTTGCGCCAGAACCACCAGGCCGACCACGCGATCAGCACCAGCCCCGCCGCGATCAGCGCCCAGCCCAGCGGGGCCGCGCGCGGCGCGGGCCCGGGCAGGAGCGACAGGGCGAACTGGGCGGCGAAACAGCCCGCCGCCCAGACCGGGGGGATGTCGGGAAAATCCCGGACCGACATCAGCCGGCCTTCAGCTCCAGCCGGCGACGGTGCAGGACCGGCTCGGTATAGCCCGAGGGCTGCACCCGTCCCTCGAAGACCAGGTCCTGCGCCGCCTTGTAGGCCACGCCGTCGAAGCCCGGCGCCATCGGCGTGTAGCTCGGGTCGCCGGCGTTCTGCGCATCGACCTTGGCGGCCATCTTGCGCATCCCGGCCTCGACCTGGTCCTTCGACACCACCCCGTGATGCAGCCAGTTGGCCAGCGCCTGGCTGGAGATCCGGCAGGTCGCGCGGTCCTCCATCAGGCCCACATCGTGGATATCGGGCACCTTCGAGCAGCCGACCCCTTGGTCGACCCAGCGCACCACGTAGCCCAGGATGCCCTGGGCGTTATTCTCGATCTCGCGCGTGACCTCGTCATCCGAGAGGTTGCGCCCCTCCATCACCGGGATGGTCAGCAGGTCCTTCAGCGTGCCGCGCGGCCCGCCGGCGGCCAGCGCGTCCTGGCGCGCCAGCACGTCGACCTTGTGGTAATGCGTGGCATGCAGCGTCGCCGCCGTCGGCGACGGCACCCAGGCGCAGGTCGCGCCGGCCTCCGGATGGCCGATCTTCTCCTTCAGCATCGCGGCCATCAGGTCGGGCATGGCCCACATGCCCTTGCCGATCTGCGCCCGGCCCTTCAGCCCGCAGGCCAGCCCGATATCGACGTTGCGATCCTCGTAGGCGGCGATCCAGGGCGTCGATTTCATCTCGCCCTTGGGCAGCATCGGCCCGGCTTCCATCGAGGTGTGGATCTCATCACCGGTGCGGTCGAGGAAGCCCGTATTGATGAAGGCCACCCGCGCTCGCGCGGCGCGGATGCATTCCTTCAGATTGGCCGAGGTGCGCCGCTCCTCGTCCATGATGCCCAGCTTGACGGTGTTCGCGGGCAGGCCCAGCAGCGCCTCGACCCGGGTGAAGATCTCGTCGGCGAAGGCCACCTCGGCGGGCCCGTGCATCTTGGGCTTCACGACATAGACCGAGCCATGGACCGAGTTGCGCGGCCCGTCCGTCTTCCGGAGGTCGTGCATCGCGATCAGCGTCGTGATCGCCGCGTCCATCAGCCCCTCGGGGATCTCCGCACCGTCCGCCATCAGGATCGCCGGATTGGTCATCAGGTGGCCCACGTTGCGCACCAGCATCAGCGCCCGGCCCTTGACCGTGATCACCTCGCCCCCCGGCGTGTTGAACTCCATGTCGGGGTTCAGCTTGCGGGTGAAGCTGCGCCCGCTCTTCGTCACCTCCTCGGACAGGTCGCCGCGCATCAGGCCCAGCCAGTTGCGATAGGCCAGGACCTTATCCTCGGCATCGACGCAGGCGACCGAATCCTCGCAATCCATGATCGCGGAGACGGCGGATTCCAGGTGCAGCGCGTCCAGTCCCATCGCGTCGTCGCGGCCGATATCGCCGTCCCGCGTGATGACCGGCACGATGCCCAGCCCGTGATGGACCAGCAGGATGCGGACCGTGTCGCCATCGGTCACCCAGCCGCGGAAGGCGCCCGGCTCGGCCAGGTCGACCTCCATGCCCACGGGCGGGGCCGATTGCAGGCCCGGCTCCTCCCAGACGGTGGTGTTCGCCTGCCGCCAGTCCTGGTCGTTCAGGATCACCGCCTTGAGCTGGCCGTCGCGCAGGCGCAGCCCCACCACATCCGCCCAGGAGCCGGCGTGGAGCGGCACCGCCTGGTCGAGGAATTCCTTGGCCCGCGCGATCACCCGCTGGCCGCGCGCCGGGTCGTAGCCCTTGCCCGCCGGCAGGTCGCCCAGCGCGTCGGTGCCGTAGAGCGCGTCGAAGAGGTTGCCCCAGCGCGCATTCGCGGCGTTCAGCGCGTAGCGCGCATTGGTGATCGGCACGACGAGCTGCGGGCCGGGCGTCGACGCGATCTCGGGGTCGACGTTCTCGGTGGTGATGGTGAAGTCGGGGCCCTCGGGCACGAGATAGCCGATCTTCTCCAGGAAGGCGCGGTAGGCTTCGGCGTCATGCGGCTGGCCCGCGCGCGCCTTGTGCCAATCGTCGATCTTCGCCTGGATCGCCGCGCGCTCGGCCAGGAAGGCCGCGTTCTTCGGGGCCAGGTCGCCCGCCAGTGCCGCGAAGCCGGCCCAGAAGTCATCCGCCTCGATGCCGGTGCCCGGCAGCGCCTCGTTTTCGATGAACTCGGCCAGTTCCTCGGCGACCTGAAGGCCGTAACGTTCCGTGCGCGACATCATGTCCCTCCCTCTGCTGCCGGGGAGCTAGCGCAAGTTTGACGCCGCGACAATCAAGATTGGTTAGAAAATCTTACCGCTTTCGCCGACAGGCGTCCGAGCAGTATTTCACCTCGTCCCAGACCTTCGCCCATTTCTTGCGCCAGGCGAAGGGCCGCCCGCAGGCGGCGCAGGTCTTCTGCGGCAGGTCGCTCTTGCGGGTCATTCGGGCCATGGCAGGTCCATCTCGATCTGGCGCGCGTCGGCGCGGCGGGGCTTCGGTTCCGGCCGGCCCAGGCGCATGGCCAGGTCGCGGGCGGAGCCTTGGAAGATGGGACAGGCGCGCCGCCGGGCAAGCCCGGCCCGCGCGGCCCGCAGCGCATCGGCCCCGCCGGACGGCGCCCCGCGCGCCAGCCGCGCGAGCAGGCGCCCCGGATCCGCATTCGTCAGGCCCGCGGCATCCTGCATCGCCAGCCAGAACGGCGCGGAGTCGAACCCGGTCGAGAGCCGCGCCAGATGCGTCCCTGCGCGCCGCCATTCGATCCCCTGGACATGCACGGCCAGCGCCTGCGCCAGCTCCGCCGCGCCCGGCGCGAAGACCCCGCTCGCTCGGGCCCGCCGCATAGCCGCATCGACGATACTCCAGCCCGTTCGCCCCGCCGCCCAGGCCGCGAAACCCGCGTCATCCGCGGATGCGGGCGCCGCGACCCCGAGCAGCGGCCGGCTGTCCAGCGCATGGGCACCCGCCAACGCCGCCAACCTCGCGCGCCCGCGGACGGGCACGCAGCCCCAGGCCCGGTGCGCCGCCATCCGGGCCGCGTCGCCGCGCGCCGCCGCCAGCGCCGCCGCCCCACCCCGCTGCCGCCGCGGGCAGGGGTCGAAGCCCAGGCCCAGCGCCGCCGCCTCGGGGATCGACCCCGGCGCGGCATCGGGCGCGGCCCGGATGGCCGCGATCACCTCGGCTTCCGGACCCCGCCGCACGACCAGCGGCACGCCGCGCGCGTCCAGCCCCGCGCGCAGCTCGACCAGCCATTCGGCCACGAAGCGCCATTGCCGCGCCGAGGCCTCGGGCCGGGCCCAGCGCGCGGGCTCCACCGCGAAGACGGCCACGGCCGGCCCGCGCGGCCGCGCCGGCAGGCGCAAGGCGTGGTTCAGCGACAGGATGGAGACGGGCGGCGCCATCCTGCCTTGGAACAGAATGCGAACACCGCTGTCCAGCCCGCGCATCCGGCCGGGGGTGGCGCCGGCGCCATGCACGTCCTAGCTCTGCCATGCAAAGGAGACCTTCATGCGCGACGCCGCCCCCACCGCCCCGCAGCCGAAATACCTCGCCGACTACGCGCCGCCGCCGGTCACGGTCACGCATGTCGACCTGCATTTCCGCCTCGACCCGCTGGCCACCCGCATCCGCGCGCGCCTGACCTGCGAGCGGCGCGAGCCGGGTGAGATGGTGCTGGACGGCGAGCAGCTCAAGCTGATCTCGATTGCGATGGACGGCGCGGCGCTGGATCCGTCGCGCTACACGCTGACCGACACCGCCCTCACGCTGCACGACGCGCCCGACCGCTTCATCCTCGAGACCGAGGCCGAGATCGCGCCCGAGACCAATAAGGCGCTGGAAGGGCTCTATATGTCGGGCGGCATGTATTGCACGCAATGCGAGGCCGAGGGCTTCCGCCGAATCACCTGGATGCTGGACCGACCGGACGTGATGGCGACCTACGATGTCGAGATCGAAGCCGACCTGCCCGTGCGCCTGTCCAATGGCGACGAGGTCGCGCCCGGCAAGTGGCACGACCCCTGGCTCAAGCCCACATACCTGTTTGCGCTGGTCGCCGGGAACCTGGTCGCCACCTCGGACCGGTTCACCACGGTGGAGGGCCGCGAGGTCGCGCTGAACGTCTGGGTCCGGCCCGGCGACGAGGGGCGCACGGGCTACGCGCTCGATGCGCTGAAACGGTCGATGCTCTGGGACGAGCGCGTCTACGGGCGCGCCTACGACTTGTCCGTCTTCAACATCGTGGCGGTCGACGACTTCAACATGGGCGCGATGGAGAACAAGGGGCTGAACATCTTCAACTCCCGCTACGTGCTCGCCTCGCCGGAAACCGCGACCGACTCCGACTACGCCAATATCGAGCGCATCGTCGCGCACGAGTATTTCCACAACTGGACCGGCAACCGCATCACCTGCCGCGACTGGTTCCAGCTCTGCCTCAAGGAGGGCCTGACCGTCTTCCGCGACCAGCAGTTCATGCAGGACGAACGCTCCGCCGCCGTGCAACGGATCGGCGACGTGCTGACCCTGCGCGCCCGGCAGTTCCGCGAGGATGCCGGCCCCCTCGCCCATCCGGTCCGGCCCGAGAGCTTCGTGGAGATCAACAACTTCTACACCGCCACCGTCTACGAGAAGGGCGCCGAGGTGATCGGCATGCTGCGCCGGCTGGTCGGGCCCGAGGGCTATGCCGCCGGCTGCGCGCTCTATTTCGAGCGTCACGACGGCGAGGCCTGCACCATCGAGGATTGGCTCGACTGCTTCGCCGAGGCGACGGGCCGCGACCTGTCGCAGTTCAAGCTGTGGTATTCGCAGGCCGGAACGCCCGTCGTCACCGTTCGCGAGGACTTCAAGAATGGCCGCTACAGAATTGACCTGAAACAGGAAACGCCGCAGACGCCGGACCAGCCCAACAAGGCGCCGCTGGTGATCCCGCTGGCCTTCGGCCTGCTGGGCCGCGACGGGCGCGAGATCCAGGCGACGCGCATCCACGCCCTCGACACCGCGACGGACCGGCTGGAATTCGACCTCGACGAGAAGCCCATCCTGTCGATGCTGCGCGGCTTCTCCGCCCCGGTCATCCTGCAGCACGACCAGACCGATGCCGACCGGCTGATCCTTCTGGCGCATGACACCGACCCGTTCATCCGTTGGGAAGCCGGGCGGATGCTGTCGAAGTCGCGTCTGATGGCCGCGGTGACAGATGGCGCGGGCTTCGACGCGGGCTGGCTCGACGCGCTGCACAGGCTGGCCACCGACGAGGCCGCCGATCCGGCCTTCCGCGCGCTCGCGCTCGCGCTGCCCTCCGAGGACGACCTCGCCGGATCGCTGCACGCGGCCTCCGTGGTGCCCGACCCCGACCGCATCCACGCGGCGCGCAAATCGGCCCAGCGCGCCATCGCCGACCGTCTGGCGGACGACCTGCCCGCCCTGCGCGCGGCCATGGCCGTGCCCGGCCCCTACGATCCGCGCGCCGCGGATGCCGGAAAGCGCGCGCTCGGCGCGACGCTTCTGCGGCTCCAGACCCTGCGCGACGGCGGCGACGCGGCCCGCGCGGCCTATGCGGCGGCCGACAACATGACCGACCGCATGGCCGCCTTCACCTGCCTGCTCGAGGCGCGCGACACCTCCGTCGCCGCCGCGTTCGAACAAGACTGGAAGCACGACCGCCTGGTGATGGACAAATGGTTCATGGCGCAGGTCGCCCATGCCGATCCGTCCGAGGCGGTCGCGCAGGCCGAGGCGCTGACCCAGCGCGCGGATTTCGACGCGTCGAACCCGAACCGCTTCCGCGCCGTGCTGGGCGGGCTGTCCGCGGGCAACCCGGCGGGCTTCCACCGCGCCGACGGGGCGGGCTACGCGCTACTTGCCGATTGGCTGATCACGCTGGATGCCAGCAACCCGCAGACCGCCGCGCGCATGTCCGCCGCCTTCGAGACCTGGCGCCGCTACGATGCCGACCGGCAGACGCTGATGCGCGCCGCGCTGGAGCGGATGCGCGACGCCGCCTCCAGCCGCGACCTGCGCGAGATGACGGACCGGATGCTGGGCTGAGGCGGCGGCGCTCGGCGCAAACCCGCCCTCCGCCCGTGCCTGCCCCCGGGGAAGGTGCGAAACGGCTTGTTCCCCGCCGCGCGCGTGGCACTCTCCGCCCCTCATCCCGGGAGGAGAGAGCATGAGATATCTGACCCTTGCGCCGGCCGTGGCCCTTGGACTGGCCCTGCCTGCCGTCGCGCAGAACCCGATCGACGGGATGCGCCCCGACGCGCCGGAACTCGCGCCCTACGGCGCGCGGCCGGTCGGCGTGACGACGCAATCCTTCACCGATCCGGACCGCATCGACGTGGTGCGCGCGACCGATGACGCGGCCCCCACCGCCGACCGCACCATCACGGCCGAGATCTGGTACCCGGCCGCGGAGGGCACCGAACCCGGCACCGACTACACCGCGCTGATGCGCGACGGCGCGACCGAGGTGACGCTGACGGGGCGCGCCGCGCGCGAGGCGCAGGCCGCGGGCGGCACCTTCCCGCTGGTCGTCATCAGCCACGGCTATCCCGGCAATCGCTTCCTGATGAGCCATCTGGGCGAGAACCTCGCCTCCAAGGGCTATGTCGTGGCCTCGCTCGACCATCCGGATTCAATGTACCAGGACATGGGCGTCTTTCCCTCGACCCTGGTGAACCGGCCGGTGGACCAGGCCTTCATGGTCGACGCTTTGACCGGCTGGGCCGACCACCCGGTCGGTGCGATGATCGACGACGACGCGGTCGGCATCGTCGGCTACTCGATGGGCGGCTACGGCGCGCTGATCTACGCGGGCGGCGGGCTCTCGCAAGCGGCGATCGAACGGCGGGAGCCCAGCTGGTACAATGCCCCGGGCGAACTTTTGGCCCGCAACGCCGCGGGCGCGGACGCACACGCCGCGCTGGCCGATCCGGCGGTGAAGGCGGTGGTCGCCATCGGGCCCTGGGGCCGCAACCGCGACTTCTGGGATGCCGCGGGGCTGGCCGGGGTCGCGAAGCCGCTGATGATCGTGGCGGGCGGCGTGGACGATGTCAGCTCATACCCCGCGATCCGGCAGATCTTCGAGGAGACGACCGGCACCGACCGCCTGCTCCTGACCTTCGAGAACGCCAACCACAACGCGGCCGCGCCGATGCCCGCCCCCGAGGCCGCGTGGCAGGTCTCCGAGGCGACCGGCGAGTACCATTTCGACCATTATGCCGACGCGGTCTGGGACAATGTCCGGATGAACAACATCCTGCAGCATTTCGTGACCGCCTTCATGGACTTGAATCTCAAGGGCGAGGCGGAGAAGGCGGAATATCTGGACCTGGTCGAACTGGCCGCCGATGGGGTGATCGACCGCGCCGAGGACGGGACGGAAGGGCCCGATCACAGCTACTGGAAGGGGTTCGCCGACCGCAGCGCCCACGGGCTGCGCCTGGAGCGGCGCGCGGCGGGGAAGTAGACGCAGGAACGGCCGGGCAATGCGCCCGGCCGTCCCGTCTTCGATCTGGCGCGGATCAGGCCGCGTTCGGTGTGTCGTCGCGCACCCCGTCGACCAGCGGCTCGCCCCGCGACATCCGCCGCTCGGCCTCGCCCGACAGCGCCTCGCGGAGGCGGTCCTCCTGTTCGCGCGACAGCGACGTGTGGAACACCTCACCGCCCAACTCGCGCAGCTCGGGCAGCACGCGGTCCGGCGTGGCCTTGCGCACCAGCACGAACAGCGCCGACGAGCCGTCGGGCAGCTCCTGCCCCATGCGCTTCATCATGTCGTCATTGATGCCGAAATCTGTCAGATAACCCGACAGAGCGCCCGAGGCCGCGCCCACGGCGAGACCCAGCAGCGGGTTCAGGAAGACCAGCCCGATCAGCGTGCCCCACATGCCGCCGGTGGTCGCGCCGGCCGCCACGGTGTTGAAGCTCTGCTTCAGCGTCACGCGCCCGTCGGTATCCTTCGACACGATCACGGCGTCGGCCAGATCGACGAGATGCTGCTTCTGCGCCTCCCCGGCCTTCTTCAGCGCTTCCTCGGCGCGGGATTGGTCCTGGAAACGAATGGCGATGAGATCGGCCATGTCGAACTCCTTTCGTCTGTGTTTGCAGTCTAATGCGGAAATCCCGATCCCCCCGCGCGGGTTCCCCGGGCCCGCCCGGACGAAACGCCGCGTCCCCGGACGGCGCCGGGCGCGCGGCCCGCGGGCGCCGATCCGCCGCAGGCCCGCCCCGCGCGTGACGTGGCCGCCCATTTCGCGGTAGAATTGTAGGAACGCTGCCTATATCGGCGGCGTTGTGCGACCGGGACTGTCACGGCCCCGATACAAACCCGTGTTGAGGGGGGCGCCATGAAAGACCGTCTCGATCCGCTGATCGCCGAGCGCGCGCCCTGGCTCTTCGAGCCGACCCTGACCGCCCGCGCGGCCTGGAAGGTGCTGGGCCGGCTACTGGCCTACGAGCGCTCGGTCGAAATCGGCACGCATTACGTCGACAAGCCCGTGGACCAGATCATGGCCGATCTGGCGCGCCGCATCGCCCGGCGGGTCAGTGTCGAAGGGCTCGAGAACGTGCCCGCGGGCGGCTCGGCCATGATCGTGGCGAACCATCCGACCGGCATCGCCGACGGCATCATCCTGCACGACCTGCTGTCGCGGCGCCGGACCGACGCGTTCTACTACGCCAACAGCGACATCCTGCGCGTCCTGCCGCAATTCGAGCGGATGATCGTCCCCGTCGAATGGCGCGAGGACAAGCGCACCGTCTCCAAGACCCGCGAGACGATGACCCAGACCCGCGCCTGCTTCGCCGAGGAGCGGCTTGGCGTGATCTTCCCCTCGGGTCGGTTGGCCAAGCGCCGCGGGCTGCGCCTGCACGAGCGTCCCTGGATGGCCTCGGCCGCGATGATCGCCCGCAAGTTCGAGTTGCCGGTCATCCCCGTCCATATCCGCGCCCGCAACTCGGCGATGTTCTACGGCTTCGACGCGATCCACCCGACGCTGCGCGACATCACGCTGTTCCACGAGACGCTGAACAAGGACGTGCAGCCCTACCACGTCACCATCGGCCGCCCGCTCGACGGCGCGGCGCTGCCGAAGGACGCGCATGAGGGGATCGAAGTGCTGCGCGACGCGACGCTCGCGCTGGGCAACCAGCGCCACGGCGAGATCAAGCTGACCGAGACCCGCCCCGCCTGGCGCCGCTGGGGCGCCCGCACGACGGCCTGACCCGGCCCTGACCGCCCCACCCCGAAACGCGAAACGCCGCCCCTCGGGGCGGCGCTCTCGTGTTCGTCGGGCGGTGGTGCGGTCGAGAAGACTCGAACTTCCACGGGTGTTACCCCACAGCGACCTCAACGCTGCGCGTCTACCAATTCCGCCACGACCGCGTGACGCCCTCGGAACGTGGCGCGGGGATTAGCGGGCGGCGGCGCGAAAGGGAAGCCCCGATTTCGCCCCGCCGCCCGAAAGCGCCGCGCCCGGCCATCCTCGGCCCGTCGCAAGAAGGCGGCCCGTCAGTCCGTGGCCGCCGTCCCGAAATTCGGCAGCGCCGCGGGCACCGGCTGCGCCGCCGCCGCGCCCTGCCCGACCCCGCTCGCCGCCCAGGTCAGCAATTCGGTGCGCCCGGCCTGGTTCGGCGCGAAGACCGGCGTGGTGCCGCCCTTCAGCGCCTCGATCGCGGTGCCGTACCAGGCGGCGGCCAGGTCGGGCCGCTCCGCCGTGCCGAAGCCCGATTGCAGGTGGTGGCCCAGCAGCTCCGCATGCGGGGCCGAGCCCAGCGCCACCATCAGGAGCGCCGCGCCCAGCGCCACGTCCAGATCGTCGGCCGCGTAGCCCGCCGCCAGGCAGAGCGTCGCGGTGGTGCGCAGCTGCTCCTGCGACATGCCGGTGCCCAGCACGAAGCCCGCGACCTCCTGCATCACCGCCGGGCGCGGCGCGGTCGACAGGGCGCCGATCTGCGCCGCCATGGTGGGCCCGAAAGCCGCGCATTGCGCCTGCACGCTCTGCATCGTGACGCCGGGCATGCCGGTCATGATCTGCTCGCCCGCATCGACGGCGAAGTTGCGCGCCAGGCAGAATTGCTCGGCCAGCGCGACCTCGGGCTCGCCGCCGGCGGCCGCGTCGATGAAACCGCCGCGCGTGGCGGTCAGCAGGTTCACCTTGCCGCAATGGCTGGCCAGCGACAGCGTGGCCGCTGGGGCCGCGCCGAAGACCGGCAGGGCGGGGCTCGCCACCTCCACCGTGGCGTCGGGCGCCGCAGGTTCGGGCGCGGCGGCCATCACCGGGTCGCCGTCATCCGCCAGCCGGCAGGACGCGCCCATGCATTCGAAGCTGGCGGCGGTCGGCCCATGCGCCAGCATGTCGTTGCGGGCATAGCCGTCGGGCGTCGAGACGAAGACCAGCGCCTTGCACTGCGCCGCCGAGCACCAGAAGGACGAGCCCGACACCGAGGTGTCCAGGATGTAGTCATTGTTGCCGTCGCCGTTCAGATCGGCCAGCTGCACGAAGCCCGCGCGCTGCAGAAGCTGCTCCGCCGAGGGGTCGGAGGAGGCGGCGATCTCGTCCACGGCCCGGCTCACCTCCAGCGGCAGGCCGGGATAGCCGGTCATGCGCTGCGCGGGCGCGCCGCCGCCGGTCATCATCGCGTGCTGCGCCTGAAGCGCCGCGCGCGCGCCCAGGGGCGAGGTCGAGACCAGGCGCATCGTCTCGGGATTGCCCGACAGCGCCCGGGCATGCGCGCCCAGCAGGATGTCGCGCTCGAAGCTCGACAGCGTGCCGTCGACGGGCAGCGACAGGAAGGCCTGCATGCCCGACACGGCCGTGCGGGACTTGCGGCCCAGCACGCCGTCGGGCGTGCCGGCATTGAAGCCGAAATAGTTGAGCGCCGTCTGGACCTCGCGGTTCTGCGCACGCTCGGTGCTGGAAATGCCGCTGCGGCTCGAGGTCGAGCGGCGGACCGTTGTGCTGCGGGTCGTCGTCCGGGGCTGCTGGCGCTGCGAATTGACCAGCGCGCCGCCGATGATTCCGCCCACCAGGCCGGCTGCGAAATCGTTGCTGCCGGCCATCGCGGGCACGGGCATCGCCACGGCCGCCGCGGTGACGGCCGTCAGGATCGGTTTGGTAAACATGTCACTCTCCAAGCAGAACACCGGTCGATTCTGCGGCAGAATCGCAGGCTGCCCTAGGGGAAATGCCGCGGTGCCCAATATTCGTGCAGGCTTGCCAAGCCCCCGGTGCGCCCCCTAATTCGCCCCATGACACCGGACTGGATCACCTCCGACGCGCCCGTCGCCTACGCGACCGCGCTCTCCGAGATGGAGGCCCGCGTCGCCGCGATCCGTGCGGGCACCGCGAACGAGGCGCTCTGGCTGCTCGAGCATCCGCCGCTCTACACCGCCGGCACCTCGGCGCGGCCGGAAGACCTGCGCCAGCCCGACCGCTTTCCCGTCCACGAGGCGCGGCGCGGCGGGCAATACACCTATCACGGCCCCGGCCAGCGCGTCGTCTACACCATGCTCGACGTGGCCGCGCGCGGCCGCGACGTGCGCGCCTTCGTGGCCGATCTGGAGGCCTGGGTGATCGCCGCGCTGGCCGAGTTCGGCGTCACCGGCGTCATCCGCGAGGGCCGCGTCGGCGTCTGGGTCGAGCGTCCCGACAAGCCGCCCTTGCCCGACGGCACCCCGCGCGAGGACAAGATCGCCGCGATCGGCATCCGCCTGCGCCGCTGGGTCAGCTTCCACGGGCTCTCGATCAATGTCGAACCGGATCTGGGCCATTTCGACGGCATCGTCCCCTGCGGCATCCAAGGGCACGGCGTGACATCGCTGGTCGATCTGGGCCTGCCGGTGACGATGGCCGATCTCGACGACGCGCTGCGCCGGACCTTCGCCGCGTCCCTCGATCGGCGGCGCCTGGAAACGGTGGCGGGCGGAACGGGCGACTGATGCCCGATGGGCCTATTTAAGCCACGGATCGATCATCTTTGGGCCATGGTCGGGCACCATAGATCGGGGGATTGACCGAAGGCCGACACATGCCCAGCCCGCAAGCCAGCGTCCCCCTCCTGCACCGCTTCGCCCGTTCCGAAGACGGCGCGATCACCGTGGAATGGGTCCTGCTGACCGCGCTCGGCGCCGCCATCGCCATCGCCAGCACCGACCTCGTCAACGGCGGGTTGCGCGTCTTCGCCTCGACCGTCTCCGAGGCCGTCACCGGCGAGAGCGACGCGGAATTCCTCAGCGTCGACATCTCCAACGGCTCCTTCGAAACGGTGCTCGGCCTTCCCACCGCCGAATGGGGGTTCGCCGCGACCGAGATCGACGGCTGGACCTCGACCAATGGCGAGAAATTCGAGATCAAGAACAGCGGCCATAACGGGATCGAGGCCTTCGACGGCAACCAGTTTCTCGACATGGGCGAGTCGCCCGGAAATCTCGCCATCACGCAGAATTTCGAGAATGCGGTCGCTGGCGAGACCTACGTCATCGGCTTCGCCGCGTCCGACTACACGGGCGGCACGAACTCGGTCGAGGTCTATTGGGCCGGCGAGCTCGTCGGCACGGCGACCCCCGGCGGCGCCGAATGGCAGACCTACGATTTCGTGGTCACCGCTGGGGACGGCCCCACCGCCAACACCGTCGAAATCCGCGAGGTCGGCCAGCCCGACAGCGTCGGCACCTATATCGACTCGATCGGCCTCTACCGCACCAACTGAACCTCGCCGCTATCGCCGCGACACACGCCTCGCAGCTGGCGTCTGCGCGATTCCCGCCGCGCCGCGGCAAATCGCCCCCGACGCGCCGTGCCTGCGACGATTTTCCCCGGCGTTTCCGCCGCCACGCGACCGATTGTGGCGTTGCCCTGCCGCGGCACGAGGGCTAGAACCCCGGGGAGTTTCGCGGGGCATAGTGCGCCCGGCGCCCAGACCGACCGACCAGACACGGGAGCGACCGCATGGCTGATGCCGCCATTTCGGGCCAAGACCACCACGAGAAGCCCGGCTTCTTCACCCGGTGGTTCATGTCCACCAATCACAAGGATATCGGGATCCTGTACCTGTTCGTCTCCGGACTGGCGGGTTTCATCTCGGTGGCCTTCACCGTCTACATGCGCCTCGAGCTCATGGATCCCGGCGTGCAGTACATGTGCCTGGAAGGCGCGCGCCTGACGGCCGCCGCCGCGGGCGAATGCACCCCGAACGGCCATCTCTGGAACGTGCTGATCACCGGCCACGGCATCCTGATGATGTTCTTCGTGGTCATCCCGGCGCTCTTCGGCGGCTTCGGCAACTACTTCATGCCGCTGCATATCGGTGCGCCGGACATGGCGTTCCCGCGCCTCAACAACCTGTCGTTCTGGCTGTTCGTCGCGGGCACCTCGCTCGCGGTGCTGTCGGTCCTCGTGCCCGGCGGAAACGGCCAGGCGGGCTCGGGCATCGGCTGGGTGCTCTACCCGCCGCTCTCGACGACCGAAGCGGGCATGTCGACGGATATCGCGATCTTCGCGGTCCACGTGTCGGGCGCCTCGTCGATCCTGGGCGCGATCAACATCATCACGACCTTCCTCAACATGCGCGCGCCGGGCATGACGCTCCACAAGGTGCCGCTCTTTGCCTGGTCGATCTTCGTTACCGCCTGGCTGATCCTCCTGGCTCTGCCCGTGCTGGCCGGCGCGATCACCATGCTGCTGACCGACCGCAACTTCGGCACGACCTTCTTCGACCCCGCGGGCGGCGGCGACCCGGTGCTCTACCAGCACATCCTGTGGTTCTTCGGACACCCCGAGGTCTACATCGTCATCCTGCCCGCTTTCGGCATCGTGTCGCACGTGGTCTCGACCTTCTCGAAGAAGCCCATCTTCGGCTACCTGCCCATGGTCTACGCCATGGTGGCGATCGGTGGCCTCGGCTTCGTCGTCTGGGCGCACCACATGTACACCGTGGGCATGTCGCTGACGCAGCAGGCGTATTTTATGGTGGCCACGATGATCATCGCGGTGCCAACCGGGGTGAAGATTTTCTCCTGGATCGCGACGATGTGGGGCGGCTCGATCAGCTTCAAGACGCCCATGCTCTTCGCCATCGGCTTCATCTTCCTGTTCACCGTGGGCGGCGTGACGGGCATCGTGCTCAGCCAGGCCGGCATCGACCGTGCCTATCACGACACCTACTACGTCGTGGCGCACTTCCACTACGTGATGAGCCTCGGGGCCGTGTTCGGCATCTTCGCGGGGGTTTATTACTGGATCGGCAAGATGAGCGGGCGGCAATATCCCGAATGGGCCGGCAAGCTGCACTTCTGGGCCTTCTTCATCGGCGCCAACCTGACCTTCTTCCCGCAGCACTTCCTGGGCCGCCAGGGCATGCCGCGCCGCTACATCGACTATCCGGACGCCTTCGCGCTCTGGAACGAGGTGTCGAGCTGGGGTGCGTTCCTGTCCTTCGCGTCGTTCCTCTTCTTCATCGGCGTGGTCTTCTACACGATCTTCGCCGGCCGCCGCGTCGAGGAGGAGGCCTATTGGGGCGAGCATGCCGATACGCTGGAATGGACGCTGCCCAACCCGCCGCCGGAGCACACCTTCGAGGAGCTTCCGACGCGCGAGATGTGGGACCGGCATCCGCATCCATGACGGGCCGACATCATGCCGATCAACGTGATCCATGACCTGAGCGAGGCCCCGGAAAATTCCGGGGCCTCCTTGCTTGAGCTCGAGCTCTGGCCCCACCAGTCGCTGACCGGCACCGGCTTCGTCTGGATAATCGGCGCGAGCTTCGGGATGCTGTGCATCCCGCTCATCGGGCTCATGGGCACCGTCGCGCTCTGGGGTATCCTGCCCTTCTGCATGGCGGTTCTGGGCCTGCTCTGGCTAAGCCTGAAGCGGTCCTGGCACGACCGCGACATCCTCGAACGGCTGGTGCTGACGCCGGAGGAGGCGCATCTCACCCGGCGCGATCCCGACGGCTCCACCCGCGACTGGCAGGCCAATCCCTATTGGGTCCGGGTTGAACGCCACGACAAGGTGGGCTCGATCGAGGATTACCTGACGCTCGAAGGCGGCCCCCGCGCCGTCGAGATCGGCGCCTTCCTCACTCCCGCCGAACGCCGCGGCCTCGAACGCCGCATCCTGCGCGCGCTGGGACGGATCAATGGCTAGCGCGGCGGGTCTCAGGGCGCTGGGCCGCCCGGGACGCGCCCGCGTAGCCCCGTCGGATCGTCGCGACACGGCTGGGCGGCCTTGGCCGTCCTAGCCCACGTCCGCCCGCGCAACGCCCGAGGTCTTCACCACCGCCCAGACCTGCCGCCCCGGCACCAGGTCCATCTCGCGCGCCGAGGCCTGCGTCACCCGCGCGAGCAGTGCGCCCTCCCCGGCCCGCAGCCGCAGCATCAGCCCGGGCCCCTGCCCCGCCTGCACGCTCTCGACCACGGCCGGCAGCACGTTGCGCGCCGACAGCCCCTCGGGCCGGGCGGTCGCGACGATCACGTCCTCCGCCCGAATCCGGATGCGCAGCCCGGTCCCCGGCGGCGCGTCCACGCCCGCGACCTGCAGCCGGCCCGCCGGGGTCGCCACGGTGGCCAGACCCTCGGCC
The DNA here is from genome assembly GCF_029853695.1 of Jannaschia sp. GRR-S6-38. Lineage (NCBI taxonomy): Bacteria > Pseudomonadati > Pseudomonadota > Alphaproteobacteria > Rhodobacterales > Roseobacteraceae > Jannaschia > Jannaschia ovalis. The sequence goes on from NZ_CP122537.1 coordinate 228,815, forward strand.
ACCGTCACGACCCGTCCCTCCAGCATCGCGCCGGCCTGGCTGGGCCCCAGCCGCGCGGCGATGGCCGGATCGGACAACACGTCACCCGTGGATCCGACGTGGATCACCCGTCCGTCACCCATCAAGACCAGCGTCGTCGCCAGCCGCGCCACCTCCTCGATGGCGTGGCTGATGAACAGGACCGGCAGGCCCCGGTCGCGCAGCCGTTCGAGATAGGGAAGGATCTGCAGCCGCAGCTTCTGGTCCAGCGCGGCCAGCGGCTCGTCGAGGATCAGGAGCTTCGGATCGCGCAGCAGCGCCCGGCCCAGAGCGACCCGCGCCGCCTCGCCCCCCGACAGGCCCGCCGGCCGGCGGCCCAGCAGCGGCGCGATGTCGAGAAGCGCCGCCACCTCCGCCGGATCGGTCCCGCGCGCCGCGCCGTAGAGCAGGTTCCCGGCCACGTCGAGATGCGGGAAAAGACGCGCTTCCTGAAAGACATAGCCGATCCCGCGGCGATGCGGCGGCAGGTCGGTCGCGCCGTCGAACAGCACCCGCCCATCCAGCACGATGCGCCCCGCATCTGGAGCCGCCAGCCCCGCGACGCAGCGGGCCAGCGTGGTCTTCCCGGCGCCAGAGGGGCCGAAGATCGCCGTCACGCCCGCCCGCGCCTCCAGCGCGACATCGAGCGTGAACGCCCCCGCCCGCCGCCGGATTTCCAGCTCCAGCATCAGCGCCCCGCCACCCGCGCCGCGATCCGCGGGGCCAGCCAGTTCGAGACCAGCACCGCCCCCACCGCGACCGCCACCGCCACCGCCACCAGCCCGTGCAGCCCCGCCTCACCCCCGGGCACCTGCAGGAAGGCATAGATCGCCGACGGCAAGGTCCGCGTCTCGCCGGGGATGGAGGCGACGAAGGTGATGGTCGCGCCGAACTCGCCGAAGGCCTTGGCGAAGCCCAGCGTCACCCCCGCGAGCAACCCGGGCGCGGCCAGCGGCAGCGTCACGGTCAGGAAGACGCGGGCGGGCGAGGCGCCCAGCGTGGCGGCGGCCTCCTCGAGCTTGGGGTCGACCGCCTCGAAGGCCAGCCGGATCGCCCGCACGACGAGCGGGAAGGCCATGATCGCCGCCGCCAGCGCCGCGCCGGTCCAACGGAAGGCGAGGCCGAGTCCCAGGGGCTCCAGCACCCCGCCGATCGGTCCGCCGCGCGAGAACAGGACGAGCAGCGCATAGCCCGTCACCACCGGCGGCAGGACCAGCGGCAGATGCACCAGCGCATCGAGCAGCCCCTTGCCCGGGAAGCGCCCGCGCGCCAGCAGATGCGCCACCCAGATCGCCACCGGCAGGCTCGCCAGCACCGCCACGGTCGAGACGCGCAGGGACAGGGCCAGCGCCTCCCAGGCCTCGGGCGGCAGCGCGATCATGCGGCGGGCGCGGGCGCGAAGCCGTGCGCGGCGAAGACCGCGCCCGAAGCCACGATCCGGTCCAAGAGCGCCCGCGCCCCCGGCGCCGCCCCGCGCAGCAGGGCCGCCGGGTAGACGATCGGCCTATGGCTTTCCGGGGGCACCGCCACCAGCTCCGCGACGCCCGTGCCCCGCGCGTCCGAGCCATAGACCACGCCCAGGGCCAGGTCGCCGCGGGCGACATAGGCCAGCGCGGCGCGCACGTTCTCGGCCAGCACGGCGCGGGGGCGCAGCGTCTCCCAGAGGCCCAGCGTCTCCAGCGCCTGCTGCGCGTAGCGGCCCGCGGGCACCGACATGGGGTCGCCCAGCGCGATCCGGCCCGCGGGGCCCAGCCGCGCGAGCAGGGCGTCGCGCTCCAGCGCCAGGGGCGCGGCACCGGGCGGGCCGACCAGCACCAGCCGATTGCCCGCGACCGGGACGGCCGGCCCGGCCAGCGCGCCCTGGGTCTCCAACCAGTCCATCCAATCCGTCGCGGCCAGGATCACAAGGTCCGCCGGCGCGCCGGCCGCCGCCTGCCGCGCCGCCGTGCCCGAGCCCAGATAGGACACCGCGACCGGCCCGGGCCACCCGGTCAGGATGTCGTCCAGCGCGGGCTTCAGGCTCGCCGCCGCCAGCACGACCAACCCGCCCCCGGCCCCTGCCGCGCCCGCAACGGCCAGCGCCGCAGCACCGGCCAGCAGGGCGCGGCGGGTGGGGTCAGAACGGGATCGGGGTGCCGTCATGGTTCAGGAATTCGCCGGTGGTCGCGGGGCCCAATGCTTCGAACCGATCCCAGAGGCCGCGGGCCGATTGCTCGGGCGAGATATCGGCCCCCGCGCCGCCCATATCCGTCCGCACCCAGCCGGGATGATAGATGCCGACCGCGATCCCGTCCGCCGCGAGCGCCCGCGCAAGGTTCGCGCCCAGATTGGCCGCGGCGGTCTTCGAGGCGCGATAGGCGAAGGCGTTGCCCGCGGCCCGCTCGGACGAGCCCATGGCCGAGGACACGATCGCGATCCGCCCGCCACGCGACAGGTTGCGCCGCTGCGCCTTCACGGTCAGCGCGACACCGGTGACATTGGCGGCGAAGGTGGCCTGCAGCATGTCCCCTGTAAGGCCGTCCAGCCCCACGCCCTTGTCGAGATAGACGCCCGCGTTGCAGACCAGCAGGTCGATCGCGCCCGTGGCCGAGGCGCAGGCCGTCTGCAGGCAGCCATCCGTCACGTCCAGCGCCAGGAGCCCCTCGCCGCCGGCGCGCGACGTCCCCGTCACGCCATGTCCGCGCGCATGACCCTCGGCCAGCAGCGCCGCGCCGATGCCGCGCGACGCGCCGGTCACGAGGGCGCGCATCAATTGGCCTTCTGCTTGGGCAGGAATGGGAGCGGAGCCACGCCGATGCCCTCCTCCAGAAGCGCGCGCGCCTCGTCGGGCCGCGCCTCGCCCCAGACGGGCTTTTCGGGCGTGTCGCTGGCATGGATCCGGCGGGCTTCCTCGGCGAAGCGGGGGCCGACATAGGTCGCCTCCGCCTCGACCTTGCGGCGAAGCGCCGCGATCTTCTTCTCGACCTCGGAGGCAGGGACCGTCAGCTCGCCCTTCGTCTTCGGCGCGACCTTCGGGGCCATCAGCGCCTTCTCGACCCTGTCCGATCCGCAATGCGCGCAGCTCACCATGCCCTTCGCGGCAAGTCCGTCGAAGGCGTCGGCCGACTGGAACCAGCTTTCGAATTCGTGGCCCTCGGCGCATTTCAAGGCGTAGCGGATCATGGTCCTTCCCGTTCGCTGAGCCCTTCATACGTAAGCGTTTCCCCGCCGCGCGCAAGCCGCACGGGCTTGAACCGCAGGGCCCGCCCGCTAGCCTCTCTTCCATGCGAACACTCATCGCCCTCCTCCTATCCGCCCTGCCCGCCACAGCCTTCGAGTTCGAGGCGCTGGAAGGCGGCACGATCGATCTCGACGACCTGCGCGGCCGCGCGGTCCTGGTGGTGAACACCGCCTCGCTCTGCGCCTTCACCGGTCAATATGCCGACCTGCAGGCGCTGCAGGACCGCTACGCCGATCGTGGCCTGACGGTTCTGGGCGTGCCCTCCGACAGCTTCCGGCAGGAGCTGGGAGACGAGGACGAGGTCGCGGAGTTCTGCGAGGTCAACTACGGCCTGACCCTGCCCCTGACCACGATCACGCCCGTGCGCGGGCGCGACGCGCATCCCTTCTACCAATGGCTCGCCGACCAGGGCGCGGTACCGAACTGGAACTTCAACAAGGCGCTGCTGGATCCGCAGGGACAGCTCGTCCGCTTCGACGGGGCCGCGACCCGACCGCTCTCGCCGCGGCTGACTCAGGCGATCGAGGACGTGCTGCCCGAATGACGCGCCCGTGACGCTGTTCTTCGGCAACGAGATCTATCGCGGCTCCAGCTACGGCGACTGGCACCCGCTGCGCGTGCCCCGGGTCTCGACCGTCATGGATCTCGCCCGCACCTTGGGCTGGCTGCCGCGCGAGCGCTTCCGCGTCTCGCCCCGCGCCAAGCCTGCCGCGCTGCATGCCTGGCACACGCCCGACTACGTCGCCGCCCTGCAGCGCGCCGAGGCCGAAGGGACGGTCGACGAAGACACCAAGGCGCGCCACGGCCTCGGCACGGTGTCGAACCCGGTCTTTCCCGAGGTCTATCGCCGCCCCGCCACCGGCGCGGGCGCCTCGATCCTCGCGGGCGAATTGTTGGCCGGGGGCGGGCGGGTCCACAATCCCGGCGGCGGCACGCATCACGGCATGCCCGACCGGGCCAACGGATTCTGCTATCTCAACGACTGCGTCTTCGCGATCCTGTCCCTCAGGCGGCACGGCGCGCGGCGGGTAGCCTATGTCGATATCGACGCCCATCACATGGACGGCGTGGAACATGCCTTCGCCGACGATCCCGACACGCTCCTGATCTCAACCCACGAGGAGAAGCGCTGGCCCTTCACCGGCGCGCTGAGCGATCGCGGGCTGGGACAGGTCTTCAACCTGCCGCTGCCGCGCGGCCTGAACGACGACGAGATGGCGCAGGTCCGCGAGCGGCTGATCGTGCCCGCCGTCGCGCGCTTCGCGCCCGATGCCATCGTGATGCAATGCGGCGCCGACGCGGTGGAGGAGGATCCGCTGTCGCGGCTCACGCTGTCGAACAATGCCCATATGGACGTGCTCCGCGCGCTGCTGCCGCTTGCGCCGCGCTTTCTCCTGCTGGGCGGGGGCGGCTACAACCCGTGGTCGGTCGGGCGGCTCTGGACCATGGGCTGGGGCGTGCTGTCAGGGGCCGAGATCCCCGAGCGTCTGCCGCCCGAGGCCGAGGCCGTCCTGCGCGCGCTGGAATGGCGTGGCAACCGGCGCGGCAAGGCCCCGCCGGAGCATTGGTTCACCACGATCCGGGACCGCCCGCGCGGCGGCCCAGTCCGGGCCGAGGTGACGGACCGCATCGCGGCGCTCGGCGCGCGCATCCGGGACATGCCCGCCGCCGCGTGACCCAAGGTTCCTCCGACCTGACCTTAATCTGGCCGGGAATACCTCGAGGCGCGCGAGGGGCTGGCCCCTCGCCCCTTCCCGGCCGCGCTCAGACCCGCTCGTGGGGCGCGAGGCGCTCCCAATCGAAGACCACGCCCGTGCCCGGCACATCCGGCGCGACCGCCTTCGCGTCCTCCAGCACCAGGGGCCGGGTCGTGTAGCGGTCGATGGGGAAGCTGTGCACTTCCAGAAGGCCCGCATTCGGCTGCGCCGCGACCAGCGAGACGTGCAGCTCCTGCATGCCGTGCGAACAGACCGGCAGGCCGGCCGCCCGGCACATCGCGGCCACGCGCAGCCAGCCGGTGATCCCGCCGCAATTGGAGGCGTCGGGCTGGACCCAGGACAGGCCCGCGCGGGCGATCGCATGGCCGAATTCGTGCTCGGTATGCAGGTTCTCCCCCATGGCGAGCGGGCAGCCCGTCGCCCGCGCGATCCGGCCGTAGCCGTCGTAGTCGTCGGGGATGATCGGCTCCTCGAACCACAGGATGCCGAGCTCCATGAGGCCGCGCGCGGCCTCGATCGCCTGCGCCTCGTCCAGCGCGTAATTGGCGTCGACCATGAAGGCGCGCTCCGCCCCGATCAGCTCGCGCACGGCGCGGGCGCGCGCCATGTCGTCGGGGCGCCCGACCTTGATCTTCACCCCGTCGAAGCCGCGCGCAAGGTACCCCTCGACGGAGGAAAGCAGCTTCGGCAGGTCGAAGCCGAGGTCGATCCCGCCGGCATAGGCGCCGCAGCGATCCGACGCGCCGCCCGCCATATGCCGCAGGCTCTCGCCCCGCATCCGGCCGCGGACGTCCCACAGCGCGATATCGACGGCCGAGATCGCGAAGCTCGCGACGCCGCCGCGCCCGACGTAGTGGACGTGCCATTGCATCGCGTCATGCTGGGCCTCGGGCGCGATCGGCCCGCCGGTCAGCATCGGCGCCAGGTCGTCGCGGATCATGGCGAGGATCGCCGTGCCGCCCTTGCCGCCGGTATAGGTATAGCCGGTGCCCTCGACCCCATCCGTCGTCCGGATCGTGCAGGTGACGAGCTGGAAATGCGTGTGGTCGCCATGCTTGGCGTCCACCAGAACCTCGTCCAGCGGCACGTCGAAGAGGCGCGCGCGGACGCTTTCGATCACAGGTGACGGCATTCCGGCACCGGCGTCTCGACCGAGCCATCCTTCAGCCAGCTCAGCAGGTTGCGGACCGTCAGGTCGCCCATCGCGGCCCGCGTCTCGTGCGTGGCCGAGCCCACATGTGGCAGCAGGACGACGTTCTCCATCTCCTTCAGTGCCTGCGGAATCTTCGGCTCCTCCGCGAACACGTCGAGCCCAGCGCCCGCGATCTCGCCCGCCTGAAGCGCGGCGATCAGCGCCGCCTCGTCGACGACCGATCCGCGCGAGACATTGATGAGGATGCCCTCGGGGCCCAGCGCCTTCAGCACCTCGGCGTTGACCAGATGCTCGGTCTCGGGCCCGCCGGGGGTGATGGCGACCAGCACCTCGACCGCCTCGGCCAGTGCCGCGGGGCTGTCGTGATAGGTGTAATCGACGTCTTTTCGGCTGCGCGAATGGTAGTGAACGTCACCCCGGAAGCATTTGATCCGATTGGCGATCTCTTCGCCGATCCGACCCAGCCCGAGGATGCCCACCCGCCGCTTCTGGACCGAGCGGGTCAGCGGGAAGGCGCCGTCTTCCCACGCGCCCGACCGGGCGAAGCGGTCGGCGACCACGATCCCGCGCGACACGGCCAGCCAGAGTGCGACGAAGGTGTCCGCCACCTCGTCGTTCAGAACGTCGGGCGTGTGGGCGATCTTGATGCCCCGCGCCGCGAAGGCGGGCGCGTCGATGGCGTCGTAGCCCACGCCGTAGCTCGAGACGACCTTCAGGTTGGGCGTGGCGAGCGCCACGTCCTCCGGCACGCCGTGATGGCCGTTGGTCAGGATCGCCTCGATCCGGTCGCCATTCTCGGCCAGCCAGGCCTGCCGGTCCTCGAGGTCGAACAGCACGTGGATGTCGAAGCGGTCCGCCAGCGCCGCCTCCATGCGCGGGGTGATGCCGCCGATCTGCAGCAGGTCAGTCATCGGCCTGCACCACCTGCCGCTGCCGGCCGAGGCCCTCGATCTCAAGCTCCATGACGTCGCCCGCCTTCAGGTAGCGCGGCTCCGGCTTCATCCCCATGCCGACGCCCGGCGGCGTGCCGGTCGAGATCACGTCGCCCGGATGCAGCGTGAACATCTGGCTCAGATGGCTGATGCATTGCGCGACGCTGAAGATCATCGTCTCGGTATTGCCGGTCTGCATCCGCTCGCCGTTGACGTCGAGCCACATGGACAGCTTCTGCGGATCGCCCACCTCGTCCGCGGTGACGAGCCACGGCCCGATCGGCCCGAAGGTGTCGCAGGATTTGCCCTTGGTCCACTGGCCGGTCAGCTTGGTCTGGAAATGCCGCTCGGACACGTCGTTGATGACGCAATACCCGGCGACATAATCCAGTGCGTCGTCCTCGGAGACGTATTTGCAGCGCTCGCCGATGACGACGCCCAGCTCGACCTCCCAGTCGGTATGGGTCGAGCCGCGGGGCATGACGACGGCGTCGTTGGGGCCGACGATCGCGCTGTTGGCCTTCATGAACAGGATCGGATGCTCGGGGATGTCGGCTCCGGTCTCGGCGGCATGGTCGGAATAGTTCAGACCGATGCACATGAACTTGCCGGTGTCGGCGACGCAGGGCCCGTAGCGGACGGGGCCCTGCACCTTCGGCAGCTCCATCGCGTCGAGCTTGGAGAGGATCTCCAGCGATTTGCGCGACAGCGCCTCGTGGCTGATATCGGCGATCTCGGCGGAGAGATCGCGCAGGTCGCCATTGTGGTCGATCAGGCCGGGCTTCTCGGCGCCCGGTTCGCCGTAACGGCAGAGCTTCATCTCGTATCTCCCTGATATGTCTCGAAATCGGATTCAGTGGTTGTCGCGCGCCACGCCCTTCTGGGCGGTCCCGCGATAGGCGTCGGCCCCGCGCAGCGTCATGCCCTCGGACAAGGGGCCGACGCGGTCGCGGAAGATCTCCTGCCAGGGCGTCTGGCTGTCGGGTGTGAAGGGATGGTCGGGCAGCGTGGCGCGGCGGCGTTCGAGCTCCGCGTCATCGACCAGCATGTTCGCCGTCCCCTTCGCCAGGTCGATCCGCAGCCGGTCGCCGGTGCGCACCAGCGCCAGCCCGCCGCCCGCCGCCGCCTCGGGCGAGGCGTTGAGGATCGAGGGCGAGCCGGAGGTCCCGGATTGCCGGCCGTCGCCGATGCAGGGCAGCGCGTGGATGCCCTTGCGGATCAGGCGCGCCGGCGGACGCATGTTCACGACCTCGGCCGCACCGGGATAGCCGATGGGGCCTGCCCCGCGCATGATGAGGATGCAATCGTCATCGATATCAAGCGCTTCATCGTCGATCTTCGCGTGAAAATCCTCAGGCCCGTCGAACACCACGGCCCGCCCCTCGAAGGCCTCGGGGTCGTCGGGATCGGACAGGTAGCGGTCGCGGAATGCCTTGGAGATCACCGAGGTCTTCATGATCGCGCTGTCGAAAAGGTTGCCCTTGAGGTTCAGGAACCCGGCGTCGCGCATCATCGGGGCGTCGACCGGCTTGATGACATCGGGCAGCTCGGACACGCGGCCCTCGCAATTCTCGGACACGGTGCGGCCATTGGCGGTCATGGCGCCCGGATGCGGCAGGAGGCCCGCGGCGAGGAGCTGGCCGATGACGGCCGGCACGCCGCCGGCATGGTAGTAATCCTCGCCCAGATATTCGCCCGCGGGCTGCAGGTTCACCAGAAGCGGCACGTGATGGCCCAGCCGCTGCCAGTCGTCATTGTCGAGCGGCACGCCCAGATGCCGGGCGACCGCGTTCAGGTGGATTGGTGCGTTGGTCGAGCCGCCGATGGCGGAATTGACGACGACCGCGTTCTCGAAGGCTTCGCGCGTCATGATGTCGGAGGGTTTCAGGTCCTCGTGCACCATGGCGACAATGCGCTGCCCGGTCTCGTAGCTGACATGGCCGCGCTGGCGGTAGGGCGCCGGGATCGCGGCGGCGCCCGGCAGCTGCATGCCCAGCGCCTCGGCCAGGGAATTCATCGTCGTGGCGGTGCCCATCGTGTTGCAGTACCCGACGGAAGGCGTTGACGAAGCGACGATTTCCATGAAGCCCGCATCGTCGATCTCGCCCGCCGCATGCATCTCGCGCGCCTTCCAGACGATCGTGCCCGAGCCTGTCCGCTCGCCCTTGAACCAGCCGTTCAGCATCGGCCCGACCGACAGCGCGATGGAGGGGATGTTCACGGTCGCCGCCGCCATCAGGAGCGCCGGCGTGGTCTTGTCGCAGCCGATCATCAGCACCGCGCCGTCGAGCGGATAGCCGTTCAGCGTCTCGACGAGGCTCAGATAGGCGAGATTGCGGTCGAGCGAGGCGGTGGGGCGCTTGCCGGTCTCCTGGATGGGATGGACGGGCACCTCCATCGGGACGCCGCCGGCGGAGATGATGCCGTCGCGGACCCGCTTGGCGAGCTCGAGGTGATGGCGGTTGCAGGGGCTGAGATCGCTGCCGGTCTGGGCGATGGCGATGATCGGCTTGTCGGATTGCAGCTCCTCGCGGGTTATGCCGTAGTTCAGATAGCGCTCGAGATAGAGCGCGGTCATCTCGCGGTTGTCGGGGTTGTTGAACCACAGGCGGGAGCGGAGCTTGGTCATGGCGTGTTTCACATGTTGGGGCCGGTCTTGAGACCCGTGTTTCACGAGGGGCGGATGCGCCCGCTCACTGGCCCGACCACCCGCCGTCGATGACGTGGGCGTGGCCGGTGGTGAAGGCGCTTTCGTCGGAGGCGAGATAGGTGACCAGCGCGGCGATCTCGGCCGCGGTCGCGACGCGGCCCATCGGCTGGCGCGCGACGAAGGCTTCGAGGGCCTTGTCGTAGCTTCCCATCTCCTCGCCCAGCGCCTTGACGCGCTCGTGCCAGGAGGGGCTCTCGACGGTGCCGGGACAGACCGCGTTGCAGCGGATGCCGCGCTTCACGTAATCGACGGCGACCGATTTGGTCAGGCCGATCACAGCGGCCTTGGTCGCGCCGTAGATGAAGCGGTTGGGCGCCCCGATGACCGAAGACGCGGCCGAGGACATGTTGACGATCGATCCCCCGCCGGCCTCCAGCATGTGCGGCAGGCTTGCCCGGATGGTGCGGAACATCGACTGGACGTTCAGGTCGAAGCCCATCGCCCATTCGTCGTCAGTCGCGGCCTCGACGCTGCCGTGATGAACAAAACCCGCGCAGTTGAAGAGGACGGTCGGCCGGGCCCGGTCGATGCCCGCGCGCACATCGGCATCGTCGCGCACGTCCATGCGGAAGGTCTCGCAATCGAGACCCGCCAGCAGGTCGGGGTCGCGGTCGGTGGCGAAGAGCTCGGCCCCTTCAGCCAGGAACATCTCGGCGGTGGCGCGCCCGATGCCCTGCCCCGCGGCGGTGATGAGCGCGCGCTTTCCCTTCAGCCGGTCCGTCATCGGATCCTCCCCGGTTTATCTTCGGCTAGGCCGTTTCTATCGTGAGCGCAAACAGGGAGAGACCCATGACAGAGCTCGCATTGCTCGGCACCGGCCTGATGGGCGCGCCGATGGCTCGAAACCTGATCGCCTCCGGCCACGGGGTCACGGTCTGGAACCGGTCGCCCGATAAGGCCCGCGCCATCGCCGGCGCGCGGGTGGCCGAGACGCCCGGCGCGGCGGTGGCGGGCCAGCCGATCGTCATCTCGATGCTGTCGGACGGCGCGGCCTCGGACGCCGTTCAGCGGGTCGCGATGGACGCCTTCGCCGCGGGCGCGATCTGGGTCGAGATGGGCTCGATCAAGCCGGAGGAGGCGCGCACCCATGCCGAGCGCTTCGCCGCGCGCGGCGTGGGCTATGTCGATGCGCCGGTCTCGGGCGGAACCAAGGGGGCGGAGGGCGCGACGCTGGCGATCATGGCGGGCGGCGAGACCGGGACCTTCGCGGCGGTCGCGCCGATCCTCGGCGCGCTGGGCCGCCCGGTCCATGTCGGCCCGGTTGGCGCGGGGCAGCTGGCGAAGCTCGCCAACCAGGCCATCGTCGCCTGCACCATCGGCGCGGTGGCCGAGGCGATGCTGCTGCTGGAGCGCGGCGGCGCCGATCCGGCGGCGGTGCGCGCGGCGCTGAAGGGCGGCTTCGCGGATTCGGTGATCCTGCAACAGCACGGACGGCGCATGACCGAGGGCGATTTCGAGCCCGGCGGCCTGGTGAAGTTCCAGATCAAGGATCTCGACAACGTGCTGGACGCGGCGGCGCAGGCCGGGCTGGAGCTGCCCGCGGTCGCCGCGGTCAACGATCGCTTCAAGGTGCTGCGCGACGCGATGGACGGGGCCGATCTGGACCACTCGGCGCTTTACCTGGAGCTCAAGCGCCGCAACGGGCTGTAGGCCGCCGCGCATCACAGGAAATGCCGCGCCTGATGCGCCTCGATCGCGGCGCGGGCCTGGGCCTCGTCGCCCGAGAGCGCGGCGCGCAGGATCGCTTCGTGCTGCGCGACGATCTCCTCGAAATAGGCGGGCACGCAATGCGCCTCGAGCCCGACCATCTGCTGGCGGAACTGCATATAGGCGAATTCGAAGGCCTCGATCAGCGGCGGCAGCCCGCATTCCGAGATCAGCGTGCGATGGAAGGTCAGCTCGGCATCCGACCAGATGCCGACCACCGGGCCACCGTCTCCGGCGCGCGCGATCTGCCGCTCGATATGGACGAGGCCGTGATGCGCCGCGCTCAACCGCGCCTCCCAGCTCAGGCCGCCATTGCGCATGGACAGCACCGCGCCCTCCTGCTCGAGCAGGACGCGGAACCGCGCGATCTGCGAACGGCGTTCGCGGCTGACCTGCCGGGCGCGGAAGCCGCGCTGGATCTCGAAATCGACGAGCCCGACCTTGGAAAGCTGCAGCAGGACATCGCGCACGGTGTTGGCCGAGCAGCCGTATTCGTGCTGCAGCGCGCCGGGCATGATCTTGTCGCCGGGACGGAATCCGCCGGTCAGCAGACGCTGCTGCACGTCGGCGTAGATCGCCGGCGTATCCATGCGTGTCCGGGCCTCCGGCATGTCCGGCGCTCCTCCCCGAAATTTTGATATTCGGCGAAATCTCGGCTGTCCACGGATTTTCATTTTCTGTTTGCGCTAACCCGGCGGCTTGCTAGGGTCGCGCTGCACCTCCCCGGAGGGAGACCCGCGAGGGGTCCGGGGACGCGAACGAAAAACGGGAGGATTTCCATGAAAACGCTCACGATGGCGGCGCTGACCGCTGCCACGGCCCTGACCGGCACGGCCCTGACCGCGCCGGCCGCCCTGGCCGACGCCCACGCTTCCACCACGACCCTGCGCATCCAGACGCATTACGCGCCCGAGACCGAGTCCGGCCGCCTGGCGCAGCAGTATTTCGACCGCGTGCAGACGATGTCGAACGGCGAGATCGTCATCGAGCCGTTCTTCAGCTCCTCGGTCGTCAAGTCGGTCGAGACCTTCGACGCCGCCGCCACCGGCATCCTCGACTGCGACATGACGGGCGGCGCCTACCAGACCGGCAAGAACCCCGCCTTCCAGTTCGTGGGCGACATCATGGGCGGCTACGACACGCCCTATCAGCAGCTGAGCTGGCTCTATTACGGCGGTGGCCTCGATGCCGCGCAGGAGCTCTACAACGCCTATGACATGCAGCTCGTCGGCTGGTGGATCTACGGGCAGGAAAGCCTGGCCTCGACCAAGCCGATCGCCGGCGTGGCCGACCTGCAGGACTGGAAGTTCCGCTCGCCCCCGGGGATGGAGACCAAGATCTTCGAGAAGCTGGGCGCCACGCCCATCGTGATGGATTTCACCGAGATCTTCACCGCGCTCGAGACCGGCATCATCGACGGCGCCGACGCGAGCGGCCTGGCCAACAACGTGGGGCTGGGCCTCTACGATATCGGCAAGCACACCAACTTCCCGGGCTTCCACTCGATGCCGTCGGACCACCTGGCCTGCAACAAGGCGGTCTGGGACGGGATGCCCGAGCATCACCGCGAGATCATGTCGGTGGCGATGGAATCGCTGGCGCTGCAGACCGCGCTGTCCTTCGAGAAGAAGAACGCCGAGGCCGCCGCGCAGCTGCAGGCCGAGGGCGTGAACCTCTACGAATGGTCGGCCGAGGATCTGCAGACCTTCCGCGACGCGGCGCAGGCCACCTGGCCGGAATTCGCCACGACGCCCGAGGCCGAGGCGCTGGTGGAGAGCCACCTGGGCTATCTGCGCCAGCTGGGCCTCGTCTCCGAGTGATCCGCTGACGCGACCGGCGCGGCCCTTCCGGGGGCCGCGCCATGCCGGCCCGCCGCGGCGCGCCCGCCCGCCGGGGTCGGCCGGCGCCGCGCCGCCCGCTCCGCATGACCCGCGAGAGGAGTGATCCGATGCGCAAGGATCCGATGCAGGACGCCACCTATTACGAGACCGCGGCCGCGCCGCAGGTCATCCCGGGCCCCATGCAGATCGCGATACCGATGGCCTTCACCGCCTGTTTCGCCTGGGCGATGTGGCGGGTGCCGGCCTTCCTGATGGTGTTCACCGATCCCGGTCCGACGGTCGATGCGCTTACGCGCCGCTACGCCGCCGCCTCGGCGCTGGACTGGCTGGCCCTGGCCGGCGTCGTCCTCTTCGCGATCCTGGGCGTCATGACGGTGCGCCGGGCGCCCAGCGAATTCGAGGATTGGGGCGTGTTCGACCGGCTGTCGGTCTTTATCGGCCGGGTGACCATGCTTCTGATCGCGGCGCTGGTCTGCGTTATGGTCTACGAGGTCGTGCTGCGCTACGCCTTCGAGCGCCCGACGCTCTGGGCCAACGAGATGTCGCTGTGGATGGCGGGGTTCATCTTCATCCTCTCGGGCCTCTACGCGATGCAGCAGCGCAGCCATATCCGCATCTTTCTGCTCTACGACCTGATGCCACGCACACTGCAGCGGGTCTGCGACATCATCTCGACCGGGCTGATCGTGCTTTTCGCCTTCTTCCTGTTCTGGGGCGGCTACGGCGAGGCGGCGCAGAAATTCGCCCGCTGGGAGACCTTCGGCACGGCCTTCGACCCGCCGATCCCGGCGACGCTGAAGCCGCTGATCCTGATCGTCGTGGCGCTGGTCGCGCTCCAGGCGATCGCCAACCTGATCCGCGACTGGAACGCCCAGCCGGTGATCCACACCGCGGCCGACGATATCGACCCGGACGAGATCGAGCGCCTGCGCCGCCAGGTCGCCGGCGACGAATAACGAACGAGACAGGACCTCAGGGGGACGGGGCGAGACATGGACGTCGGAACGATTTCACTGGTCCTGCTGGTCGGGCTCATGCTGCTCTTGGCGATCGGGATGCCGCTGGGCATGGCCTCGGCCATCCTCGCGGTGCTGGTCCTGATCATGCGCTTCGAGCCGGAGCTGATGCTGGCGCCCTGGACCTTCGGCGAGGGGATGCTGACGGGGCGCTTCGGCTCGGGGCCGCTCAACATCCTGGCGCAAAAGATCTACGGGCTGCTGACGGATTACGTGCTGATCTCCATCCCGCTCTTCATCTTCATGGCCGCGCTGCTGGAGCGGTCGGGCATCGCAAAGGACATGTATTCCTCGCTCAATGTCTGGCTGTCGCGCACCCGCGGCGGGATCGCCATCGTCACCTCGATCATGGCCGTCATCATGGCCGCGATGTCGGGGATCATCGGCGGCGAGGTCGTGCTGCTTGGGCTGATCGCGCTGCCGCAGATGCTGCGGCTGGGCTACGACCAGAACCTCGCCATCGGCACGATCTGCGCGAGCGGCAGCCTCGGCACGATGATCCCGCCCTCGATCGTGCTGATCATCTTCGGCCTGATCACCGAGACCTCGATCAAGGCTCTGTTCACCGCGGCCTTCCTGCCGGGTTTCATGCTGGCCTCTTTCATCATCATCTACATCATCATCCGCACGCAGCTGAACCCCAGCCTCGCCCCCCTGCCCCCCGACGATCCCGACGACCCGCCTACGGGCGAGAAGACCATGCTCTTCGGCGCCTTCCTCGCGATCCTGGTGGCAGGGTTCGGCACGGCGTTGTTCCTGCGCGCGCTGTTCTTCACAATCACCGGCCAGAACGCCGTGGTCGAGGGCGTGGACCCCATCGCCTACGGCCAGCCGGAGCATGTCTGGACCTTCGGCATCACCGTGCTCGTGGCGCTGGCCGCGATCTTCCTGGTGTTCAAGGGCCACCGCGCCAAGCAGGGCTGGGACATGGGCAAGGGCCTGGTCGCGCCCATCGTCGTGATCGGCGTCGTCATGGGCTCGATCTACGGCGGCATCTCGGGGATCACCGAGGCGGCGGGCATGGGTGTGGTCGCGGTCTTCCTGGTCTCGGTCTTCCGCGGCGAGGCCAGCATCGAGCTGGTCTGGGACAGCCTGATGCGAACGCTGAAATCCACCGGCACGATCATCTGGGTGACCATCGGCGCGGCGACGTTGGCGGGCGCCTACACCATCGCGGGCGGGCCAACCTATGTCGCCAACCTGATCGTCTCGGCCGACCTGCCGACGATGGGCATCCTGCTGGTGATGATGCTGATCTTGCTGTTCATGGGCGCCTTCATGGACTGGGTCGGCATCGTGCTGCTGATCATCCCGGTCTTCCTGCCCATCGTGCAGCGCCTGCCCATCGAGGAGATCGGCGTCTTCGGCGTGCTGGAGCCGCGCTACCTCGCGGTGTGGTTCGGGGTGCTCTTCTGCATGAACATGCAGGTCAGTTTCCTCTCGCCACCTTTCGGGCCGGCGGCCTTCTACCTGAAATCAGTGGCCCCGCCGCATATCCAGCTGACGGACATCTTCAAGGGGTTCCTGCCCTTCATCGGCATCCAGATCTGCGCGCTGTCGGTCCTGCTGCTCTACCCGCCGATCATCACGATCCTGCTGGACTGACGCGATGCTGACGGCCGATCAGATCGCCCATTTCCAGCGCGACGGGTTTCTGGTCCTCGACGAGGTGGTGCCCGCCGCCATCCGCGACGCGGTCGAGGTCGAATATGCCGGGCTGGTCTACGAGATGGCGGCGCGGCTGGGGATCGACTGGCGCGGCGGGGTCCTGCCCACGCTGCGTGCCGTCCACGATGCGGGGCATGACTGGTTCCAGCCGCTCGACATCTCGCTGCCGGGCAGCCGGATCGTCCCCGACACGCCCTTCCATTACGGGCCCGCGGTCCACGCGCTTCTGACCTGCGACGCGATCCTCGACATCGCCGCCGGACTCCTGGGGCCGCGGATCACCTCGACCCCGATCCAGCATCTGCGGATCAAGCCGCCGCAGCGAACCGTCGCGGCGGACGCGCCCGCGCATATCACCCGCACGATGTGGCACCAGGATCGCGCCGTCGCCCATCCCGAGGCCGACGCGACCGACATGGTCACCGTCTGGGTCGCCATGACCGACGCGACCGAGGCGAATGGCTACCTGATGGTGCGGCCGCTCGCGCCCGGCCAGCCGATGCTGCCGCATTGCCCGCTGGAGCAGACGGCGATCCCGGACGCGCATCTGGATGGCGATCCCGTGCCCCTGCCGGTGCGCGCAGGCGGCGTGGTCCTGCTGGACCCGATGATCCCCCATGCCGCGCGCGACAACGAGACCGAGGATTGCCGCTGGAGCTTCGATCTGCGCTACCAGCGGACGGGCCAGCCCACGGGCCGCGCGCATTTCCCCGATTTCGCGGTCCGCCCGGGCCCTCCGCCCGACTGGCGCACGGTGCGCGACCGCTGGCTTGACGCGCGCGCCCGGGCGGCGCAGGCCCCGCATGTCCCGATCCATCGCTGGACCTCGGACAGCCCGCATTGCGCCTGAGGACGCCGCCATGGCCGACACGATCCGCCTCGACCCCGCCGACAACGTCGTCACCGCCACCCGCGCGCTGGAGGTCGGCCACCGCGTCGAGGGCGTCGCCGCCGCGGCGCTGATCCCGTCGGGCCACAAGCTGGCCACGGCGGCCATCGCGCAAGGCGCGCCGATCCGGAAATACGGGCAGGTGATCGGCTACGCCTCCGCCGATATCGCGCCGGGCGAACACGTCCATGTCCAGAACTGCGCCTTCGCGGCCACCGATCACGACTATGAATTCGGCACCGACCTGCGGCCCGTCGCGCCGGCCTCGGGCGACAGCTTCCTGGGCTATCGCCGCGCGAACGGCACGGTGGGCACGCGCAACTACATCGCCGTGGTGACCAGCGTGAACTGCTCAGCCACCGCCGCGCGCCGCATCGCAGACGCCTTCGGCCCCGAGGAGCTGGCCGCCTACCCGAACGTGGACGGTGTGGTGGCCTTCGTGCACGGCACGGGCTGCGGCATGGCGGGCGACGGCGACGGGTTCGAGGCGCTGCAGCGTGTGATGTGGGGCTATGCGCGCCATCCCAACCACGCCGCGGTCCTGATGGTGGGCCTCGGCTGCGAGATGAACCAGATCGACTGGCTGCTGGAGGCCTATGGCCTGACGCAGGGGCCGACCTTCCAGACGATGAACATTCAGAATGTCGCGGGGCTGCGCCGGACCATCGAGGCGGGGATCGAGAAGGTCCGCGCCATGCTGCCCATCGCCGACGCGGCCCGGCGCGAGACCTGCCCGGCCTCGGAGCTGCGCGTGGCGCTGCAATGCGGCGGCTCGGACGCGTGGTCGGGGATCACCGCGAACCCGGCGCTGGGCCATGCCTGCGACCTGCTGGTCGCGCAGGGCGGCACCGGCGTGCTGGCCGAGACGCCCGAGATCTACGGCGCCGAGCATCTTCTCACCCGCCGCGCCGCCACGCCCGAGATCGGGCGGAAGCTGCTCGGGCTGATCGAATGGTGGGAGGATTACACCGCCCGCAACCGCGGCTCGATGGACAACAACCCCTCGCCCGGCAACAAGAAGGGCGGGCTGACGACGATCCTCGAGAAGTCGCTGGGCGCTGCGGCCAAGGGCGGGACGACCCCGCTGACCGGCGTCTACAAATACGCGGAGCCCGTGACCGCGAAAGGCTTCACCTTCATGGACAGCCCCGGCTACGACCCCGCCAGCGTCACGGGGCAGATCGCGGGGGGCTGCAACCTCGTGTGCTTCACGACGGGGCGCGGCTCGGCCTTCGGCTCCAAGCCCGCGCCGACGATCAAGGTGGCGACGAACAGCGCGCTCTTCGCGCGAATGCCCGAGGACATGGACGTGAACGCGGGCGACATCCTGACCGGCGAGTCGAGCGTCGAGGCGAAGGGTCGCGAGATCTACGAGCTGTTCCTGCGCGTGGCCTCCGGCGAGGCGTCGAAATCGGAGGCCCAGGGCCTCGGCGATTACGAGTTCGTGCCCTGGCAGATCGGGGCGGTGATGTGAGAGACGCGGCGGAGGCTGTGCGCCCGGCGGGGACCGTCGGGCAGCGCCCGTCCGCCCCCTCGGGCGGGCGCTTCGCTTCCGCCCGCGGACGGCCCCTGCCCTGCGAGCGGATCGGGCCGGCCGAATGCCCGACATGACCCGCCTCCTTCTCGCCGGAACCGGGCTCATCGGCGCGCGGCATCTCGTGCATATCGAGGCGCATCCCGCGCTGATGCTTGCCGGCATCGTCGATCCCGACCCAGGTGCCCGCGCCCATCCCACGGCCCCGGGCTTCGCCACGCTTGCGGATGTGGACGTGCCCGTCGACGGCGTGATCCTGGCGACCCCCACGGCCACGCACGCGCCGCTCACGCTGGAGGCGCTGGAGCGCGGCTGGCCGGTCCTCGTCGAAAAGCCGGTCGCGGACTCGCTGGCGGCGGCCGACCGCATGGTCGCGGCGGCGCGCGAGACGGGCGTGCCGGTTCTCGTCGGCCATCACCGCCGCCACCATCCGCGCGTCGCCGCGCTGAAGGCCGCGCTGGAGGCCGGGCGGATCGGGCGGCCCGTCGCGGCCTCGCTTCTTTGGCTCATGAAGAAACCCGACGGCTATTTCGACGTGCCCTGGCGCGCGGGCATCGACGGGGCGCCGATCCGACAGAACCTGATCCACGATGTCGACATCCTGCGCTGGCTCTTCGGCGAGGTGGCCGAGGTGGCAGGCTTCGGCTCGAACGCGGTGCGCGGCGCGGCGCGGCCCGAGGCAGGCGGCGTAGTGCTGCGCTTCGAAGGCGGTGCAATCGTGACCATCGCCTTTGCCGACACCACGCCCTCGCCCTGGAGCTTCGAGGCGGGCACGGGCGAGAACCCGAATATCGGGACCACGGGGCAGGATTTCCTGCATGTCGCGGGCACAGGCGGGGCCCTGTCCTTCCCGTCGCTGACGCTCTGGTCCGGGGCCGCGGACTGGTCGGAGGCCGCGCGCCCCGAGACGCTCGCGGCGGAGAGCGGCGTGCCGCTGGTGCGACAGCTCGAACATTTCGCCGAGGTGATCGCGGGCCGCACCGCGCCGGTGGTCGACGCGGCCTCGGCGCGCGAGACGCTGCGCGTGATCCTGGAGATCGAGGCGCTGGCGATGGGCCCCGCGCCATGATCCTGCGTTGCGGCCTGATCGGCGAGAATATCGGCGCCTCACGGCTGCACCGCGCGCTGGACCTGATGGGCGCGGCCCACGGGGTGGAGGTCGCGTTCACGGCCATCGACACGGCGGGCGATCCGGATTTTGACTTCGACGCGACGGTGGACGAGTTGCGCCTGCTGGGCTGGACCGGCGTGACCGTCACGCATCCGTGGAAGACCCATGCGGCCGCCTGGGCCGGGTCTGCGATGGTGCCGGGTTGCGAGCGGCTCGGGGCGGCGAATACGCTGACCTTCGCGCCCCCGGCCGGGCACAACACCGATTACACGGGCTTCCTCGCGGCCTGGGACCACGAGATGGCGGGCCGCGCGCCCGGGGCCGTCGCCGTTGCGGGCGCAGGCGGGGTGGCACGCGCGGTCCTGCCCGCGCTGATCGCGCGCGGGGCGGACCCCATGACGGTCTGGGATCTCGACCGCGCGGCCGCCCTGGCCCTTGCCGCCGCCACCGGCGCGACCGCGGTCGATCCGCGCGATGCCGCCGATGCGATCCGCGCCGCGGACGGCCTCGTCAACTGCACCCCGCTCGGGATGGCGGCCCATCCGGGCAGCGCCTTCCCGGCCGAGGCCATCGGCCCGCAGGGCTGGGCCTTCGACGCGGTCTACACGCCGACCGAGACCGCCTTCCTGCGCGATGCGCGCAAAGCCGGGTTGGCGATCCTGACCGGCTTCGACCTGTTCCGCCACATGGCGATCCGCAGCTTCGCGGCCTATACCGGCATCACGCCCGACCCCGCGCCCACGCTCGCGGCGCTGGCTGCGCTGCGCCCCGATTGACCCTGTTTCCATCCCGAAAGGACAGAACATGACAACGCCCCGCATCGGTTTCATCGGCTTGGGTCTCATGGGCTCGGCCATGGTGCAGCGCCTTCTGGACAAGGGCCACGGCGTGACGGTGCTCGGCCATCGCGACCGCACCGGCATCGAAGCCGCCACCGCGCGCGGCGCAGCGGAGGCC
Organism: Jannaschia sp. GRR-S6-38; assembly: GCF_029853695.1. Lineage (NCBI taxonomy): Bacteria > Pseudomonadati > Pseudomonadota > Alphaproteobacteria > Rhodobacterales > Roseobacteraceae > Jannaschia > Jannaschia ovalis. The sequence goes on from NZ_CP122537.1 coordinate 249,289, forward strand.
GACAGCGCGCGCGGGCTGGCCGCAGAGAGCGATGTCGTGATGCTCTGCATGGGCACCTCCGAGCAGGTCGAGGCGCGGATGACCGGGCCCGACGGGGTGATCGCGGGCCTGCGCGAGGGCGCCATCGTGATCGATTTCGGCACCTCCCTGCCCGGCTCGACCAAGGCGCTGGGCGGGCAGGTGCGCGACGCGGGCGGCACCTATCTCGACGCGCCGCTGGGGCGCACGCCCAGCCACGGGCGCGAGGGCAAGCTCAACATCATGTGCGCGGGCGAACGCGGCGCGTTCGATCGCGTCAAGCCGCTGCTCGACGATCTGGGCGAGAACGTCTTCCACCTGGGCGCGCTGGGCAACGGGCACACGATCAAGCTGATCAATAACTTCTTCGCCATGACCACGGCCAACGCGATGGCCGAGGCCTTCGCCATGGCCGACCGCGCGGGCATCGCGCGCCAGGACCTGTTCGACGTGATGGGCGCCGGACCGCTGCGGTCGGGGATGATGGAGTTCATCAAGGCCTATGCTGTCGATGGCGACGACACGGCGCTGGCCTTCTCGGTGCGCAACGCGGCCAAGGACGTGGGCTATTACCGCGAGATGGCCGGGGAGCTCTCGGCCGACAGCATCATGTCGGCCTGCGCGGACCGCGCGCTGAACGCGGCCATCGAGGACGGGCGCGGCGACGAGATGGTCCCGCGCATGGTCGATTTCTTCGCCGACCGCTTCAAGGGCTGAGATGGCCGCACCGGCCCCCGTCAGCCACCTGGCCCGCGCGCGCGAGGACGCGCCAGGCCGCGGCATTGCGCTGATGCTGCTGGCCTATCTGTTCTTCAGCTTCACCGACACCTCGGTGAAATGGCTGGGGCTCGCGGGGCTGCCGGCGCTGCAGCTGGCCTTCATGCGCTTCGGCGTGCATCTGGCGCTGTCGACGGGCCCGATGCTGGGGCGCGACCATTCGGGCTTCACCGCGCCGCGGCGGCTGGCGGGGCTCATGCTGTTGCGCGGCGGGCTCCTGATGATCTCGACGGTCACGAATTTCATCTCGCTGCGCTATCTCGACCTGACGGTCGCGGCGGCGATCATGTTCTCCTCGCCGATCCTGGTCTCGGCCCTGTCGGTGCCGCTGCTGGGCGAGCGGGTGGGCATCTGGCGCTGGTCGGCAATCCTCCTGGGGTTTGTCGGCGTCCTGATCGTGGTGCGGCCCTGGTCGGGCGAGTTCCACTGGGCGGCGATCCTGTCGCTGATCGCAGCCACGGCGCTGGCGCTCTTCTCGATCCTGACGCGGCAGCTGGCCGGTGTGGCGGCGCCGCGGACGATGCAGCTCTACGCGGGGCTGGTCGGCACGGTGGCGCTGGCGCCGGTGGCCTGGTGGGTCTGGGACGCGCCCGGGGCGCCGCTGGAATGGACGCTGATGTTTGCCATCGGGGTCTTCGCCTGGACCGGGCACCATTTCTTCAGCCGGGCGCATGGCTACGCGCCGGCCTCGGTGCTGATGCCGTTCAGCTATTCCTTCCTCATGTATCTCGCGGTGGCGGGGTTTCTTGTCTTCGGCACGGTGCCCGATGCGATGACGATCCTCGGCGCCGGGGTGATCGCCGCGGCGGGGCTGGTGATCTGGTGGCGCGAGCGCGTGCGGCGGACGACATGCTGACCTTCGCCGCCGCCGTCTTCTTCCTGATCGTCACGCCCGGGCCGGGCGTGCTGTCGACGGCGGGCGTGGGCAGCGCCTTCGGGGCGCGGCCCGGGCTGCGCTACGTGACGGGGTTGTTTCTGGGCAATTTCGCCGTGGCGCTGGCGGTCGTAAGCGGGCTGGCCGCGATCCTGCTGGCCGCGCCGGTGGTGCGGACGGTGCTGTTCGTGGCCTCGACGGCCTATCTGCTCTATCTCGCCATCCGCATCGCGACCGCCGGGTCGCGACTGGCCTTCATCGAGGCCGCCGCCCCGCCCGGCATCCGCGACGGGCTGGCGCTGCAGGCGATCAACCCGAAGGCCTATGCGGTGAACACGGCGCTCTTCACCGGCTTCGCGTTCCTGCCCGCCGCGCCGGGATGGGAGGCGGCGATCAAGCTTCTGATCCTGAATGCGATCTGGATCCCGATCCACCTCGCCTGGCTTTGGGCCGGTGTGACGGTGCGGCGGCTGGACCTGGCGCCCGAGACGCAGAGGGTGATCAATATCGGCATGGCCGGCTCGATGCTGGCGGTGGTTGGGCTGGCGCTGTTCAGCCTGGTTTGAGGGCGCGCGGGACGCCCCACCGCCGGGTCGCGAAGCGGCCCGGCACGCGTCCGACCGCCCCCACGGGCGGGCGCGTTCGCCCCCACCCTCGGTCGGCCGCGCGCCTTCTGAGTCTCAGATCGCGCCCTCTGCCGCGAGCGCGTCGATCCGGTCTTCGCTCAGCCCCAGCTCGGCCAGGATGGCGCGACTGTGCTGGCCCAACGCGGGGATCGGGTCCATCCGCGCTTCGGCCTGTCCGGGCGGCAGGAGCGCGGGCAAGGGGCCGGCGGGGCTTTCGACCTCGCGCCAGCGGCCCGCCAGCGCGGGATGATCCCAGAGCGCGGCCATGTCGTTGAGCCGCGCGTTGCCGATGCCGGCGGCGTCGAGCCGGGCGCGCACCGCGTCGCAGGTCAGACCGGCGAAGGCCCCCTCGATGAGGGCGCGCAGCGCTTCGGCATTGGCGGCGCGGGCGTGGTTGGTGGCGAACCGCGCGTCCTCCGCCAGGGTCGCGTCGCCCAGCACGTCGCGGCAGAAGACCTGCCATTCGCGCGAGTTCTGCAAGCCGAAGATTACCTCGCCATCGGTGGCTGCGAAGGGACCGTAGGGAAAGATCGTGGCATGCGCCGCCCCCGCCCGCGCGGGCGGGGGCGCGCCGTCCATCGCGTAATACATCGGATAGCCCATCCATTCCGCCGTCGCCGCCAGCATCGACACGTCGAGATGCCTGCCCCGCCCCGACACGCCTCGCGCGATCAGCGCCGACAGGATGTTGGTCAGCGCGTACATCCCCGCCGCGATATCGGAGATCGAGATGCCGGCTTTCGACGGCACCTCCGGCGTGCCTGTGACCGAGACGAGCCCCGCCTCGGCCTGCACCAGGAGGTCGTAGGCCTTGCGGTCATTGCCCGCGCCATAGCCCGAGATGTCGCAGAGGATGGTGCGCGGATTGCGCGCGTGGACGGCGTCCCAGCCGAGGCCCAGCCGCGCCGCCGCACCGGGGGCGAGGTTTTGGACGATGACGTCGGCGCGGTCGACCAGCGCGTCCAGCACCTCGGCCGCCGCCTCGTGGCGCAGGTCGAGCGCGAGGCTCTCCTTCGAGCGGTTGGTCCAGACGAAATGGCTGCTGAGACCGCGCGCGCGGGTGTCGTAGCCGCGGGCGAAATCGCCGGTCCCGGGGCGCTCGATCTTGATGACCCGCGCGCCCATATCGGCAAGCTGGCGGGTGCAGAACGGCGCGGCGACGGCGTGTTCCAGCGCGACGACGGTCAGCCCGGCCAGCGGCAGGTCGGCCGCCACCATCAGAAGGACCGCGGCAGGCCCAGCACGTGTTCGGCCACGTGGCTGAGGATCAAGTTCGTCGAGATCGGTGCCACCTGGTAGAGACGCGTCTCGCGGAACTTGCGCTCGACGTCGTAATCAGCGGCGAAGCCGAAGCCGCCATGGGTCTGCAGGCAGGCATTGGCCGCTTCCCAGCTGGCCTTGGCGGCAAGGTACTTGGCCATGTTGGCCTCGGCCCCGCAGGGCTCGCCCGCGTCGAAAAGCGCGGCCGCCTTGCGGGTCATCAGGTCGGCGGCCTCGATCTCGACATGCGCCTCGGCCAGCGGGAAGGCCACGCCCTGGTTCTGGCCGATGGGGCGCCCGAAGACCTCGCGTTCCTTCGCATAGGCGGTGCCGCGGTCGATGAACCAGCGCCCGTCGCCGATGCATTCGGCGGCGATCAGCGCGCGTTCGGCATTGAGCCCGTCCAGCACGTGGCGGAACCCCTGCCCGATCTCGCCGATGACGCAGTCCTCGGGCAGCTCCAGCCCGTCGAAGAACAGCTCGTTGGTCTCGTGATTGACCATGTTCTCGATTGGCTTGACGGTCAGGCCGCTGCCCACCGCGTCGCGCAAATCGACGAGGAACAGCGTCATGCCGAGCGACTTGCGCTCGACCTCGGCCAAGGGCGTGGTGCGGGCGAGCAGGACCATCAGCTCGGAATGCTGGACGCGGCTGATCCAGACCTTCTGGCCGTCCACGATCCAGCGGTCGCCCTGCTTGCGCGCGGTGGTGCGGATGCGCGTGGTGTCGGTGCCGGCGCCCGGCTCGGTCACCGCCATGCTCTGCAGCCGGATCTCTCCGCTGGCGATGCGCGGCAGCCAATGGGCCTTCTGCGCCTCCGAGCCGTGCCGCAGGAGCGTGCCCATGTTATACATCTGCCCGTGGCAGAAGCCCGCATTGGCGCCCGAGCGGTTGATCTCCTCCATGATGACGCAGGCCTCGGTCAGGCCGAGCCCGGCGCCGCCGAATTCCTCGGGGATAAGCGCGGCGAGCCAGCCCTCGCGGGTCAGCGCGGCGACGAACTCCTCGGGGTAGCCGGCCTCGCGGTCGATGCGGCGGTGGTATTCGGGGGGAAATCCGGCGCAGAGCGCGCGCAGCGCGTCGCGAAGCTCGCCATGGTCGCGGGGTCCGATCATGCGCCAGTCGTGGCCGCTTGCGAGGGCGGGCGCAAGTGCGCGGCCAGCGCCGCGATATGGTCGGAGCCGATGCCGCAGCAGCCGCCGACCAGCGTGGCGCCCGCCTCGACCCAGAGCGCGGCCCAGTCGAGATAGGCGTCGGGGTCGATATCGTCGCGCAGATCGTGCAGCGTTTCGTTCGCCGCGCCGTCATCGGGCCGGAAGGCGTTGGCATAGACGCCCACCGGCAGCGGGCCGGCGGCGCGCGCGGCGCGGATCGCCGGGGCCATCGCCTCGGGCTGGGAGCAGTTGAAGAGGATGGCCTCCGCGCCCAGCGCCGCGGCAAGCCGGGCGGCGTCGGCGGCGGGTTCGCCGGAGCGGAGTGCGGGCGCGTCCTCGGCGCTGTCCGAAGGCCCGTCGCGCAGCGTGAAGGACAGCCAGAGCGGCTTGCCGGTCCCGGCCACCGAAGCGGCGACGCCCCGGGCCTCGGCCAGCGAGGAGATCGTCTCGGCCAGCCAGAGATCGACGAAGGGCCCGAGGCCGTCGACCAGGACCGACCAGACGCGCGCCGCCTCGGCCGCGTCGAAGAGATCGGGCCGGTAGGAGCCGCAGGGCGGCGGCAGGCAGCCCGCCACGCGCGCCGGCCCCGCGACCGCGCGCGCAAGGTGCCCGGCCCGTCGGGCAAGGGCGGCGCCTTCGGCGGCGAAACGCTCGGCGCCAAGATGGAAGGGCACGACGGCATAGCTGTTGGCGGTGATCACCTCGGCGCCCGCCGCGACGAAGGCGGCATGGGCGGCGCGCACCGCCTCGGGCGTCTCGACCAGCGCGGCGGCGGACCACTCGGGCTGGCGCAGAACGCCGCCATGGCGCTGGATTTCGCGGCTCATGCCGCCATCGAGGATTGTGATCGCCGTCATCGCGGCCTCCTGCCCGTGTCGTGTACCCTTTTCATCCCGCCCGGACCTAGACGGATGCGGCACGGGGACCAGAGGTCTGTTCGGCGCGCGTGCCAGCCCCTATGTCGCAGGCGACACGTCGAAATCCGCGAATGCGTGCATGGGAGAGGACCGGCATGGCCGTCGAAACCGAAAACTGGATCGAACGCTTCCGCGGATTGGCCGCCCTGCCCGCGGATCTGCGGGCCGACCTGACGCGCGGCAGCCGGATCGTCGACTTTCCCGAGGGCAGCGATGTCTTCAGCCCCGGCCAGTCGGCCGACAGCCTGCTCTTGCTGCTCGAAGGCACGGTGCGCGTGCAGCAGCAGTCGAAATCGGGGCGCGAGGTCTTTCTCTACCGCGTCCACGCCGGCGAAAGCTGCGTCCTGACGACGGCCTTCATGCTGGCCTTCGAGGATTACGCCGCCCATGGCATCGCCGAGACGCCGGTGCGCGCCGTGGCGATCCCGCGCGACACGTTCGACGATCTCGTGGCCCGCAGCCCGGTCTTCCGGCAGTTCATCTTCCGCGCCTATTCGCGCCGGATCACTGACCTGTTCACGCTGATCGACGACATCGTCTTCCAGCGCATCGACGTGCGGCTGGCCGCCCGGCTGCTGGAGCTGGCCGATGGCGGCGACGCGGTCCATGCCACCCACCAGGCGCTGGCGACCGAGCTGGGCACGGCGCGGGAGGTCATCTCGCGCACGCTGGCCGAGTTCCACCGCCGCGGCTGGGTCGAGCCCGCGCGCGGCGTGGTCCACCTGACTGGCCGCGAGGGGCTGGGCCGGCTGGCCCGCTCGGCTGGCGAGGCCTGACCGGGCCTCGGTGACATGATCACACAGCGTTCCCGCCCGGTCGTGGCATGACCTGTCCAACGAAAGCGAATCGCAAGAGATGGAAAACCTCATGATCACCGAATTCACCCCCCTCGCCTCGCTGGGCGGCGGCGCCCTGATCGGGGCGGCGGCCGTCGGGCTGATGCTGATGCTGGGGCGCGTCATGGGCGCGACCGGCATCGTCACCGGGATCGTGCGGCCCGCGGACGCCTCCGAGTTCGCCTGGCGCGCGGCGCTGCTGCTGGGCATGATCACCGGACCGGCCGTGGTCTGGTTGGCCACCGGGTCGATGCCCGAAATCCAGGTGCCGGTCTCGCTGCCGATGCTGCTGATCGGCGGCGTGATCGTCGGGCTGGGCGCGACCTTCGGCTCGGGCTGCACCTCGGGTCACGGGGTCTGCGGCATGGCCCGGCTCTCGCCGCGCTCGATCGTGGCGACCCTGACCTTCATGATCACCACCGCGGCGACAGTCTTCGTCGTCCGCCACGTGCTGGGGGCCTGAGCCATGCGCCTGATCGTCGCCTACATAATCGGCCTCGTCTTCGGCACCGGGATCGCCATCTCGGGCATGGCGAACCCGGCCAAGGTCCTGAACTTCTTCGACGTCGCGGGCAGTTGGGACCCGTCGCTCGCCTTCGTCATGGGCGGCGCGCTCGCCGTCGCCGCGCTGGGCTACCGCTTCGTGCTGCGCCGGCCCGGTCCGGTCCTGGACACGCGGTTCCATCTGCCCGGGCTCAAGCTGATCGACGCCCGCCTGGTGGGCGGCTCGGCGGTATTCGGCATCGGCTGGGGCATCGCGGGCTTCTGCCCCGGCGGCGCCCTGCCGGCGCTCGGCACCGGAAGGTGGGAAGTTTTCGCCTTCACCGCGGCGCTGGTGACCGGCATCCTGCTGGCACATTTCATCCAGTCGCTCGGCGCGCGCCGCGGGCGCGCATCGGCCTGACGACACATTCAAGAGGTGAGACAATGACCGACTATCCCATCGACATGGCCACCAAGCCCGACGTCAGCGCCTTCTTCGACGAGGCGACGAACACGATCAGCTACATCGTGAAGGACCCCGCGAGCGACCATTGCGCGGTCGTCGACAGCGTCATGGACATCGACTACGCGGCGGGCCGCATCACCTACGACCATGCCGACCAGCTGATCGCCGAGATCGAGCGGCGCGGCCTGACGCTGGACTGGATCATCGAGACCCATGTCCATGCCGACCACCTGAGCGCGGCGCCCTACATCCAGCAGAAGCTGGGCGGCAAGATCGGCATCGGCTCGAAAATCATGGTGGTGCAGGACACCTTCGGGAAGATCTTCAACGAGGGCACCGAGTTCCAGCGCGACGGCAGCCAGTTCGACGCCCTGTTCGAGGATGGCGACACCTACAAGGTGGGCGAGATGACCGCCTTCGCCATGTACACGCCGGGCCACACGCCCGCCTGCATGGTGCATGTGATGGGCGAGGCGGCCTTCGTGGGCGACACGCTGTTCATGCCCGACGGCGGATCGGCCCGGGCCGACTTCCCGGGCGGCGATGCGGGCGAGCTCTACGACAGCATCCAGAAGGTGCTGGCCCTGCCCGACGCGATGCGCCTCTTCATGTGCCACGATTACGGGCCCAACGGCCGCGACATCCAGTGGGAGACGACCGTGGGCGAGGAGAAGGCTCACAACATCCACGTGGGCGGCCGCACGACACGGGAAGATTTCGTTAAGATGCGCACTGAGCGCGACGCGACGCTGGCGGTGCCCAAGCTGATCATCCCGTCGCTGCAGGTGAACATGCGCGCGGGCGAAGTGCCGCGCGACGAGCATGGCAATCCGGTGCTGAAGGTGCCGGTCAACGGGCTTTGATCCGGGGCGGAACCGACGATGGACCTCAGGAAGATCGACGACGTGCTGACGGTCAGCCCGCAGATCGCCCCCGGTGACATGGCGGCGCTGAAGCGGGCGGGCTTCCGCTCGATCATCTGCAACCGGCCCGATGGCGAGGAGCCGGGCCAACCCGGCTTCGCCGATATCGCGGGCGCCGCCGCGCGCGCGGGCCTCGCGGCGCGGCATGTCCCGATCCGGCCCGGTCCGCCTGAGGAGGCCGACGTGGCGGCCTTCGGCATCGCGCTGCGCGAGCTGCCCGCCCCGATCCTCGCCTATTGCCGCTCGGGCACCCGCTCGGCGACGCTCTGGTCACTCAGCGCGGCCGGCACGCGCCCGACCGAGGAGATCCTCGCCGCGACCCGGGCGGCGGGCTACGACATGTCGCCCCTCGCGGACCGGATCGCCCGGGCCTAGGCGCCCGGCGCAGACGGGCGGCGGCATGTCCGCGCCGGTCCGGCCGGCCGGCGGATCGTTTCTGGAGGCCCCGCGGCGAGTGTGAGAGAGATTCGGCGACGTCCCGCCCGCTGGGAGGCCCGCGCCTTGCTCAAGATCACCGTCGGCCTGCTCTTCCTGCTGGTCATCGCCACGCCGCTCGCGGCGGAGCCCTATCGCCTGGTGATGGGCGATCAGGTCATCGTCGATTACGATTTCCTGGAGGAGCCGAAGACGACGATCGTCGATCTGGACGGCAATATCCGGCTGGCCGAACTGGGCAGCATCGCCGCCGCGGGCCGCAGCCTCGACGAGGTGAAGGCGGCCATCGAGCGGGGCATGGCCGAAGACGGGTTCAGCGGCGTGTCCTTCGTGTCGGTCGAAGTGGCGGGCTACGCGCCCGTGGTCGTGACGGGCTTCGTCGAGCGCAGCGGCGCGTATGACTTCCTGCCGGGCATGACCGTGGGCGCGGCGCTGGCGCTGGCCGGCGGGGTCGGCAGCGACAGCGGCGGCGGACCCGATCCGGACGTCCTGCTGGCCAGCGCGGGGCGCCGGGTGACGCTGGCGGCGGGCGCGATCACCGATGCGGTGGCCACGATCACGCGGCTCGAAGCCGCGCTGTCGGGCGCGCCGCTGCCGCTCGGGCTGCCGCCGGATTACGCCGAGCTGGTTCCCGAGGAGCGCCGGGCCGAGATCGGCGTCCTGCTCGAGCTTGAAGGCGCGCGCCTGTCGGTCGAGCGCGCGCGCGAGACGGCGCAGCTTGCATCCTGGGAGAGCGAGATCGCGGATTACGCCGAGCAGGCGCGGCTGCTCGACGCGCGGATCGCGGTGAAGACCCAGTCGCTGCAGCGGCTGGAGACCGAGTTCGACGACCTCGAGGGCCTGCGGTCGCAGGGATTGGCGACCGTCGCGCGGACCTCGACGCTGCAGCAGCGGCTGGCCGACGACCGCGAGGAGTTGCTGGCGCTGGAGACGGCGAAGATCGCGGCCCGGCGGGCCCGCTCACTGGCCGAGCGCAACCGCGACGCCTTCCTGTCGGACCAGCGGCTGGAGCGGCTGGACGGGCTGCGGCGGACCCGGGCCGAGCTTCAGGACGCCACGCGCAGCTACCGGGTCGCGGTGGACGAGCTGGTGGCGGTGGGCGACGACAGCGCGGGGTTTTCGGTTCTCGCCGAGGTGCTGGACCTGCGGTTCACGATCCGCTCGGCGCGCCCGGACCGACCCGCTGCGGCGATCGACCGCGACACGCCCGTTCTGCCGGGCGACATCCTGACCGTCGAGGTCGGGCGCGCGGGCGATGGCGGCGGCTGATCCGCCGAGGCGCGCCGGTCAGCCGCGCCCGAAAAGACGCCGGATGCCCAGCAGGGAGGGATCGATGGCGGCCTCGCGCAGGCATCGCCGCCACAGGACCCATTGCTGCACCGCATAGGCGAGCCCCGCCCCCCAGGCCGCCCCTTCCAGGGCTCCGATCGCGCCGCCGAGGGCGGTGAAGGCGACGAGGGCCGCGAAGCTCCAGAGCGAGACGGTGAAGATCGTGCGGCGGTGCCCAGTGATGTTGAGCACGATGTCGGTCGGCCCGAAGACCGCATTCGCCACGGGGATCAGGAACAGGATCGCGATCACCTCGCCCGCCGGTCGGTAGTCGCGGCCGAAGATGGCGACGATGGCGTCGCCCAGCAGGAGCACGAGCGACAGGCCGAGGATGGCGCCGACGAGCTTGATGGCGCCGCTCCCCGCTAGGTAGATCGAGGCGGCCGCCCGTCGCCCGTCCTGGATCGCCCGCGACAGACGCGGGCCGATCACGATGTCGATCGACTTCACCGCGAAGATCACGATGCCCAGGACCGAGAGCGCCAGCGCGAGATGCCCGACCTCCGCCGTCGTCAGCACGAGGCCCGCGGCGACGACGATCACGTTCTTGAGGTTCTCGCGCATCAAGAGCAGCGGCGCGATCATTAGCCCGGTGCCGACCCAGGCGCGCCAGTCCGAGATGTCGGCCCGCCCGTCGGGCGCGAAGGTGAAGACGCCGCGCAGCAGCCAGGCCTGCAGGAGCGCCGTCAGCACGGCCGAGACCAGGAACAGGGCCATGACCGTATCCGCCGCGATCGTCCGGTCGGAGGCCCAGATCACGCCCAGCACGAGGCAGAATACGCTCGGGCGGATCAGCATGCGCGGCACCGAGCCCCGCAGGACGGCGTCGAGCGCCGTAGCGTGGCGTCCGTAGACGCGCGTGACGGCGAGGATGGGCGCAGCGAGCGCGACGAGGAGGACGACCCGGTCCCGGGCCGTCGCCGCGCCGAGAAGCCCCGCGCCCCAGGCGGCGGCCGCGGCCAGGACGAGCAGCCCGCTCAGGCCCAGCAGCACCCAGAGATTGAAGCGCAGAAACCCCCGCGCCTTCGCCGAGGCCCCCGATTGCCGGTAGGCCACAAGGTAGCGGATCGACCCGCCCTCGATATTGAGCGAGATCGGGATCGAGGCCACCAGCGCCGCCGACAGGCCGAGCATGGCGAGGCCGAAATCCTCGGGCGTGGCGATGCGCGCGACGAGGACGGTGTAGACCAGCGTCAGGAGGCTGCCGCCGAAGCGCGTTCCGACGAGGACCGCCGCGCGTCCGATCAAGGACCGGAACTCGGGCGAGACCAGATCGGAGAGCGCGACCACGACTGGCTAGCGCCCGTAATGCCGGCCGGGGGAGACCCACAGACATTCCGCGCAGACGCCCAGATGCAGCGCCCCGCGCAGGGCCCAGAAATTCCGCTCGGCCCGGCGCGGGAGGGCCAGCGCCGCCCGGGCGTGGCAGTAGACCGCCTTGGCGAAGGCCCCGGCCAGCAGGCGCAGCCGCGCGACCACGCCCTCGGCCGAGCTGACATAGCTGTGCCCGATCCGCAGCCGCCGGCGCCAGAGCCAGCGGAAGCTCAGCCGCTCGGGCGCGACGGTCTCGAACACATCGGCATCGGGGGCGATGGCGTAGCGCGCGCCCATCCGGCCCAGGCGGAAGAAGAATTCGGTATCCTCGCCCCCCGTGGTGCCGCGGGCGAGGTCGAAGCGCTGTCCCGTCCAGGGCGCGGCGCCCCAGCGCAGCAGCGCGTTGCAGGTATGCCCCGTCAGGACCCGGCCGCCGCGCGGCACGCGGATCTGCGAATGGTAGTCGCGATCGATGATCCAGTCCGGTGCGTCGGGGTCGTAGAGCGCCCGGCTGTGCCCGAAGACGGCATCGGCGCGGGTTTCCCGCTGGCGCGCCAGGATCGCCTTCAGCCAGCCATGGGGCACGATCTCGTCATCGTCGAGAAACGCCACCCAGTCGCCCGTCGCCGCGTCGAGCCCCGCGTTGCGCGCGATCGAGATGTTGCCCGCGGGCGCGTGCAGGTAGCGGACCGGCAGGTGCATGCGCCGGGCCGCCGCCATGACGGTGTCGCGGGCGGAGGGCGTTTCGTCGTTGTCGATGACGATCACGCGGAGCGTTACGTGGGGCGGGCAGTCGACCGCGTCGATCGTGCGCAGCGTCTCGGCCACCATCGGGCGGCGGTAGGTGCAGAGGCAGATGTCGATCCTCATGCGGCCCGCCCCTGCCGCGTCAGCGCGTGCCACAGGAAGCCCGCGCCCCAGGCCATGTGCATCGCCAGAAGCGCCGGCCCGGCCCAGAGGGCACAGGGGCTGCGATGCCGCGCGAGCAGGACCAACGTGGTTGCCGCGAGCACGGCCAAATAGACCGCGGGGATGATCAGCAGCACGGGCAGGACCGGCGCGAGCAGGATCGCGGCGAGATTGGCGAGCACGGCCAGCGCCGGGATCAGCTGCCGCAGCTTCGGAAGCGCGCGGTGGCGGAACGTGGTGCGGGCCCGGCCGCGACCGTAGAGCCAATATTGCCACGCCAGCGACCGCAGTCCGGGCCGCATGTGGTAGCCCATTCGGATGCCGCCATCGAGCCAGATCCGCCCGCCCGAGCGGCGGATCCGGTGGTCGAGCTCGGCATCCTGGTTGGCGGCGTAGTCGGGATCGTAGCCCCCGGCCCGCCGCCAGATCGCCAGCGTGAACCCGGCATGGTGGCCATGGTCGACCCAGCCCGACCGCGTTCCGCCGCGATGTGCCGAGCCGCCCGAGCCCAGCGGCGTGTCCACCGCCCAGGCGGCGCCTCTCTGGAAACAGGTCGTGCCGACGGAATCCATGACCGTGGCAAGCGCATCGGCCTCGTGCCGGATCAGGCTGGCCACCACGTCGAGCACATAGCCCGGCGGGTAGTCGGCATGGGCGTCGACGCGCACGAGGTAGCGGTGCGCCGGCACGGCGCAGGTTTCGACGACCCGGTTCACGCCCGCCGCCTGCCGCCGCCGCGGATTGTCGATCAGCGCGATATTGGGATGGCGGCGGGTGTAATCGGCCACGATCCGCCTTGTGCCGTCGGTGCTGCCGCCGTCGCTGACCACGATCTGGACGTCGCGCATCGCCTTGCGGCCGGCGAGCAGCATGTCGAGCGTGCGGGCGATGAAGCGTTCCTCGTTCAGCACCGGGATGGCGACGAGGATCGTGGCCGGCTCGACGGTCGTGTCGGGCGCGGCCCGCAGCTCGGATCGGGTCGGGCGGTTCATGTCGGTTGACCTCCGGCTTGGGGGATGGGCGCCGCCGTCGCGAGCTGGGCGGTTCGCGTCCGGGCCCATTCGGTCAGCGCGATATCGGGCGCGCAGAGCGCCGTGAGCCGGTCGCGCTGCGCGGGGCTCAGGCGGAAGACGGCATCGGGGGCGCGGTTGTAATGCGCGAAACGGGGGCGGTTGCCGAAGCCCGAGGCGAAGGCCTGCGCGAAGCCGTCGAGGTCATCGAGGAAGCCCACGACCTCGAATTCGGCGAGGTTGCGTTTGGCGGCGGCGAGCGCCTGCGCCTCCGCCCCCGGGGCGATCGTCGCCTGACCGGCGAGGAAACGCAGTCCGTGCTGCGCCATGCGCCGGCCCATCGCGCTGTCGAGAAAGGCGTCGAAATCGCCCGCGAACACGCTGTTGCGCCGGGCCATCCGGAAGTTCGAGATCGTGCGCGCGACCGGGTCGCGCAGGATCGTCACGAAGCGGTAGCCCCGCGCGCGCGCCATCGCGCGGATCGGATCGGTGAGCAGGAAATGCCCGTGGATCAGCGCCGCGTCCTGCGCCATGTGCATCAGGACGAGCTGTTCGCGGAAGCGGGCCATCGCCTCGGCCTGCGCGCCCTCGTCGTGGAAGGCCGCCGCGTCCTCGCGGCCCAGATGCAGGAAGGAGATCCCGCGGCGGATCGCCTGCGAGCTCAGCACGCCGATCCGGTCTTCAAGGGGCACGGTCGCGTAGAGTCCCTCGGCCACCGATGTCCCGCCGCATTTGGGCATGTGCAGGAAGACGCATTTGTGCCCGAGCGGCGCGCGCAGAAGGCTGCGGACGGTGCGGCCGCCATAGAGGCGCGCGCGCTGGATCAGGCGGTCACGCGTGGGCAGGTTGCGCATCTGGCCCTCCCCAGTTCCGCATACCGCCGCGCCCCGTCACACCGACCACCCGGGAAAGTCGAGCCCCGTCATCGCCCGCAGCCGCGCGGCATCGGGGGCCAGGTCGTCGCGCATCCGCGCGCGCAGCGCCTCGGGCAGGGCCTCGGGCCGCCGGTCGCGCCCCCGGGCCAGCGCGGCGCGGATGCGGTCGCGCGTGTCGCGCCCGACGAGCCCCGCCACCCGCCGTCCAAGCGGCGACCGGGCGAAGCGGAGCGCCGGGGCCGGCACGCGGGCGAGTTCACGGCTGTCATTCGCCGCGCCCGCCCGCCCGATCGGTCGGGGCGCGACGCCCACATGGGCGTGCACGCGGTCCATCACCGTCTGCGGGTCGCGGCGCAGATCGTCGAAATCGAGCACCAGGATCGCCGCGCGGCCGAACTGCGCGAGATAGGGCTCGAGCTGGTGGGCGTAGCGGCTGGCATCGAGGATATGCGCGTATTCGTGGCTATCAGTGAAGCCCTCCGCGGCGGGCGAGAGGTCGCCCATGATGATGCCGTGCCGCAGCTGGCTTTCGGCCCGGGCGACGGGGTCGCGCAGGATGTAGATCAGCCGGACCTCCGGGCAGGCGGCCGCGATGCGGGCCGGCACGCCGGGGAAATCGCGCCGTTTGGTGTAGTTGGGGCTCGCCTCGCCGCGCACGGGCCCGCGCCCCGAGAACTGTGCGGCGTACCAGTCGAGGCCGCGGTCCCAGTTCTTCTCGGCGACGAAGAAATCCGTCTCCTTGTCGCGCGACATGTCGATCTGCGGATGGTCGGCCAGATGCCGGTAGAGCGTCGTGGTCCCGCATTTCATTGCGCCGATCACGATGAAATGCGGCAATCCCGGCGCGGTCGCCATCGCGCGAGCCGAAGCCGTCACGACGCCACCGTCAAGGCGCGGACACGGTCGATCGCGGCGCCGATCTCGGACGGGTCTTGGACGAAATCGCCATCGGCCCGGTCGAGCAGGGCCTGCCCCCGGGCGCGGATCGCCTCGCGCGGGAGCGATCGGAGGCGGGCCTCCAGCAGGGCGGGATCGGGCCGGTCGATCGCCCAGCCCAGCCCGTCGGCCGCCACGCGGCGCCCCGTTTCGGTCCCGGCCAGGGCGAGGCTGGGGCAGCCCGCCCAGCTGGCCTCGTAGATGCGGTTCGGGAGGAGCCAGTCGGAATTCGCGCCGCGCCGCCAGAGATCCTGTGCCCAGACGAGGTCGAGCGATCCGTAGATCCGCGCCAGATCATCGGGATAGCTGTAGGGCCCGTGCACGAAGATGTTGCTCTGCGCGGCGATGGCGGCGTCGAACCCGGGGAGCGCGTGGCGGTGGACGACCCCGTGGATGTGGATCTCGACTTCGCCGCCCATGCGGCCCGCCAGCACGGCCAGCAGATCGAGGCTGGGCGCGCAGCGGATAGTGCCGACCCAGCCCAGCCGCAACGGACCCGCCCGCGCGGGCCGGACGGCCGGGCGCTTTGGCAGGGCCATCCCGGCCGCGAGCTTGTTCTCCCAAAGCGCCCACGGGCCGCGCC
Organism: Jannaschia sp. GRR-S6-38; assembly: GCF_029853695.1. Classification (NCBI taxonomy): domain Bacteria; kingdom Pseudomonadati; phylum Pseudomonadota; class Alphaproteobacteria; order Rhodobacterales; family Roseobacteraceae; genus Jannaschia; species Jannaschia ovalis. Next base: position 265,014 of record NZ_CP122537.1, read on the forward strand.
AGCCCTGCACGGGCTCGAAATACTGCCGGATGAAGGCCGGGGAGGAGACCGCCAGCATGTCGACCCCCGCCAGCAGGCCGCGCTCGGCCGCGCGCATCGCGGCGGCGCGGGCCCCCGGCCCGGTCAGCGCGGCATGGATATCGAGACATTCGTAGACGAGCGCCGCCCGCGACCCCGCCATGCGCCGCGCGGCGGCGGCGATGGCCAGCATGTCGAGATTGCGCGCCACGATCACGTCGGCCGCGCGCAGCCTTTCGCGATGCCCCGTCATCTTCAGCATGGCCGCGGCGACCACCGCCGCGCGCCGCCCCAGCGCCTCGTTCCGCGTCTCGTAGAGGCGGGTATCGGGCCAGTCCGGCGTGAAGCCTGCATTCATGTTGCGGCGGCGCATCGTGAAGCTGTGCACCTCGTGGCCCAGCGCGATCATCGCGCGGATGCGGCGGATCTGGCTGATCTCGGCCACATCGAAGCCGAAGACCTCGATCCGGGCGGGCTTGGGCCGGGTCGCGGCGGCGGGGCCCGGTATCGGACGGGTCGCGGGCTCAGCCATGGGCCAGGGCGATGTCATGCGGGTTGTAGGAACGGTAACGCGGCAGCGGCGCCCGGGTGTAGAGCACGCCCAGGATCCGCGACCGGTCGAGGCCGCGCCGGCGCAGCGCTGCCGCCACCTGGTCGCGCGGCGTCCGGCCCCAGCGAATGGTGAAGATCAAACGGTCGCACAGCGCCGCCAGCGCCGGCGTGTCCGACCGGGCCTGAAGCGACGGCAGGTCGACGATGACGTAATCGAACCGTGCGCGCAGCGCCGCCAGCGCGGTGTCCAACCGGTCGATATCGCCCGGCGCGGCGGATCGCGACGGTCCGGCATCGGCATTGCCAACGATCGCGAGGCCCGGAAATTCCGGCATGGCCTGCAGCGCCCCGGCGCTGGCTTCGGGATCCTCGACGAGCCAGCGCAGCGTGTTGCGCGCGGGAAGGATCGGCGCGACGAGGCCGGTCAGCCGCCGGGTGACGAGGTCCAGGTCGACGAGGACCGCGCGCTCGCCGCGATCGGCCAGAAGGTTGGCGAAATTCGCGGCCGTGGTGGTCTTGCCCTCGCCCTCGACCGCGGAGGTCACGCCGACCACCACGCCACCGCGGCCATTGGCGATGGTGTCGTGGCGCGCCGCCAACTGCATGTGGATCATGCGCAGCGCGTCAGCGGTGACGGAGGACGGGTGGCGCAAGACGAAGTCCAGGCGGCGCGCATTGGGCGGCAGGCCCGATTGATGCTCCGCCGTTTCGTCGCCCGCGTCGGGCGGGCGGTCTTCGCCGTCCTGCTCGGACGGGAAACTGGGGATCAGCCCCAGATGCGGCAGGCCCAGCGCGTCGGCGACATCGTCCTGCCGGCGGAAGCTGCCATCCGTGGCCTCCAGCACGAAGACCGCGCCCAGCGCGAGGACGAGGCCCGCGAAGGCGGCCAGGATGACGACTTGGCGCGATTGCGGCGCGGCTTTGACGTCGGGCGGCACGGCCCAGGCGATCACCCGCGCCGAGGTGGCGTCGAAGGTCAGAAGCTGTGCGGCGGAATTGTACTCCTCCAGAAGCCGTTCGTAGAGTTCGCGCTTGGCCTCGGCATCGCGCTCGAGGCGGCGCAGCTCGACCGTGCTGCGGACATCCTCACCATATTGCTCGCTCAGCTCGTCCGTGACCTGGCCGAGCGACGCCACCCGCCGGTCCAGCGCGTCGGCCGCGGCGCGCAGCCGATCGCGGATCACGGCGTATTCGGCGATGATCAGCGCGCGCGTCTGGGCGAGCTGCTGGCGGACGGTCACCACGACGGGCGCATCGGGGGCCCAGTTGACCAGAAGCGCCTGCTCCTCCTGCTGCAGCTCGGCATAGCGCGTCTCGAAATCGTCGAGCGCAGAGGTCCGCTCCTCCTCCGCGATCTGGATCGCGTCGATGGCGCCGGCCGCGATCTGCTCGTCGAGCTGCGCGACCTGGATCGAGAGCGCGAGGGCTTGGCTGCGCAAGGTCACGAGCTCCTCGATCGCGGCGTTCAGCCCGACCTCCGTCGGCAGGAGCTGACCCTCGGGAGCGAGCAGATCATTGGCGCGCCGGTACTCGGCCACCGCGGTCTCGGCGGCTTGCACCTCGCCGCCCAGCTGCGCGATCCGCTCTTCCAGCCAGACGCGGTTGCGCTCGATATTGGCCGTCTTCTGGGCGACCGAGAGGCGCAGATATTCCCGCATCAAAGTGTTCACCGCCTCGGCGGCGAAGCGCCGGTCGGGCGAGCGATAGGCCAAGTCGATCACGAAGGTGTCGCCGGCGCGCGAGACATCCATGTTGCGCATGAAATCCCGGCGCAGCGCCTCCATCTCGCGGGCGCGCCGGAGGTCTTCGGGCAGCATATCGGCATCTGGCGCATCGGCGGAGGGGTCGCGCCCGAACAGGCCCGCCACCCGCCGCGCCAGTGACGGCCCCGCATGGGGTTCGGGCTCGAGCCCGAGCGCGCGGATCGCGCTCGCCGTCACCTCGCGCGAGGTCAGCACGCGCAGCTCGCTATCCACCGTCAGCGCGTCCGACATCAGGAGCGCCGGCGTGACCTGGTTCTCGGTCTCGAGGCCGCGGCCGACGCGCGGGTCGATCAGCAGCGCGCCGTTCGCGCTGAAGAGCGGCGTCGCGCTCAGGGCGTAGATCGCGGCGAGCACGGCCGCCGCCGTCACCGCGCCCGCGATAATCGCCCAGCGGCGGCGCAGGGTCTCCGACAGGTCGCGCAGGACGTCGCCGGTCTTCATCTCGGGCATGAAGACGTCGCGATCCGACGAGTCGAGGCGCAATCCCTTGAGGCGTGTCGTGTTCATCGGGACTGGACCGTATCGTTGCCGCTGCAGGCGTGCGGATCCGCGCCGCTGCGGAATTGCGGGCAGGCCGGTGTCGAAAAGGCGCTCGAATTCGGCGCCGCTGCACACGACCTTAGCCTCGGCCAGATCGAGAACCAGCGGCGGAATGGGGGTCGCGACGGCCGGTGGCGGAATTTGGCCATTTCCCGAATACCATTCGCGGAAGCCCGCTCACCATTCGTGGAACGGCAGGGCGGAATTCCGAAAGCGATGCGCCGATTCGTGCCCGTTTGCGGTTGAACCGGGTAATGGAGTGCCGCCGCAGAATGCTCCGGATTTCGAAACTGGCGAAATCGGCGTCAAACCGCCGCCGATTTCCTCAGCGTCTGAGAAAGACGAAGAAGACTGTGATCGCCGCGCCGGCCAGACCGTAGATCGGAATCAGGAGCCAGAGCGGAATCACGCCGGAGGACCACAGCCAGATCGCGAGCAGGAGCGCGAAGGGCATGGCCGCCAGCACCGCCGCCATCCCGCCGAGCTTGAGCTTCTTGCGGGCGCTGTCGGCGTCGTCGGCGGCGCGGCCCCGCGCCGCCGGAGCGGGTTTGCCATCGGATGCGGCCGATCGGTGCGACGCGTTAGTCATGGCCGACATTTACCCCACAAGCCGGCGGCCACCAACGTCCATCGCGTCGAAGTGATCGGATCACCGACCGGTGTTGCCGGCGTGGCGCGCGGCCGCCCGGGGACCGCTTGCGCGGCGTGGGGTTTGGCTCAGCGGCCGGTGCTGTCCAGCACCGCGTTCGCCGTGCGCATCATGATCACGATATCGCCCTTCAGGCTGCGGTTCATGCGATACTCGACATCCAGCTGGACGCGTGTGTCGTAATCGACATCGTTGCGACCGGACACCTGCCAGAGGCCCGTGATCCCGGGCCGCAGGGACAGGTAACACCATTCATAGCCGTCATATTTCGGCAACTCGTCGGATGTGATCGGGCGCGGGCCAACGAAGCTCATCTCGCCGCGAAGCACGTTCCAGATCTGCGGCAGCTCATCGAGAGAGGTGCGGCGCAGGAAGGCGCCGAGCGGCGTGATTCTGCGGATCGTCGACGAGCTTGAAGTCGCGTGACCACTCCGCCGCGGCCGCCGGGTTCTCGGCCAGATGCCGCCGCAGCACGGCCTGCGCGTCGGGCACCATCGTGCGAAGCTTCCAGCATTTGAAGCGGCGTCCGTTCCGGCAGACCCGCTCGTGCCCGAAGAACCCCGGCCCGCCATCAAGTCGGACGAGGACATAGAGGACGAGGATCAGCGGCAGGAGGATCGGCAGGAGCAGGACGGCCATGCCCAGGTCGAAACCCCATTTCGCGAAGGCATCGAAGGGCCGGTCTGCGACGCCGGCCTCCTCGGGGGTTCCATCGTATCGGAACAGGGACTCTGATGGTCTCATTCGGAACTCCGATCGGGGATCTGCCCGAATTGCGTTCGGGTCAGCTGACGCTTGGAGACCGTAGGGTCCGGGATCGGGTTCTCAAGAGAATGATGAATGCGCGTCGGGGCATTGGCGGAATTACGCGAACGAAAGGCGGGAAAGCGTCATCGGTTCCGTTTCGAAATCGATGCGTCGAATATCGCACTTGGAATTCGGCTCGGATTGGCGCAGCCCTCGCGGAATCGCGGGCCGGGCGGGATATGGCGCGGATGCGACACGTTCGGGAGCCGCCAGTGCGCCGAAATGGCCCGTCCCGGCGCGCTCCTTGGGATCCGGAGGTCCGTGATGCGACCAGACCAGGCGACGTTCATCGGGATCGGGGCCCAAAAATGCGCCTCGACTTGGCTCTACGGCGTGCTGGCGCAATGCCCCGACCTGCGGGTCAGCGACGAGAAGGAGGTCGATTTCTTCTCCTACCGGTTCGACCGGGGATACGAGTGGTACGAGCGCCGCTTTGTATCAGGGCGGCCCCGCCGTCACCGCGGGGAGATCTCGCCCTCCTATTTCATCCATCCCGCCGCGCCCGACCGCGCCGCAGCCTACAACCCGGATCTGCAGATCCTCGTCTGCCTGCGGGACCCGGTGGCGCGCGCGTTCTCCAACCATCTCCACGAGGTGCGGAAAGGCCATGTCTCGGGCGCGAACGTCGCCTTCGAGGCCGCGCTGGACAACAATCCGCTCTACGTCGACCAAGGGCGCTACGCCACGCATCTGTCCCGCTGGTTCGACGCCTTCCCGCGAGCACGCATCCACGTCCTGTTCCAGGAGGAAATCCGGGCCGACCGCGCCGCCGCGGCGCGGCGGGTGACCGACGCGCTCGGCCTGCCGCCGATCGCCGATTTCCTGGATCGGCGCGCCAACGAGAGCGTGCGCTACCGGAACCCGGTGCTCGGGCGAACGCTCTGGCGGCTCGGCCACGCCGCCCGCCGCGCGGGGCTGGGCCGGGCGGTCGAGACCGCGAAGGCCCTGCCCGGCATCCGTGAGATGCGCGACGCCAATCGCGAGCGCCTGCGCGAGGTGGTGGCGCCCATGAGGCCCGACACCGAGGCGCGGCTGACGGCGATGTTCGCCCCCGAGGTCGAGCGGCTGGAGACGCTTCTGGGGCGCGAGACGCCGTGGCCGCGCTTCCGCCCTGCGGCGGCGGGCGTCGCCTGAGCCGGTTTGCTGCGTCAGGCGCGTCCCAGGCGGGCCCGGCCGGCGGGTGCGGGCGCAACCGGCATTCGGCGCAGGTCCTCCCCGGCCGAGACCGCAAAGGCCACGAGGAGGACGATCATGATCTCGTGGGGGCGGAAGAGGGAGGCACCGACCAGCGAGGCGACGACGATGCCGACCAGGATCGCCAGCGCCCCGGCGACCGCCGGCTGCCCGTCGCGCAGGAACAGCCGCAGCAGGCGCTGGCCCGCCAGCAAGATCGTCGCCAGCATCGCCACCAGGCCGGGCCAGCCGACCGAGACCAGGATCTCCAGCGCGAAGTTGTGGAAGGACGCGGCGTCCCGCGCGCCCGCCTCGTAGGTCAGGACCCGGCCGTTGGCGAATTCGGGGGCCATCCAGAAGGCCCGGTAGCCGGTGCCGAGGACCGGGTGGTCGCGGTGCACGTCCATCGCGATGTCCCACAGCAGCGTCCGGCCCGTCAGCGTGCTGGACTTGCCGACCGCGGACAGCACCGCCTCGACCGGGTGAATCCCCATGAGCGCGAGCCCGAGTGGCGTGAGCGCCAGCCCGAGGACGGCCACCGCCACCATCGCGATGCCCAGGACCGACGGGACCCGCCGGGCGCAGAGAAGCAGCACCAGCCCGATCATCACCGGCAGCAGGAGCACCGAGGTGGCCGATTTCGACAGCGCCAGGGCCAGCAGGTTCACGCCCAGCGCGCCCAGCGCCAGGGCCTTGAACACGAGCCCCGCCTCGGCCCGGCGCATCAGCAGGACCGCCGCCAGTGCCGCGAGACAGAAGAGCGCGCGCTGGCCCAGCATGTTCTTGTGCGCGTAAAGCCCGGACAGCCCACCCGCCTCGGTATAGATCGGCCAGGGGAAGACCCCCGTCGCCCAATGCAGGAGCGAGAGCGCCGATCCGGCGGTCAGCAGGACGGCGACGCCCTTGAGCAGCACCGTGATCGAGTAGCGCCAGCCCAGATAGGCCGCGATCACCACCGTCATCGCGAGTTGAAGGGCCGAGACCAGCGTGCCGGCCGGCGCTCCGGACCACAGCGTCGAGGCGAGGCAGACGGCCGGATAGGCCATCACCGCGCCGCTGCGCATCGCCAGCGGGACCATGGCGGGCCAGGTCATCCCGATCCGCAGGAGCGCCAGCCCGTAGCAGGTCATCCAGGCCAGCGACTGGATGGGCCCGAGCTGAATCAGCATGTCCGAGGCGGCGGCCAGGACGAGGCAGAGAAGCGTCACGTCGGCCAGCGCCCAGAAGGCCCGCTCGGTCGCGCCTGGCGCGGGGATGCCGGCGGCGGCGACGGTCATCGCGCGCCGGGCTCGCGGGCCGGGGTGGAGCTTCTCCGCCTCTTCGGGAGGCTCGGGGGCGGCGAGGTTGCGGTCATCTGGATCCGAGTGGTTTGGTTTCGGGACGGGGCCCCGGCCCGGGCGGCCGCGCCGCCATCGACATCGCGCCCAAGACCCACGGAGCCCGCGCCAATGGCCTTCCCTAACCGATCCGGGCGCGCGTCTCTGCCCCCCCTCGCCGCGGGCCTGCTCGCCGCGCTTGTTTCCGCCCATGCCGCGGCGGCGCCGCCCGATCTGTCCGGCACGGTCCCGATCTTCGAGGAGCGTTTCGCGGACGGCCTGTCGCGCTTCGACGGTCGGCGGGGCCTCTGGTCGACGCTGGGCCGGCGGCAGGTCCTGATGACCAACGCCGCCGAGACGGTCTTCCTGGACCGCGGCGTGATGCCGCCCGGGATCGACGCGGAGCTGCCGCCCCTGCATGTCGTGACCGAGGACGGGTTGTCGCTGCGGACGGTCCCGCTCTCCGAGGACGCGCGGGCGGCCGTGGGCGACTACCTGCGCCGCAGCGGCCAGGGCGGGCGCGCCGACAAGGTCCGCTTCGCGACGGCGCAGATCACCACGGCCGAGACCTGGGCCCAGACCTACGGCTGGTTCGAGATCGAGGCCCGCATCCCGCGCGGCCGCGGCCGCTGGCCGGCCTTCTGGCTGACCTTCGCGGGGCGCGGCTGGCCGCCAGAGATCGACATCTTCGAGGCCTATGGCGCGGGCATCGCGCAGCCCACGCCGAAGGACGCCACCTTCAACACCGCCGTGATCTTCGACGCGTTCGACGAGACCGGTGCCGCGGTTCACGACACCGATCTCGTCAATCGCTTCGACCCCGACCCGGTCGCACGGATCCCGCGCGCCAAGACCCGAGGCGACCGGGACGTCTTTACCCTGTCGCGCCAGCACGACGCGCCCGGCATCTACGACGCCTTCCACGTCTGGGCCGCGCTCTGGACGCCCGAGGAGATCGTCTTCTTTTTCGGCCCCGACCGCGCCGGCCTGCGCGAGATCTATCGCATGCCCACGCCCGCCGACGTGCGCGCGCCGATGCACGTGATCGCGAACGACCAGTTCACCGCGCGCGGCGGATGGTGGCCGGCGGACCGGGCGATCGAGGCGGTGCTCGCACCCGAGAACGACTTCGCGATCCGGTCGATCACCCTGCGCGCCCTGCGCCCGGCACTGGTGCTGGACATGGCGCGGGGGGACGCACCCTTCGATCCGCGCGACAGCGTGATCCGCGACACGGGCGGCGACGACATCATCGCGCCGGGGGCCGGGTTTGACCTCGTCGAGTTGTCGGGCGGGGCCGACGAGATCCGCATCGCGCGCGGGCGCGAGAACAAGATCATCGCGGGCTTCGGGCCCGATGACCGGCTCGTGCTCGATGGCTTTCCCTTCGCCAGCGCCGAGGACGCCCTGTCGCGGCTGACCCAGGTCGGCCCGGATCTGTGGCTGACCGCGCCGGCCGATCCGTTCTGGCCGCAGACGGTTATCCTGCGCGACACCGCGGCGGCGGATCTGACGCCGGACCAGGTCCGCCCGCGCTGGCCGGTGGGCACGGATATCCGCGCCGCGCGGGCCGATCTTTCCGACGCGCCCGAACGCGACGGCGATCGCGATGGCGTCGTCACGGCCCAGCCAATCGGCAGCCGCTTCAAGGATGACGGCCGTGGGATGCGCTTCGCGGGCGGGCCGGGGCCCGACCGCTACATCATCGCGAACCCGGAGACCGTGATCCTGGAGCCCGCCGATGGCGGGGTGGACGAGCTGATCGCCTGGGGCGCGCATGCGCTGCCGCTCCACGTCGAACGCGGCGTGTTGCGCGGCGGGGGCGGCGCATTGACCGGATCGCGCGGCGACGACCGGCTGGAGGCGGAGGGGCGGCGGCTGACGCTGTCCGGCGGCGCGGGGGACGACCTCTACGTGATCGCGCCAGACGCGCGCGCGGTGACGATCTCGATCGCGGAGGGTGCGGGGCATGACGTGCTGCGCGGCTGGGGCGACGGGCACCGCCTCGAACTCGCGGCGGCGCTGGTAGCGGAAGGCCTCGCGCGGGTCGAGCCCGCCCCCGAGGGCGCGCGCCTCGTCTTCTCGCCGATGCAGTCCCTAACCCTGGAGGGGGCATCCGTGGCGGAGGCGAAGGCGGCCCTCGAGGCCGCAACGCTTCAGTGACAGCTCCGGCGCGGCGATCCGGCCGGTTCCGCGCTGACCCGCCGTCCGAGCCGGACGGAGTTCGTCAACAGAGTTGGCGGATTGTCCGCAACCTCGCGGCGGCCCGCCCCCACATCCCCGGATCGACGTCGCGACTTCGGGCCACCGAAGGACGCGCAGGAGCGCTACTAAGGGCAGAACGCCGATACCTTCGCGCGATGACGAAACTTCAGCGAAAAGAAGCAGTTCGGGGAAGGTCTGGAGGCGAGTACCGGAATCGAACCGGTGTGCACGGATTTGCAATCCGCTGCGTAACCACTCCGCCAACTCGCCGCCGGGGATGGGCGTTGCCATAGCGCGCCACCGGACCGCCCGCAAGCGTCCGCGGCCGGGCTTTGGCGTTGCGCCGCGCCGGGCATTCGTGCTTTCTGAGGCGAAAGAACAATGAACCGGCGAGTTCAGATAGACGATGGCGATATCCCAGCACCCCTTGCGTACGATGATGGTGGACACGCAGGTCCGCCCTTCCGACGTGACGAAGTTCCCGATCATCGCCGCGATGCTCGACGTCGCGCGCGAAGCCTTCGTGCCAGGCGCCGCCAAGCCGGTTGCGTATATGGACGCGCCGGTCCCGCTGGGCGGCGGGCGCGAGATGCTGGACGCGCGGAATTTTGCCAAGATGCTGGACGCGCTGGATATCGACCGCGCCGACCAGGTCCTGATCATCGGCGGGGGGCTGGGTTATTCCGCCGCCGTGCTGGCGCGCATGGCCGACTCCGTCGTCATGCTGGAAGAGGACGAGGCCATGGCCGCAGAGGCCGAAGCCGCCCTGGCCGCCGACGAGGTGATGAACGCCGCCGTGCTGCAGGGGCCCTTGGCCGAAGGCGCAGCCAAGGCCGGCCCCTTCGACGTGATCCTTGTGGAGGGCGGGGTCGAGCGGATCCCCGACGCCCTGACCGATCAGTTGAAGGAAGGCGGGCGCATCGCCGCCATCTTCATGACCGGCCGGCTGGGCGAGACCCGCCTCGGCCGCCGCATCGACGGCCGCATGGCCTGGCGCTTCGCATTCAATGCCACCGCTCCGGTTCTGCCGGGGTTCGAAGAACAGCGCGGATTTCTTTTGTGACCGCGACCCTCGGGAGGGACGGGACATGACGAATTGGACATCTAGCATGCGCGGTGCGGCTCTGGGACTCGGAGTCGCCCTCGCCTCGGCGCTCCCGGCGATGGCGGAGACGCTGACCGACACGCTGATCCAGGCCTACCGGTCCTCGCCGCTCCTCGAACAGCAGCGCTTCCTGCTGCGCGCCACCGACGAAGACGTGGCCGTCGCGGTTTCCGCGCTGCGGCCGGTGATCAGCGCGCAGGCGGCCTATTCGAAGACCAACACCAATGTCGGCGACGTGCGCACCACAACGACGACCGGCGGGTCGCTTTCGCTGCTTCTGGATTACACGCTGGTCGATGGCGGCCAGCGCTACCTGCGGATCGGCGCGGCGAAGGAGGCGGTCCTGGCGGCGCGCTACGGGCTGCTGCAGCAGGAACAGAACGTGCTGCTCGACGCGGCCGAGGCCTTCCTCGACCTGCGCCTCGCGGTCCGGACCGTCGATGTGCGCGAGAGCAACCAGCGCCTGCTCAGCCAGCAGCTTCAGGCCGCGCGGGACCGGTTCGAGGTGGGCGAGGTCACGCGGACCGATGTCGCCCTGGCCGAGTCGCGCCTGGCCACCGCGCGCTCGCTCTTGGCCGGCGCCCGCGGGCAGGTGGACATCGCGCGCGAGATCTATCGCCTCGCCGTGGGCGAGTTGCCCGACGCCTTCCTCGCCGCGCCGCCGCCCGCGCCGCAGCTTCCCGCCACGGTCGACCGTGCGCAGGCCCTGGCGCTGCAGATCCACCCGCTGATCCTGGCCGGCCAGCACGAGGTCACCGCCAGCCGCCTGCTCGCCGAAGCGGCCGAAGCCGATCGCCTTCCGACGATCAACCTCGGCGCGAACGTGAGCTACGGGCGCCCCGACACGCTGACGAGCGGGGTGTCGATCACCGGGAACGTCCCGATCTATAACGGCGGCCGCCTTTCGGCGCTGAACCGCCGCGCCATCGCGCTGGCGCAGGCCTCCCGCGCCGAGCTGGCACAGACGGGCCGGATCATCACCGACGGCGTCGGCAGGGCCTGGGCCGGGCTGCAGATTGCGCAGGCCCAGATCATCGCCACGCGCGAGGCGGTTCGCGCTGCGCAGGTCGCCTTCGACGGCTTCCGCGAGGAGGCGTCGCTCGGCGCGCGCACCACGCTCGATGTCCTCGATGCCGAGCAGGACCTGCTCGACTCGCGGGTCGACCAGCTGCAGGCCGAAAGCGACGCGCAGGTCGCGGTCTACCGCGTCCTGGCGGCGATGGGCCTGCTCACCACCGAGCATCTGGGCCTGTCGGTCGAGCGCTACGATCCAACCGTCTACTACAACCTCGTCTCCAACGCGCCGGCGATCTCGCCCTCCCAGCAGGGCGGCCGTCTGGACAGCGTGCTGCGGCGTTTCGGTCGCAACTGAACGCCGGCTTCGCCCTTCGGGCGCGCCCGACATGGACGCGCCCCGGGGGTGACGTGCTAGGGTTTTCGAAAGGGGCGCGGCAGAAGATCGCGCGAGGTTCGAGCGGAGACGGACATGGCGCAGTCACATGACATTGAGGACGTGCTGTCCTCCATCCGGCGATTGGTGGCCAGCGATCCGGCCGAGGCCGCGCTGGGAGGCGATGACGGGCCCGCGTCGGACGCGGCGGACGCCGAAGCGCTGGTCCTCGGACCGACGCAGCGCGTGACCGAACCCGAAGACCCATTCCAGATGATCCGAACCCTCGCACAGGAAGAGCGCGACAGCCGCGATGCCGGGCTGTTCACCGATGCCCTGCCCGAGGAGGCGGCCGAATTGACGCGCGACCTGGAGGCGTCGCCGATCGAAGGCTGGGAGGCCCGCCCGGCCACGCCGGACGACGCGCCCGCGGATTACGCCGAGGACGAGGACTACCAAACCGAGATCGCGCCAGTGGGCGAGGTGACGGGCCTCGACGCCCGGACCGCGGAGCCGGTCGGCGACCCCGCCCCGCCGCGCTTCGTTCACGGCATGGCGGAGGACGATGATCCGGTGCCGGAGGCGCCCGTGGACACCACGGCGGATGAACCGGCCGCCGTCGAGACCGCCGCCGCGCAAGACGCGGCCCCGGAAGAGGACGGTTCCGAGGACACGGATCTCTCGGACCTGTCGGACGCGATGTCGGGCGACGAGGCGCTGCGCGAGCTGATCGCCGAGATCGTGCGCCAGGAGCTTGCGGGCGAACTGGGCGAGCGGATCACGCGCAACGTGCGAAAGCTGGTCCGGCGCGAGCTGCGGCAGATGATGAACTCGGAAGAATTCGACTGACGGGCGAACCGACACCCGCAGCATCACATGAAAAACGCCGCGCAACCGATTGGCTGCGCGGCGTTTTTTGTCCCAGCCTCGCGGCGCTCAGGCGGCCTGCGCGGCCTCGGCCAGTTCGGCAAGCTCGGCGGCCTGACGACGCTCGCTCTCCTCGCGGGAGAGGGCGACCGAGGTGCGAACGCCCCGGCTCACGAATTCCATGAGACCCGAGACGACGCGCTCGTTCGGATCGATTCCGGCACAGGACAGAACCTCGCGCCCGTCCCGCGACCGCGCCCAGCGGGCGATCTGATCCGGGCCGTTGCCGTACTTCTTGTCATCGGAAATCGCATCGTCGAGCGCGGCGAGCACGACGGCGGCAAACAGCTTCCGGGCCCGTTGGCCCTGCTCGAAATTGAACGCCGTGGCATCGACGAAATCGGTCATTCCCGCACTCTCCATTATGGCTCTTGCATCTTCCCCGAGGGGCCCGCCTAACATCCCGAATACGATTCGGGCTATGCATTTTGCGAATACCCCACTTGCACTCAGCGGATATCTGCTGACAGGCCCACACCAGTACTGGTCGCTCTCCCCGCGAACCTGACGCAACATATGGTGCCGGACCGGATCATTTCAAGTTTTCGTCATAGTTTCGTCGGAATCCTCACGTTCGGGATCGACTCCGCGCTCTTGACCCGCCCCGCGCGGCTTGCCCGTGGCAGGACGCAGCGCTATGCGGGCGCCAACACCCGGTCAGCGAGCGAGCGACATGCCCAAGATCAACGGAAACGAGATCCGTCCCGGCAACGTGCTGGAACATGATGGCCATCTTTGGACGGCCGTGAAGGTCGACCACGTGAAGCCCGGCAAGGGCGGCGCCTTCGCGCAGGTCGAGATGCGCAACCTTCGCAACGGCTCGAAGCTCAACGAACGCTTCCGCTCCGCCGACAAGGTCGAACGCGTGCGCCTGGAGCAGAAGGACCAGCAGTTCCTCTACGAAACCGACGGCAAGCTCGTCTTCATGGACACCGACACCTACGACCAGGTCGAGCTCGATGCCGAGATCCTGGGCGAGCGCCGGCCCTTCCTGCAGGACGGCATGATGGTCCAGATCGAGTATTACGAGGACGAGGCGCTGAACGCGACGCTGCCGCAGAAGGTGACCTGCAAGATCGTCGAGACCGAGCCGGTGGTGAAGGGCCAGACCGCCGCCAACAGCTTCAAGCCGGCGCTTCTGGACAACGGCATCCGCGTGATGGTGCCGCCCTTCGTGGGCCAGGACGAGGATATCGTCGTCAACACCGAGACGATGGAGTATTCCGAGCGCGCATGACGCGCACCGCCGGGACCGGGGCCGCTCAGGCCCCGACCATCCCCCGGGCCATGCCCGCATAGATCCGCTCGACCGCCCCGCGGTCCAGCCGCCCGCCCTCGCGGAACCAGGTGTTCACGCCGGTCAGCATGGCGATCAGCGCCATGCCGGCCAGCTTGACGTCGGGCACGCGCATCGCGCCCGACGCCGCGCCCGCGCGCAGGATGTCCTGCGGCACCGCCTCGTATTCGCGGCGCAGCCGCTCGATCTCGGCGAAATTCGCGGGCTCGAGCGAGCGCAGCTCCATGTAGGCGATGAACACCGCGTCGGGCCGGTCGAGATGGAACCGGATGTGGAAGCGCGCGAAGGCGTCGAGCCGCGCGACCGGGTCGCCGCCGGGATCGGCCGCCGCCCAGCCGGCCAGGACCTCGGTCATGTGGTCGCGCATCAGCCCGGCGAGCAGGGCCTGCTTGTCCGGCGTGTAGTGGTAGAGCGCCCCCGCCCCGATCCCGACCTCGGCCGCGATCTGGCGCATGGAGACGGCGGCGTAGCCGTGGCGCGCGAAGAGCCGCTCCGCCGCCTGCCGCACGCGCGGGCCGGTCACGCCGGCATCGGATCCGCTGGGTCGCGCCATGGGGCGATCTAAATCGAACGGGCGTTCAATTCCAAGCGGCCAATTTCAAGCGGCTTGTCGCGCCGCGCGGCCCCGCCTACCGTCCGCGCCATGATCCGCGCCCTGCCCGTCCTCGTCCTGCTGACCGCCTGCGCGCCCGAGTTGCCGCGCCCCGAGGGCACGATCTCGGCCACGGCGCTGGCGCAGACGCTGCCGCAGCTCGTGCCGCTGGACCCGCTGCTGGCGCGCGCGGCCATCCCGTCGCGCGCCGAAGCGGCGCAGGCCGCGCTGGCGCGCCGCGCGGCTCTGCTGCGCGCCCGCGGGGTCGCCCCGCCGCCCGCAAGCGACCTCGACGCCCGCGGCGCCGCGCTTCGCGCCCGCGCGGAGGCGCTGCGCGCCGTCGAGATCTGACGCCCGCCCGCGTTGCACCGCCCGGCCCGACCGGCTACCCCTGCCCGCGACCAGCCCAGCCACGGAGCGCGCCGCAATGACCACCCCCTCCGCCTCGGAATCGCGGGCCTCGGCACCGTGGGCACAGGCGTCATCAAGATCGTGCAGGCCCATGCCGCGGCGCTGGAGGCGCGCACGGGACGGGCCATCGCGATCGGCGCCGTCTCCGCCCGCTCGCGCGGGAAGGACCGGGGCGTGGACCTGTCGGGCTACGGCTGGGAGGACGACCCCGTCGCGCTGGCGCGCCGCGACGACGTCGACCTGTTCGTCGAGCTGATGGGCGGCTCGGACGGCCCGGCCAAGGCCGCGACCGAGGCCGCGCTCGAGGCGGGCAAACCGGTGGTGACCGCGAACAAGGCGATGCTGGCGCTGCACGGCCAGGCGCTGGCCGAACGCGCCGAGGCGGCGGGCGTTGCGCTGCGCTTCGAGGCCGCGGTGGCGGGCGGTATTCCTTGCGTGAAGGCGCTGAGCGAGGGGCTGGCGGGCAACGCCATCAGCCGCGTCTCGGGGGTGATGAACGGCACCTGCAACTACATCCTGACGCGGATGGAAAGCGCCGGCCTGCCCTATGCCGAGGTCTTCGAGGAGGCCCGCGCCCTGGGCTACCTGGAGGCCGATCCGACGCTTGACGTGGGCGGCATCGACGCCGGACACAAGCTCGCCATCCTCGCCGCGATCGCCTTCGGGGTTCAGGTCGATTTCGACGGCGTCCAGCTTCAGGGGATCGAGCGCGTCTCGATCGACGACATCCGCCGCGCGGGCGACATGGGCTACCGCATCAAGCTGCTGGGCGAGGCGCGCCGGACCGCGGCGGGGATCGAGCAGTCGATGCGCCCGACCCTGGTGCCCGCCGACAGCCCGCTGGGCCAGCTCGAAGGCGGCACCAACATGGTGGTCATCGAGGGCGACGCGGTGGGCCAGATCGTGCTGCGCGGCGCGGGCGCGGGCGAAGGCCCGACCGCCAGTGCGGTAATGGGCGATGTCTGCGACATCGCGCGGGGCCTGACGCTGCCGGTCTTCGGCCAGCCCGCCGCGACGCTCGCCGCGCCCCGCCGGGCCGAGGCCGCGACGCCTTGCGCGCATTACCTGCGCATGACGCTGCATGACGAGCCGGGCGCGCTGGCGCGCGTGGCGACGGTGCTGGGCCAGGCCGGGATCTCGATCGACCGGATGCGCCAATACGACCATCCGGGCGAGGACGCGCCGGTCCTGATCGTCACGCACCCCTGCGCGCCCGACGACCTGGCGCGCGCCTTGCAGGGCGTGACCGCCACCGAAGTGGTCCGCGGCGAGCCCGTGGCCCTGCAGATCCAGACCGCCTGAGGACCCCGCCATGCGCTACACCCCGGCCGCCGACCGCTACGAGACGATGCCTTATCGCCGCTGCGGGCGGTCGGGGCTGAAGCTGCCCGCGATCAGCCTGGGACTGTGGCACAATTTCGGCGACGACAACCCGCACGAGACCAAGCGCGCGATCTGTCGGACGGCCTTCGACCACGGCATCACGCATTTCGACCTTGCCAACAATTACGGCCCCGAGCCGGGCGCGGCCGAGCTGGCCTTCGGGCAGATGCTGCGCGAGGATTTCGCGGGCTATCGCGACGAGCTGATCATCTCGTCGAAGGCGGGCTACCTGATGTGGCCGGGCCCCTATGGCGAATGGGGCAGCCGCAAGTACCTGATCGCCTCCTGCGACCAGTCGCTCAAGCGGATGGGCCTCGACTATGTCGACATCTTCTATTCGCATCGCTTCGATCCCGACACGCCGCTGGAGGAGACGATGGGTGCGCTCGACCACATCGTCCGCTCGGGCCGCGCGCTTTATGCCGGGATCTCCAGCTACAACTCGGAGCGCACGCGCGAAGCGGCGGCGATCCTGCGCGAGCTGGGCACGCCCTGCGTCATCCACCAGCCCAGCTACAACATGCTGAACCGCTGGGTCGAACGCGACGGGCTTCTAGACACGCTCGAGGCGGAAGGCATCGGCTCGATCGTCTTCACGCCGCTGGCGCAGGGGCTTCTGACGAAGAAATACCTCGGCGGCGTCCCCGAGGGCAGCCGCGCGACGCAGGGCAAGTCGCTCGATCCCGACAGCGTCACCCCCGAGATGGTCGCGGCGCTGAACGGGCTGAACGACCTCGCCCGGGCGCGCGGGCAGAGCCTGGCGCAGATGGCGCTGGCCTGGGTGCTGCGCGGCGGGCGCGTCACCAGCGCGCTGATCGGCGCCTCGCGCCCCGAGCAGGTGGCCGATTGCGCGGGCGCCACCGGCAATCTCGATTTCTCCGAAGACGAACTGGCCCGCATCGACGAATTGAGCGGCGAGCGGGGCCTTAATCTTTGGGCGCAGTCCTCCGAAGGGGTCTGACCGGACGCGCAGGCTTGCCCCCTGCCCGCCCCCGACCTATCCCCGGGACACCGCCACCAACAGGACCCTTCCCATGCCCAAGACCGATTTCAACGACCGGATGCTGTCCCTGGGCCTGGCCCGCGTGTCCGAGGCGGCGGCGCTGGCCTCGGCCCGCCTGATCGGCCGCGGCGACGAGAAGGCCGCCGACCAGGCCGCGGTGAATGCCATGCGCGACCAGCTCAACATGCTGGACATCAACGGCACGGTCGTGATCGGCGAAGGCGAGCGCGACGAGGCCCCGATGCTCTTCATCGGCGAGCAGGTCGGCACCGGCAATGGCCCCGAGGTGGATATCGCGCTCGATCCGCTGGAGGGCACGACGCTGACGGCCAAGGACATGCCCAACGCGCTGACCGTGATCGCGATGGGCCCGCGCGGCTCGATGCTGCATGCGCCCGACGTCTATATGGACAAGCTCGCCATCGGGCCCGGCTACCGCCCCGGGGTGGTGACGATGGACATGTCCCCGTCCGAGCGGGTGAACGCGCTGGCCGCCGCCAAGGGCTGCTCGACTGAGGACATCACCGTCTGCGTGCTGGAGCGTCCGCGCCACCAGGAGCTGATCGCCGAGATCCGCGAGACCCATGCCGCGATCCGCCTGATCACCGATGGCGACGTGGCCGGCATCATCCACACCGCCGAGGCCGCGCAGACCGGGATCGACATGTATATGGGATCGGGCGGCGCGCCCGAGGGCGTCCTGGCCGCCGCGGCGCTGAAATGCATGGGCGGGCAGATGTTCGGCCGGCTGACCTTCCGCAACGACGACGAGCGCGGCCGCGCCAAGAAGGCCGGGATCACCAATCTCGACCGGGTCTACACCCGCGACGACATGGTGACCCAGGACGTGATCTTCGCGGCCACGGGCGTCACCGACGGCTCGATCCTCGCGGGCATCAAGCGCGAGGTCGGCTACCTGACCGCCGAGACGATCCTGATGCGGTCCAAGACCGGGTCGGTGCGGCGCATGATCTACCGCAACCCGACCTCGTCCAAGCCCTGACGATGCAGGCGCCGTGGCTGGGCGTCGCCGCGTCCGCCACCGGGCGCCGCTGGACCGGGCTTTCGCCCGAACAGGACCGGCTGGCCGAGGCCATCGCGCAGGCCGGCCATCCCCACGCCCTGGCCCGGCACCTGGCGCGGCGCGGCGTCCTGCCCGAGGGTGTGGCGGGGTTCCTGGCGCCGCGGCTGCGCGACCTGCTCCCCGATCCGCGCGGTTTGAAGGACGCCGAGACGGCCGCCGCGCGGCTGGTCGCGGCCGTAGCGCGGTCGCAGCGGATCGCGATCTTCGCCGATTACGACGTCGATGGCGGCGCCTCTGCCGCGCTTCTGGTCTGGTGGCTGCGCGCGCAGGGCCGGGTGGCGACGCTCTACGTGCCCGACCGGATCGAGGAGGGTTACGGCCCCAACGCTCCGGCGATCGCGACGCTGGCGGCAGCCCATGACCTGATCGTCTGCGTCGATTGCGGCACGCTTAGCCACGACGCGCTGGCGGCGGCGGACGGCACCGACGTGATCGTGCTCGACCACCATCTGGGTGGCGAGACGCTACCCCCCGCGCTGGCCGTCGTAAACCCGAACCGGCAGGACGAGGACGCCTCGCTCGGGCATCTCTGCGCCGCCGCGGTCGTGTTCCTCGTCCTTGTCGAGGCGAACCGGCAGATGAAGGCGGCTGGCGGGGCCGGTCCCGACCTGATGGCGATGCTGGACCTCGTGGCGCTGGCCACCGTGGCCGATGTCGCCCCGCTGACGGGGGTAAACCGGGCGCTGGTCAGCCAGGGCCTGAAGGTGCTGGCCCGCCGCCAGCGGCCGGGCCTCGTGGCGCTGGCCGATGCCGCGCGGACGGACGGCCCGCCGTCGAGCTATCACCTGGGCTACCTGCTCGGGCCGCGGATCAACGCCGGCGGCCGGATCGGCGCCGCGGATCTTGGCGCGCGGCTGCTCGCCACTGCAGACCGGGCGGAGGCGGAGGCGCTGGCGCAGCGCCTCGACGCGCTCAACGAGGAGCGGCGCGCGATCGAGATCCGCGTGACCGAGGACGCCAAGGCGCAGGCCGCGGATCGCGCGGGCCCGGTCGCCTGGGCCGCCGGGCCGGGCTGGCATCCAGGCGTGGTCGGCATCGTCGCCGCGCGCCTGAAGGAGGCGATGCACCGCCCCGCCGTCGTGATCGGGATGCGCGAGGACGGGCTGGGCCAGGGCTCGGCCCGCTCGGTCGCGGGCGTCGATCTCGGCGCGGCGATCCAGCGGCTGGCGACGGAAGGCTGGCTCGTCAAGGGCGGCGGCCACCGGATGGCCGCCGGGCTGACGGTCGAGGCCGGCAAGATCGAGGGCGCGATGGCGCGGCTGGGCGAGCTGATCGCGCGGCAAGGCGCCACGCTGGGCCAGCCGGGCGAGCTTCGCATCGATGGCACGCTGATGCCCGGCGCCGCGACCGTCGAGCTGGTCAACCGGCTGGAGGCGGCGGGCCCCTTCGGCCAAGGCGCCGCCGCGCCGCGCTTCGCCTTCCCGTCGCTGCGCGTGGTCCATGCGAAGCCGGTGGGCGACGGGCATCTCAGGCTGACGCTCAGCGATGGTGGCCCGATCCGGCTGGACGCCATCGCTTTCCGCGCCGGCGCATCGGGCATCTCGCAGGCCGTGGACCGCGCGGCGGGGGCGCCGCTGCATGTCGCGGGACGGATCGAGATCAATCGCTGGCAGGGTCGCGAGAGCGTTCAGCTCAAGCTCGAAGACGTCGCCGATCCGGCCGCCGAGGACTGACCGGACGGCCCGAATTTTCGCCGAAAAATGGCTTGCAGCCCCCCGGACCCTCTTCTAAACACCGCTCACGCCAGCGCGGCCCGTTCGTCTATCGGTTAGGACGCCAGGTTTTCAACCTGGAAAGAGGGGTTCGATTCCCCTACGGGCTGCCAATTCTCCAACATCGACATCGAGATCTTCGCGCCGCTAATTGATGCGCGGCTGTGCTGTCGTACAATCACTCCACCTCCCCAAGCGACGCCTCCCCGGGTCTCCGACGCGCATCATCGCGCCGCGTCGGGAGCGTCTGGCGGCCGCGCGCCGGGGCGCTTTCGCGATCCAGCTTCACTCTGCGCCGTGGTGGTCACTCTAGCCTCGGTCTTGATCGTCATCGGGCGCCTCGCGCGAAACTGCGTGCGGGCGGCAAGACGTGCGTCGGTCGCAGCCGGAATGCGCCTGCCTAGCGTCAGGCCGCGTCCGGGCGCGCGACGGAATGGCGGGACCGGCCCGCGTGTTTCGAGGCGTAGAGCGCGGCATCCGCATCGGCCATCAGCCGCGCGGGTTCGGGCGGATCGTAGAAGCTGGACACCGTGATGCCGATGCTGCCCGAGATGCGGCAGGGATGCCCCTGCCAGTCGATCGGCTGCTCGATCCGCGCGATGATGCGCTCCGCGATCCGTTCCAGCGTGGCGACGTCGATGCAATCCTCGAGGATCAGCACGAACTCGTCCCCGCCGACGCGCCCGACCATGTCCCCGCGGCGCACCTCCTCGGTCAGGATCGTGGCCACACGTTCCAGCACCTTGTCGCCCGCGGCGTGTCCATGGGTGTCGTTCACCGCCTTGAAATGATCGAGATCGAGATGGATCAGCCCGAATTTCGGCGCCCGCATCCGCGAGAGCCGCGCCAGATGGCCATCGACGGCCCGGCGATTGCCGAGGCCCGTCAGCTTGTCGGTCACGGCGAGCGTCTCGGCCGTCTCGCGCGCCACTTCGAGCCGGTCGCCGAGGCGCTGGAACTCGGTCAGGACGGCGGCCTGCGCCTCGATCAGGAACAGCATCTCGACGGTCGGATCGACCGCGGCGAAGTCCTGCGCCGAAAGATCGTGGCGCGCGACGACGGCGCGGATATCGGTGCCGAGCCCCAGGCGCAGAAGGCCGCCCCCGTCGCCCAACGGCAGGGCCATGCCGCGAAAGCGCGAGGGCGGGCCTTCCCCGGCCTCGCCCGCCAGTTCGATCGCGAGGCGCCGGTTCGCGCGGGCGAGCAGCGCCGCCGGCGACGCGCGTCCCGCCGGGCGGCGCAGGCGAAGCACCTGCGCCAGGGGCCGTCCGGCCGCGTTCGGGGCGATCCGCTCGAAGGCCGGACCCACATGGGTGACGCGGCCATCCGCGTCGAAGAACAGCGCGAGCGGCAGCAGCGCGTCCAGGACCGCGGTGGGCAGGCTATGGGCCGTCATGCCGCGCCCGCCCCCAGATCGAAACGCCGGGCGGGATGATGACCCTCCGCCACGAGGTGGATCGTGATCGCCTCGCGCCAGACCGCGCCGTCGCGCTGGAAGCCGGCGGATTCGATCACCGCAAGACAGCCGTAATCGTCCGACATCGCCCGCAGGACCCCCGTCAGCATCGCCGAGGCCCCCGGCATCGTCCATTCGCTGTCCACGTGAAAGGCATCCGGGCCCAGTTCCCGGACCCGGAAGCTCGGCAATTCGAGATCCGGCACGGCCATGCGCGCGCGATCCTCGATCTCGTCGAGCGCGAGGATCAGGTCCTCGAAGGTCGCCCCGGTGAAGCGGATCAGGCGGCGCACCGGTTCGAGCGGCGGATGGACGCAAACCCAATGGGCGACATCCTCGATCAGGCCGAGCACCTTGCGGTCGAGCCGTGCGGCAGTGGCCGCGACCACCTGTTCGAGCAGCCCGTCCTCGTAGAGGCGCATCGTTTCGAACCGTTCGAACGGCAGACCCGCATCGCGCCGGACGCGCTCCCAGGCGGCCGTTCCGTGATTGGCGATCACGAAACCTTCGACGGATTTGCAGATCAGGCCATGCATGGGACCCCGGGCGACGCTATGCGGGCCTGTCTGGCGGGGAAGGATGAAGGCCCGGTTAAGGCGGCTCAGAAA
The DNA here is from genome assembly GCF_029853695.1 of Jannaschia sp. GRR-S6-38. Classification (NCBI taxonomy): domain Bacteria; kingdom Pseudomonadati; phylum Pseudomonadota; class Alphaproteobacteria; order Rhodobacterales; family Roseobacteraceae; genus Jannaschia; species Jannaschia ovalis. Next base: position 287,005 of record NZ_CP122537.1, read on the forward strand.
TCGGTGGGCGCGCCGCCCTCCGCCTTTCGCTGGGCGACGAATTCGGCCAACGCCTCGCGGCGGTCCTCCGCCAGGGGCGGTGCCTCGAAGCCGTCGATGATCCGGCGTGATAGCGCGTGGGCCCGTTCGGCCGTCCAGACCCCGCCGGCGGCATCCCAGGCCTCGTAATTACGCCAATCCGACAGGAACGGCGCGTAGAAGGCCTGCTGGTAGCGGTCCTGCGTGTGCTGGCAGCCGAAGTAATGGCCGCCGGACCCGACCTCGGCCACCGCGTCGAGCGCGAGATCCCCCGGGCCCGTGGCCCAGAGGGCCGGGTCGAAGTACCGCTGGATCTGCTGCAGCATCTCGCAATCCATCACGAATTTCTCGGGGCTGGCGATCAGCCCGCCCTCCAGCCAGCCGGCGGCGTGATAGACCATGTTGCTGCCCGACTGGATTGCGGCCCAGAGCGAGGCCGAGGTCTCCCAGGTGGCCTGCGCGTCGGGGACATTCGCCGCGCAGACCCCGGAGGAGCGCAGCGGCAGCCCGTAGAAGCGCGCCATCTGGCCAGTCATTTGCGTGGCGCGGATATATTCGGGCGTGCCGAAGGCGGGGGCGCCGGATTTCATGTCGACATTCGAGGTGAAGGTGCCGATGGCGACCGGCGCGCCGGGGGCGATGAATTGCAGAAGCGCGATGGCGGCCAGCGCCTCGGCGAGGCTGAGCGTCACGGCCCCGGCCATCGTCACCGGGGCCATCGCACCGGCGAGGGTGAAGGGCGTGACGATGACGGGTTGGCCGCGACGCGCGTGGATCATCGCACCCTCGAGCATCGGGAAGTCGTGCTTGAGCGGGCTGACGGAGTTGATGTTGGTGTACATCCGCGGCTGCGCCTCGAACTCGGCATGGCTGAGCCCGCCGGCGATGCGGACCATCTCCATCACGTCCTCAACCCGTTCGCGGCCCAGCGAATAGGCGTGGACGACCTTGTCGGTCAGCTCGAGCTTGGCCTGCAGGCAGTCGAGATGGCGGATCGCGGCATGGACGTCGACGGGCTCGACCGGGTAGCCGCCAACGAAATGGATACAGTTGAAATACTGCGATAATTTCAGGAAATCGACGTAGCGCGCCCAGCTTCCCGTCTGCTTGCCGGTCTTCAGGTCCCAGTAGTTCGGCGGGCTGGAGACGTTGCCAAAGGCCATCCAGCCGCCGCCGATCCGCAGGGCGCGGTCGGGATTGCGCGGGGTGATGGTGAACTCGGCCGGGGCGCGGGCGACCATCTCGGTGACGAAATCGCGATCCATGCGGACATTCGTGCCGTCGACGCGGCAGCCTGCGCGCTTGAGATGGGCGACGGCATCGGGGTTCAGGAACTCGATCCCGATCTCCGAGAGGATGTGCAGCACGCCGTCATGGATCGCCGCGACCCCCTCGGGGCCTAGCGGTTCGGTGGGGCGATCGGGGTTGAAGGGCTGGCGGAAGGGCATCTGCTCGATGACCGCGTGACCCGCGCGATCCTGGTGGCCGCGGCGGCCGCCGGCCCGTCTGCGTTTCGGCGTGTCCGAAATGAGGCTGTCCATGCGCGGCCCTCCCGATCGAGGGTATGATGAACGTCGGATCTGCGGGTGATATTGGTCGGACGCGACGGGGCGTGTCGCTTCCGGGCCTCAGGCGGCGGCGCGGGCGTCGAGCCAGGCGGGCAGCGCGGTGATGTCGGGCAGGACATGGTCGGCATGCGGCGCGAGCGCGGCCGCATCGAGCGTGCCCGTCGTCACCCCCAGCGCCAGCATCCCCGCCCCGCGAGCGGCACCCATGTCGGTCAGCCCGTCGCCGACCAGCGCGACATGGGCCGGATCGAGGCCCAGGCGGGCGGCGAAGTCGCGCGCACCCGCCGGATCGGGCTTGGCGCCGAAGCCGCTGTCGCAGGCGATCACGCGGTCGAGATGCGGCGCGGCGCCCAGGCCAGCGAGTTGGTAATGCGCCTCGGCCTCGACCGCGTTGGTGATGACGCCCAGCGCCAGCCCCCGGCGGCGCAGCCCCGCCAGGAACGGGTCGAGCGGCGTGACCGGCACCTGTTCCACCGACAGCGTCGCTGCGTCCCACCACGCAGCCAGCGCCTCGGGCGACCAGCCGGTCGCGGGCGCGAGCAGGTCGACTGTCTCGTGATGGGTGGCGGTGACGAAGCGGCCGTCGGGGCGGATGCGGCCAGCGGCGAGGTCGACGCCGAAGATCTCGGCCAGCAGGGCCGCATCGGTCCGCGTCGCGCGGGCGAGAGCGCGGATCGTGCCCGGGATCCAAGCCTCCCAGGTGCGCCGGAAGTCGGTCAGCGTGCCGTCCTTGTCGAAGAGAATCGCCCGGATCATGGGCCGCAGCCTGCCGCCGGGGCGGCGGTCAGTCCACCCGCACCGCGCCCAAGATCGGCCCGGGCAGCCCGTCGGGCATCGCTTGCGCCAGCACGAAATGCACCAGCCCGTCGGGCATGTCGGGCAGGTCCAGCGTCAGGTCCTCGCCCGACCATTGGGCCAGGTCCTGCCAGGCGCGGACGACGTTGTGATAGGTCACGTCGCGACCCGCGTTCTCGCCATGCAGGATGCGCACCTCGGCCTCGGGCAGGACGGTGACCAGCATCAACCGCGCGGGCGCGTCGAGCACCGTGGCATCCGCCATCACCTGCCGCCCGGTGCCGGTTGAGGCGATGCGCAGCACGTCGCCATTGGCGTCGCGATGGGCGGCGATTAGCTCGGAGAGCTGCAGCCCCTTCGCACCCGCGAGCGAATCGCGGCCGCCGACGACGAATTGCGGGGTGTAGACCACTTCGGACTTGGCGGCGGTGGCATAGGCGCGCTGCCGGGCAGTGAATTCCGGAGCGGCGAAGGTATCCGCCCAGCCGATCCAGTCCCAGTAATCGACATGCAGCGACAGGGCGATCACGTCCTCGTGCTGTGCGAGCTGGCCGAGCATCTCGTCGGCGGGCGGGCAGGACGAGCAGCCTTGCGACGTGAACAGCTCCACCACCACCGGGTCGGCAGCCGCGGGGGCGGCCAGCAGCGTTGCGGCGAGGGGGAGAAGAGTTCTGAGGCGCATCGTCGAGTCCGTCGGTTTCGGGTCCGCTCTCCCTAGACCCGTGGGGGGTGCGACGCCAATCACCCCTTGGTGAGGCAGATTTGCGGTGACGCGAAAAAGCCCGCGGCGGGGGCGTCCCGCCGCGGGCGATCATCCGGAGGCGCGGATCACTCCGCGGCGACGGCCGTGGAGGCGAGGTTGCGCAGCACGTAATGCAGCACGCCGCCGTTTTTGATGTAGTCGATCTCCACCTCGGTATCGATCCGGCAGCGCAGCGTGATCTCCTTGACCGACCCGTCGGCCATCTTGATCTGCGCGGGCACTTCGGCCAGCGGGCGCACATCGGCGAGGCCCTCGATCGTGACCTCTTCCTCGCCGGTCAGGCCCAGCGAGGACCGCGTGTCGCCGCCGGTGAACTCGAACGGGATGACGCCCATGCCGACGAGGTTCGAGCGGTGGATGCGCTCGAAATTCTCGGCGATGACCGCCTTCACGCCCAGAAGCGCCGTGCCCTTTGCCGCCCAGTCGCGCGAGGAGCCCGCGCCATATTGCTCGCCGCCGATCACGACCAGCGGCACGCCCTTGGCCTGCCACGCCATTGCGGCGTCGAAGATGGAGGTCTGCTCGCCGTCGGGGCCCTTGGTGTAGCCGCCCTCGACGCCGGACAGCATCTCGTTGCGGATGCGGATATTGGCGAAGGTGCCGCGCATCATCACCTCGTGATTGCCGCGGCGGGAGCCGTAGGAGTTGAACTCCCGCACCGGCACCTGGCGCTCCTTCAGGTACTGGCCCGCGGGCGAGCTTTCCTTGAAGGAGCCGGCGGGCGAGATGTGATCGGTGGTGATCATGTCGCCCAGCAGCGCCAGCACGCGCGCGCCCTTTACGTCCTCGATAGCGCCCGGCTTCGGGTCCATGCCCTGGAAATAGGGCGGGTTCTGCACGTAGGTCGAGGAGGCGGGCCAATCGTAGGTCTCGCCGCCCGACACCTCGACGCCCTGCCACTTGTCGTCGCCCTTGAAGACGTCGGCGTATTTCTCCTGGAAGGCCTCGCGGGTGACGGTGCGCTCGACCAGTTCGGCGATCTCGGCCTGGCTGGGCCAGATATCCTTGAGGAAGACGTCGTTGCCATCCTTGTCCTGACCGAGCGGCTGGGTCGTGATGTCGACATTCATGTCGCCCACCAGCGCATAGGCCACCACCAGCGGCGGCGAGGCCAGGTAGTTGGCCCGGACGTCGGGCGAGATGCGGCCCTCGAAGTTGCGGTTGCCCGACAGCACCGAGGTCGCGATCAGGTCGTGATCGTTGATCGTCTTCGAGATTTCGGGCGCCAGCGGGCCCGAATTGCCGATACAGGTGGTGCAGCCGTAGCCCACGAGGTTGAAGCCGATGGCGTCGAGATCCTCCTGCAGGCCGGCGGCCTCGAGATAATGCGAGACGACTTGGCTGCCGGGCGCGAGCGACGTCTTCACCCACGGCTTGCGGTTGAGCCCCAGCGCGCGCGCCTTGCGGGCCACGAGACCCGCGCCGATCATCACGTAGGGGTTCGAGGTGTTGGTGCAGGAGGTGATCGAGGCGATCACGATCGAGCCGTCATGCAGCTGCTCGCGGTCGGCCTCGCCGCCGTTGACGTGGCCGCGCATGTGGTGGCCCTCGTCGCCGGGGATGGTGACCGGCTCGGGCGCGCCGCCCTCGCCTTCCCAGCGCACCTCGGCGCGGGCGGAGGCGTCCTTGCCCTCGCGCTGGCCCTTCACGTACTCGCCGAAGGCCTTCGCGGCATCGGTCAGCGCGATGAAGTCCTGCGGGCGCTTCGGGCCCGAGATCGCGGGCACGATGGTGCCCATGTCGAGGCTGAGCGTGTCGGTGTAGACCGGCGCGTAATCGGCGTCGCGCCAGAAGCCGTTTTCCTTGGCATAGGCCTCGACCAGCGCGATGCGGTCCTTGTCGCGGCCCGTCATCTCCAGATAGCGCAGCGTCTCGGCGTCGATCGGGAAGAAGCCGCAGGTGGCGCCGTATTCGGGGGCCATGTTGCCGATCGTGGCGCGGTCGGCCAGCGGCAGGTTGTCGAGCCCCTTGCCGTAGAACTCGACGAACTTGCCCACCACGCCCTTCTCGCGCAGCATCTCGACCACCTTGAGCACGAGATCCGTGCCGGTGGTGCCTTCCATCATCCGGCCGGTCAGCTCGAAGCCCACGACCTCGGGGATCAGCATCGAGATCGGCTGGCCCAGCATCGCGGCCTCGGCCTCGATCCCGCCCACGCCCCAGCCCAGGACGGCGGCGCCGTTGACCATGGTGGTGTGGCTGTCGGTGCCCACCAGCGTGTCCGGATAGGCCACCGTCTCGCCGGTCTGGTCCTCGTCGGTCCAGACGGTCTGGGACAAGTATTCCAGGTTGACCTGGTGGCAGATGCCGGTGCCGGGGGGCACGACGCGGAAGTTGTTGAACGCGGTCTGGCCCCATTTCAGGAACTGGTAGCGCTCCATGTTGCGCTCGTATTCGCGGTCCACGTTGTGCTGGAAGGCGCGCGGGTTGCCGAACTCGTCGATCATGACCGAGTGGTCAATGACCAGGTCGACAGGGTTGAGCGGGTTGATCTTCTGCGCGTCGCCGCCCAGCGCCTTGATGCCGTCGCGCATCGCGGCCAGGTCGACCACCGCCGGAACCCCGGTGAAGTCCTGCATCAGCACGCGCGCGGGGCGGTAGGCGATCTCGCGCGGGTTCTTGCCGCCCTTCTCGGCCCACTCGGCGAAGGCCTTCACGTCGTCGGTCGAGACCGTGCGGCCGCCATCCTCGAAGCGCAGCATGTTCTCGAGTACGACCTTCAGGCAGGCGGGCAGCTTGGAGAAATCGCCCAAGCCCGCCTCGGTCGCCGCGGCGATGGAATAGTAGCTGACGGTCTGTCCGCCGGCCTTGAGCTGGCGGCGGGTCTTGGCGGTGTCGGTTCCGACTTGGACGGTCATGGCGGTCTCCCTGGATCGGTCTGGCAGAGGGTCTTGCTTGCCCAATGCCCTAGCCGTCCGAACGGTTCAAGGGGAGACGGCATACCGTCGCATACAAATCTCTCGTTCGGCGCCCGCGCGCCGGGCCACGGTACTGGCCTGGCGGCGCCACACGGCGATATTTCCGGCCCGCAGCCCCCCGCGCCCCTTCCCCCCGCGCGCCCTGCCGGGCATGGAGGGCGGCATGGAGTTGCGCGTCGAGGGGCTGGCCTGCCGCCGGGGAGAGGCGACCGTCCTGCGGGGCGTGTCCTTCACCGTGCCCGCGGGCCGTGCGCTCGTGCTGCGCGGGCCGAACGGGGCGGGCAAGACCACGCTTCTGCGCACGCTGGCGGGGCTCAGCCCCGCGCCCGAGGGCAGCGTGACGCCCGGCCCCGACGCGATGGCCTTCGCCACCCATGCCGACGGGCTGAAGGCGCAGCTGACTGTGGCCGAGAACCTGACCTTCTGGTCACGCGCCTTCGCCACCGGCGATGCCGGCGTGGCCCGGGCGGTCGCGGCCTTCGACCTGGTACCCCTTCTGCCGCGCCGGGCCGCCGACCTGTCGGCCGGGCAGCGGCGCCGGGCGGGGCTGGCGCGGATGGTGCTGACCGGGCGGCCGATCTGGCTGATGGACGAGCCGACGGTCTCGCTCGACCGGGCCATGACCGCCACCTTCGCCGAGGTGATGCGCGCCCACCTGGCCGAGGGCGGGAGCGCGGTCCTGGCCACGCATATCGATCTGGGGCTCGAGGCCGAGGTCCTGGAAGTCGCGCCCTTCGCCGCCGCGCGGCAGGCCGCGGCCCAGCCCGACCCGTTCGCGGAGGCGGTGGAATGATCGCGCTCCTGATCCGCGACCTGCGCCTCGCCATCCGGGCGGGCGGCGGCTTCGGGCTGGGGCTGGGGTTCTTCCTGATCCTCGCCACGCTGGTGCCGCTGGCCGTGGGCCCACAATCCGACCGGTTGGCCCCGATCGCGCCGGGCATCCTGTGGCTTGGGGCGCTGCTGGCCTGCCTGTTGTCGCTCGACCGGCTCTTCGCGCTCGATGCGGAGGACGGGTCGCTGGACCTGCTGGCGACAGCGCCGATCCCGCTGGAGGCGGTCGCGGCGACCAAGGCCACGGCGCATTGGATCACCACCGGCCTGCCGCTCACGCTCGCCGCGCCGGTCCTGTCGCTTCTGCTGTTCCTGCCCGTCCCCGCCCTGCCCTGGCTCGTGCTATCGCTGGCGCTGGGCACCCCGGCGCTCAGCGTCATCGGCACCTTCGGCGCGGCCCTGACTGTGGGCCTGAAGCGCGGCTCGCTGCTGCTCTCGCTCCTCGTCCTGCCGCTCTACATCCCGACGCTGGTCTTCGGGGCGGAGGTCGTGCGGCGCGGCGCGGAGGGGCTGTCGGTCGCCACGCCGCTGGCGCTCCTGGCGGCGATCACGCTGGGCGCCGTCGCGATCCTGCCTTTCGCCAGCGCGGCCGCGCTGCGGGTCAATTTGCGGTGATCCACACCCGGCGGCGCGCAAGGCGATGACCCGCGAGAGCATGAGTATTTTCGGGACCCGCGATGGAGGGCCCGCCCGCGCCGTCTCGGACGGGCGGTTCTGCGACGCCGCCGCGTCTTGAAGCCCCTCGCCCCCGCCCATAGAGAAGGCTCATGTCGATCTGGGAATACGCCAATCCGCGCCGCTTCATGGGCTGGACCGCCCGCGTGCAGCCCTGGGCCTGGGGCCTGGCCGTCGCGCTTTGCGGGATCGGGCTGATCTGGGGCTTCTTCTTCACGCCCGAGGATTTCCGGATGGGGCATTCGGTGAAGATCATCTACATCCACGTCCCCTCGGCCTTCATCGCCATCAACGCGTGGTTCATGATGCTGGTGACCTCGCTGATCTGGCTGATCCGCCGCCACCATGTCAGCGCGCTGGCCGCGCGGGCCGCGGCGCCGATCGGGCTGATCATGACCGTGGTCGCGCTGCTGACGGGCGCGATCTGGGGCAAGCCGATGTGGGGCACCTATTGGGAGTGGGACCCGCGGCTGACGAGCTTCCTGATCCTCGGGCTGTTTTACCTGGGCTATATCGCGCTTTGGTCGGCGATCGAGAACCAGGACCAGGCGGCGGACCTGACCTCGATCCTGTGCCTCGTGGGCACGGTCTTCGCGGTGCTCAGCCGCTACGCCGCGCAGTTCTGGAGCCAGGGCCTGCACCAGGGCGCGTCGCTGTCGCTCGACGCCGAGGAGAATGTGGCCGACGTGTTCTGGCTGCCCCTGGTGGTCTCGCTTGCGGGGTTCGTGGCGCTTTTCGTGGCGCTGGTGCTGCTGCGCACGCGGACCGAGATCCGCCGCCGCCGCCTGCACGCGCTGAGCCTGAAGGAGCGGATGGCGTGATCGAGTTGGGCAAATACGCTTTCGACATCCTGCTGGCCTACGGGCTGACGGCCGTGCTGATCCTCGGGCTGGTCGTCCAGTCCCTGCTCGCGGCCCGTGCCGCGCGGCGCGCGCTGGAGGAGCGGGGCGAGTGAGGTGGCTGGCGCTGCTTCCGGTCGCTCTTTTCGCGGCGCTGGGCGGGTTCTTCCTGTCGGGGCTGTTCCGCGAGGATCCCGACGCCCTGCCCTCGGCGCTGATCGGGGCGACGGCGCCCGCGCTCACGGTGACCGAGCTTCCGGGCAAGCCAGTGATGACCGATGCGGCGCTGACCGACGGCGAGGTGAAGCTGGTGAATTTCTGGGCCTCGTGGTGCGTGCCCTGCCGGGTCGAGCATCCGCAGCTCGAGGCCCTGGCCGAAGAGCTTCCGGTCTACGGGATCAACTACAAGGACACGCCACAGGCCGCGCTGGAGTTCCTCGAGGAGCTGGGCGACCCCTATGCCGCGATCGGCGTCGACGGGAGCGCGCGGACCGGCATCGACTGGGGGCTCTACGGCGTGCCCGAGACCTTCGTGCTGGCGGGCGACGGGACGGTGATGCTGCGCTTCGCGGGCCCGATCACCGAGAAGGTCGTCACCGACAGCATCGCCCCGGCCATCAAAGCCGCCCGCGCGCGCTGAGCGCGTGGAGCCCGCCGCCACCACACGCCTCGCCAGCCTGATCGTCCTCGGCACCGGAGTGCTCTGGGGGCTCTACTGGCTGCCGGTGCGCGAGCTGGGCGGTCTGGGCCTGGGCGGGGCCTGGGGCACGGCGGCGATCACGGGGGCGGCGGCGCTGCTCCTGGCGCCGATGGCCTGGGTCCGTCGCTCGTCGCTGGCCGCCGCGGACCCGGTCGCGCTGGCCTCCGTCGCGCTGGGGGGCGTGGCGTTCATGCTCTACTCGGTGGGCTTTCTCTACGGGCGCGTGGCGCTGATCGTGCTTCTTTTCTTCCTGACCCCGGTCTGGAGCACGATCCTCGGCCGCGTGCTGATGGGCTGGCCCACGCCGCGGCTGCGGCTGGCGGCGATCGGCCTGGGGCTGGTGGGGCTTGTCGTGATGCTGGGCGCCGGGGACGGCCCGCCGGTGCCGCAGGGACTGGGCGAATGGATGGGGCTGGCCTCGGGGTTGCTCTGGTCGGTGGCGACGACGGGGATGCGCGCCCGCCCGCCGCTGGGCGCCGCCGAGGGCGCCTTCGTCTTCGCCGGCGGCGCGGCGCTCGGGGCGCTGGCGCTCGCGCCGCTGCTTTCCCCTCTGCCCGCCGCGCTTGCCCTGCCCGCGCTGGCCTGGGCCGCGGCGGCGGGCGCGCTCTGGTGGGGGCTCTCCATCGCGGCGCTGACCTGGGCCTCGGCCCGGCTGGAGCCGGCGCGGACGGGCCTTCTGCTGATGACCGAAGTGCTGGTGAGCGCCGTCTCGGCCGCGGTCCTGGCCGGCGAGCATCTGGGCCCGCGCGAAATGGCGGGCGGCGCGCTCGTGCTGCTCGCGGGCGTGCTGGAAGTCTGGCCGGTGCGCCGGGCGCGCCGGGTCAGGAGTTGAAGCGCCAGCCTTCCTTCTGGGCCTGGACCCAGTTCCAGCTGGATCGGCACATCTCCTCCAGCCCGTGCTCGGCCTCGAAGCCCAGCTCGGCGCGGGCCCGGCTGGGATCGGCGTAGCTGCGCGCGACATCGCCCGCGCGGCGGCCCACGATCCGCATCGGCAGGTCGCGCCCGACCACGTCGGAATAGGCCCGGTGCATCTCCAGCACCGAGGTGGGCGTGCCGGTGCCGATATTGAGCACGTGGCCCCGCCCCTCCATCAGTGCGTCGAGCGACTGCACGTGCGCGCGTGCGAGGTCCACGACATGGATGTAGTCGCGCCAGCAGGTCCCGTCGGGCGTGTCGTAATCGTCGCCGAAGACGCGCAGCTCCGGCATCTCGCCCAGCGCGACCTTCGCGAGATAGGGCATCAGGTTGTTCGGGATGCCGCGCGGGTCCTCGCCGATCATGCCCGAGGGATGGGCGCCCACCGGATTGAAATAGCGCAGCACGCCCACCTGCCAGGGATCGGCGGCGGCAGCCTGCGACAGGATGCGCTCGCAGGTGAGCTTGGTGAAGCCGTAGGGCGAGGTGTGCGACAGCGGCGCCGTCTCGGGGATCGGGAAGACGGTGGCGGCCCCGTAGACCGTCGCGGTCGAGGAGAAGACGATCCGCAAGACCCCCGCCGCCTTCATCGCCTGCATCAGGGCTATCAGCCCACCGATATTGGTCTCGAAATAGTCGAGCGGCTTCTCGACGCTTTCGCCCACCGCCTTGAGCGCGGCGAAATGCACGACGCCGTCGAAGGCGCGCGACGCGAAGAGCCGGCCGAGCACCCCGCGGTCGAGCACCGAGCCGCGGACGAGATCGACCTCGGCCCCGGTCAGCCGCGCCAGCCGGTCGATCACGCCGGGGTCGGAATTCGAGAAATCGTCGAGGATGGTCACGTCGTAGCCGGCCGAGACCAACGCGACATAAGTGTGGGAGCCGATATAGCCGGCCCCGCCGGTCAGAAGGATACGCGCCATGGTCTCAGGTGGTGCGCCGGGCGGGCCCGCATTGCAAGCCCCGCGCAAGAGGGGGGCCCGACCCGAATTCGGCTGTGAATGGAGCCAATTTGAACCAAAGACCGCCAGAATTCACCGGCATCCCGGCCCCCGAGTTATTTGGAGTCCGTCATGCATAGCTTTCTTTCCAGCGAATCCGGCGCCGTCACCGTGGATTGAACCGTCCTCACCGCGGGGCTCGTCGGCCTGGGGCTCGCGACTGCCGTCGTCGTGAGCGCGGGCGTACAGAACACCAGCGAAGATATCGAGGATGCGCTCACGGGGATCGACGTCACCTCCGCCTTCGAGCGGCTCGTCGCCTCGAACGACTTCACCAACGGCGAGCGCGGCGACTGGATCGGCGGCGTCATCACCGAGATCGAGGGCTTCGGCGAGATCCTCGCCCTGTCGGGCCGCTCCGACATGGCATCCCTGCCGATCGACGTGGGAACCCAGCACGACTACGCCACCGTCGAATTCGACATGATCATGGGCGACAGCTGGGACAACGAGACGGGAACGATCTCGATCGCGGGGCAGGACGTGGTCGTCGGCACCCATTCCTGGCGCGAAGGCGAACCCGACGTGCGGGTCATCGAAGGAGATAACGACACGTCGGTCACGCTGACGCGAACCTCGGTCGGCAGCGGCAGCTTCCGCACCGGCGGCAGCAGCGCCGACTACACGTACCGCGTGAAGGTCGTCGCCGCCAACGATGGCCGCGAGCTGACGCTCGGCGCCAGCACGACGCTCAATTCGCCGACGCATGACGAGTTCTTCGGGATCGACAATGTCGAGGTTCGCGGCACGAACACGCCGTGAGCCGGACAATCGACCCTTTCGCCATTCGCCGGACGCCAAAGTGACCCGCCGCCAGCCAATCGATGCCGTATTCGGGCGCCAGCGTCGGACGCGTTAACCACGAGGTGTCGCCATGCGCCGTTTCATCGAAGACGAGGCCGGAGCCGTTACCGTCGACTGGACGGTCCTGACCGCCGGGCTGGTGGGGCTCGGGCTCGCGACCATGTCGGTCGTCAGCCGCGGCGTGCAGGATGCCAGCAGCGATATCGACGCGAGCCTGCGCGGCATCCAGATCGTCACCGCGTTCGACACCGTCCTCGGCGCGTTCGATTTCTCGAACGGCAGCCGCGGCGACTGGGTCGGCGGCGATATCGTGAACATCCCCGGCTTCGGCGAGGTGCTGGCGCTGTCGGGCGACTCGGCCGCCGCCGAATTGGCGCTCACCGTCGGCCAGGAACACGCCTATGCCGAGATCGAGTTCGACATGATCATGGGCGACAGCTGGGACGGCGAGGCGGGCGCGATCACGATCAACGGCGAGACGGTCGTGCTGGGCTCGCAAAATCACCTCGTCTCCGGGGCCGACGTGCAGACCTTCGACGGGCCCGAGGGCTCCACCGTCTCGATCCTGCGCGAGAACGTCACCTCGGGGACCGGCTCGCCCGGCTGGACGTCGCAGCAGGACTACACCTACCGGGTGCGGATCACGCAGGCCAATGACGGCTCGCCCATCCAGCTCGGCGCCGCGACGACGCTGCAGCAAGGCGCGACGGACGAATTCTTCGGCATCGACAATGTCGAGGTGCGGGGCGTGGCCCGGCCCTGACAGCCCGCGTCCGTTCCGCCCGGACCCGGGCACGGCACCCTTTCGCCACCCCTCCATATCGCCTATCTTGCGTCGCAATCACACAAGATAGAGCAGTCATCCCATGCCCGACGACCTGCTGAACGGGACCGACGACCCGCAGAGCTATGACGCCTCCTCGATCGAGGTGCTGGAGGGGCTGGAGCCCGTACGCAAGCGGCCCGGCATGTATATCGGCGGCACCGACGAGCGCGCGCTGCACCACATGGTGGCCGAGGTTCTGGACAACTCGATGGACGAGGCGGTGGCGGGCCATGCCAACCGCATCGAGGTCGAGCTTCTGGCCGACGGCGCCATCACCATCCGCGACAACGGCCGGGGCATCCCGGTCGATCCGCATCCGAAATTCCCCGACAAGTCGGCGCTCGAGGTGATCCTCTGCACGCTGCACGCGGGGGGCAAGTTCTCGGGCAAGGCCTACCAGACCTCGGGGGGCCTGCACGGCGTGGGCGCCTCGGTGGTCAACGCGTTGTCGGATTCGATGGTGGTGCAGGTCGCGCGCGACCGGGAACTGTGGGAGCAGCGCTTCTCGCGCGGGGTGCCGCTCGGCCCGGTCGAGAAGGTCGGCGCGGCGCCCAATCGGCGGGGCACGACCGTGACCTTCCATGCCGACGCGCAGATCTTCGGGGCGCACCGGCTCAAGCCCGCGCGGCTCTTCAAATCGATCCGATCCAAGGCCTACCTGTTCTCGGGCGTCGAGATCCGCTGGAAATCGGCGATCGACGATGGCGAGACCCCGACCGAGGCCGTCTTCCACTTCCCCGGCGGCCTGTCCGACTACCTGTCGGAGACGCTGGGCGGCGCGGCGACCTATGCCGACGCGGCCTTCGCGGGGACGGTCGATTTCAAGGAGCGGTTCGGCACGCCGGGCAAGGTGGAATGGGCGATCAACTGGACGCCCTCGCGCGACGGCTTCATCCAGTCCTATTGCAACACGGTGCCCACGCCCGAGGGCGGCACCCATGAGCAGGGCTTCTGGGCGGCGATCCTGAAGGGGATCAAGGCCTATGGCGAGCTGGCGAACAACCGCAAGGCCGCGCAGATCACCCGCGACGACCTGACCACGGGCGGCTGCGCGCTGGTGTCCTGCTTCATCCGCGAGCCGGAATTCGTGGGCCAGACCAAGGACCGGCTGGCCACCTCGGAGGCCGCGCGGCTGGTCGAGCAATCGGTGCGCGACCGCTTCGACCACTGGCTGACCGCCGACACCAAGGCCGCGGGCGCGATCCTCGACTTCCTGGTGCTCCGCGCCGAGGAGCGGCTGCGCCGCCGGCAGGAGAAGGAGACGGCGCGCAAATCGGCCACCAAGAAGCTGCGCCTGCCCGGCAAGCTGGTCGATTGCTCGGCCAGCGCGCGCGCGGGCACGGAACTGTTCATCGTCGAGGGCGACTCGGCGGGCGGCTCGGCCAAGATGGCGCGGGACCGCAAGACGCAGGCGCTCCTGCCGCTCCGCGGCAAGATCCTGAACGTGCTGGGCGCGGCCTCCTCGAAGCTGGGCTCGAATGCCGAGATCAGCGACCTGACCCAGGCGCTGGGCGTGGGGCTGGGGACGAAGTTCAGCATCGACGACCTGCGCTACGACAAGGTCATCATCATGACCGATGCCGACGTGGACGGGGCGCATATCGCGGCGCTGCTGATGACGTTCTTCTTCACCCAGATGCGCCCGATGATCGACGCGGGCCACCTCTACCTCGCCTGCCCGCCGCTCTACCGCCTGACGCAGGGCGCGAAGCGGGTCTACTGCCTCGACGAGGCCGAGCGGGACGCGTGGATGGAGAAGGGCCTCGGCGGCAAGGGCAAGATCGACGTGAGCCGCTTCAAGGGCCTGGGCGAGATGGACGCCAAGGACCTGAAGGAAACCACCATGGACCCCGCCAGCCGCAAGCTGATCCGGGTGACGGTGGACGAGGACGCGCCGGGCGATACGGGCGACCTGGTGGAGCGGCTGATGGGCAAGAAGCCGGAGCTGCGGTTCCAGTATATCTCGGAGAACGCGCGGTTCGCGGGGGAGTTGGATGTTTGACCTTATTTGACGAACCTGATCAGGTTTCCAAGAGAGAATTAATTTACGCAGCTAGTGTCTTTCCCAAAGGATCACTCCGTTTCAGTGACGACAGTGCGCGTGAGATTGCATACAAGAACTTCGGTGGAGGCGGCGGTGGTTGGGACTATACTGACCTGCCCAAACGCCTCGCGGACGTCTATAAGGGCACTGACAGATCAACGGCAATCTCATCGGCAAGAGCGCTACCTGGTAAAGGTGAAGGTTCAGCAAAAGCCTTCATTCTCGAGAAAGTCTTCTTGAAGTTCGACCCTTCTGAATGGTCAGCAGTTACACGAGAGCACTCAATCCTTGAGCGTGATGAGTTCGAAATCCCAATTTCTAATGATATATATCTGAGGCGCGCCTCTAAAGTCATTTCATTGTTCATCGTTCCGTACTCCCAAGAGAACTTGTCAGAAGACCAAGAGAAACGACTGCTACAACTCCTTGGATCACTACCGCATTGTCGAGAAATCACCACGGCTTGGTTGTTTTGTGCGCCTGAACAAGCTGGCCATCGACAGATAAGAGCGTCCTCAATTGAACCAGACTACTTCGACATCGAAGAAACACTTGATATTATCATAACCTTTAAAAATTTTGTTCTGCAAGCTAGACGCTAGGCCGCTTCAGGGGCGACCTTCGAGGCAATCTCTACGTATTGAGCCGCCCGACCCGCCCCCCCACGGTGCGGGCGCTTCGGCCGATTAATTCTTAACCAAACGATGCGCCGACGGCCTCGCTTCGCGCAGCGTTGGTGCGCCCCGTCGGGTCGGGCGCTGCCCTCTGCAACATGCGATGAGCAGAGCATGGAGTGCCTCATTATCCGATCCTTAGGATTTAAGGACGGGTTCTGGCTAGCTGCAGACCCTCCCCCCTACTCCTGCACACTCTCCAACCAAGCCACCAGCGCCGCGATCGGCGCGCTCGTGACGATGGGCTGGCCCGCGTCGGTGCGGACGAAGGCGGCCTCCACGCCCTCGAAGACCGGGCCCCAGACGGGCATGGTCATGCCGTGGCTCAGAAGCGGGTCGCGGCCGTCGATCTGGGCGACCACGCCGAAATGCGGGAAAGTGCCGCCGGCGCGGGCCGCGAGGCCGGTCAGGTCGGGGACGGGGACGACCAGCACCTCGGTCATGGGCCCGTCGCCGCGGCCCGTGGGCCCGTGGCAGGTGGCGCAGAAATCCATGAACAGGGCCTCGCCCGTCGCGATCTGCTCGCCCTCCTGCGCCGCAGCCGGCAGGGGCAGGAGAAGGGCCAGGACGAGGGCCGGGAAAAGGGTGCGCATGATGCTGTCTCCGCTAGCGATGCCCGATCCTCGCCCGGGGGCCGCCCCGCGCGCCTTGACCCGGATCAAGCGCACCCCTTTCCCGGGGGCGCGGGCCCGCTAGCTTCCCCTTCATGCGCCGCACGGTTTCCGCCCTCCTCCGCCGCGTGCCCGCCGGGATCCGGTCGGTCTCGCTGACGCTCGCGCTCGCGCTGGCGGCGCCGGCCGTGGCGCAGGACACCGACCTGGAGCTCGTGCTCCTGGCCGACGCCTCGGGCTCGATCACCGATGCCGAGATCGCCTTCCAGCGCCGCGGCTATGCGCAGGCGATCACCGACCCGCGGGTGATCGCGGCGATCCGCAACACCGCCTATGGCTCGATCGCGGTCACCTATGTCGAATGGGCCGCCAACCAGGCCGTGGTCGTACCCTGGACCCGCATCGCGACCGAGGAGCAGGCCCGCGCCTTCGCCGCGGCCCTCCTGGTGCCGCCGCGCCGCGCGGGCGGGCGCAACGCCATCGGCGCGGCGCTGCTGGCCGGGCGCGACCTGATCGAGGGCAACGCGATCGACGGCTGGCGCAAGGTGATCGACTTCTCGGGCGACAGCCCCAACAGCTATTCCGGCCCGCCCATCGCCGCCGCCCGCGCCGAGGTGCTGGAGGGCGGCATCACGATCAACGCGCTTGCCATCCTGGCCGAGGGCGCGGCGGGCGGGCGCGCGAACCTCGCGCAGATCTACCGCGAGGAGATCATCGGCGGACAGGGCGCCTTCGTGATCGAGGCCGCTACCGACGACGTCTTCGCCGAGGCCGTCCGCCGCAAGCTGATCCTCGAGATCGCGGGCGAAGTTTCGCCGCGCCGTCAGGCCCTTGCGGGCGAGCGGGGCTGCGATAGGCTCGCGCCATGCACCTACTCCGAACGGCCCTGATCTGCCTTGCCCTGACGGGATGCGCCCGGTCGCTGACGCCGGACGAGGCCGCGCTTCTGGCCCCGATCCACGGCGAGACGCTGGCGGTCGAGCGCATGCGCGTTTCGGTCAGCCCCGTCGTCGGCGCCTTCCGGCTGAGCTACGACGCGCGGCCCCGGACCACCTGCCGCGAGCGGATCGGGCGCCCGCAGCAGGGCCGCATCGACGTGCGGACCGGCGGGATCGTCCTATTCGAGACGCTGCTGCTGCGCCCCGACCTGGGCCGCGACCTCGCGGCGGCGCCGGGGGGCGTGCTGGACCTGCCTTCGGCGATGTTCCTCGCGCATGAGGCGACGCATGTCTGGCAGTGGCAAAACCGGCGGCTGACCGGCTACCACCCCGTGCGGGCCTTCTCGGAGCAGGTTGCCGTGGACGACCCCTACCTGCTCGACCCGGAGGACCCGCGCAGGTTCCTCGATTACGGGTTCGAGCAGCAGGCGACGCTGGTGGAGGAGTATCTCTGCTGCGCCACGCTCGACGCCGACGGCGCGCGGACGCAGCGGCTCTTCGCGCTGTTGCGGCAGATCATGCCGGTGGCGGAGCCCGAGGCGTTTCCGCGTCGCGTGACGGTGCCCTATGCCGCGGATCTGAAGGGCATCTGTTCCTGAAGCGCGCGCCTCAGGCCTCGGCCCGCTCCGCCAGCACCAGCCACTCCTCCTCGGCCGCCGAGAGCTTCGCCTGCCGTTCGACCAGCGCGTCGGTCGCCTTCCGGAACTTCAGCGGCTCGCGCGTGAAGAGGTCCGGATCGGCCAGCAGGCCTTCGAGCTTGCCGATCTCGGCCTCCAGCCGGGCGATTTCCTTGGGCAGGGCGTCGAGGCGGTGCCGCTCGGTGTAGCTGAGCGCGTCGGACGGCGCCGGGGCGGACGCAGGTTTCGACGGCGCGGCGGGCTTGGCGGCGGGCTTCGGCGCGAGGCGGGCGCCGCGCTCGGGGCGCTGCGCCAAGTAGTCCGACCAGCCGCCGGGATAGGCCTGAGCGCTGCCGTCGCCATCCATCGCGACCGTCTGCGTGGCGACCCGGTCGAGGAAATCGCGGTCGTGGCTCACGAGCAGGACCGTGCCGTCGTAATCGCCGATCACGTCCTGCAGCAGGTCCAGCGTCTCGATATCGAGGTCGTTGGTCGGCTCGTCCAGCACCAGCAGGTTCGACGGCAGCGCCATGATCCGCGCCATGAGCAGCCGCGCCTTCTCGCCCCCCGAGAGCGAGCGGACCGGCGCCTTGAGCTGGCGGTCGTCGAAGAGGAAGTCCTTCAGATAGCCCGCGACATGCCGCGGCGTGCCGCGCACCATCACCTGATCGGACGCGCCCGACACGCCCAGCAGCGGATCCAGCGTCAGCGAATCCCACAGCGTGGCATCCGGATCGAGCTTGGCGCGGGCCTGGTCGAAGACCGCGATTTCAAGGTTGGTGCCGTGCCGGACGCTGCCGGTATCGGGCGCGAGATCCCCCAACAGCATCTTCAGCACGGTGGTCTTGCCGACGCCGTTGGGGCCGACGAAGGCCACACGGTCGCCGCGCTGCACGCGCAGGTCGAAATCGCGCAGGATCACGCGGTCGCCGAAGCTCTTGGAGATGCCCTTGGCCTCGATCACGCGCTTGCCGCTGGTCGGGCCGCTGTCGAGCTCCAGCGCCGCCGTGCCCGCGCGGCGAATCTGGGCGGCGCGCTCGGCGCGCAGCTCGGCCAGGGCGCGCACGCGGCCCATGTTGCGCTTGCGCCGGGCGCTGATGCCCTCGACGGCCCAGCGCGCCTCGGCCTTGATCTTGCGGTTCAGCTTGTGGCGGGCCTGGTCCTCTTCCTCCCAGACCTTGTCGCGCCAGGCCTCGAAGGCGTCGAAGCCCTTTTCCTGCCGGCGCACAGCGCCCCGGTCGATCCAGAGCGTCGCGCGGGTCAGCGCACGCAGGAAGGCGCGGTCGTGGCTGATCAGGACGAAGGCGGCGCGGGTCTGTTGCAGCTCGGCTTCCAGCCAGGCGATGGCGTCGATGTCGAGATGGTTGGTCGGCTCGTCGAGCAGCATCAACTCCGGCGCCTCGGCCAGCAGCTTGGCCAGCGCGGCGCGGCGGCGTTCGCCGCCCGAGGCGCGCGCGGGATCGGCGTCGAGCGCCAGCTTCAGCCCCTCGGCCGCGGCCTCGACGCGCCAGGCCTCGGACGGGTCGAGGCCGGAGGCGGCGTAATCACCCAGGCTCGCGAAGCCCGACAGGTCGGGATCCTGTTCCATGTATCCGACGGAGGTGCCCGGGCTGAGGACGCGCGCGCCGCGATCGGCTTCGACCAGCCCGGCCATGACCTTCATCAGCGTCGATTTGCCCGACCCGTTGCGCCCGACCAGCGCCACCCGGTCGCCGGGCTGCACCACGAGCGACAGGTCCGCGAAGACCGGCTCGCCCCCGAAGGTCAGCGAAATATCGGTGAGTTGCAAAAGGGGTGCGCGCGCCATCCCGGGCAGGTAGTCGCGCGCCCCGGCGGCGTCAATCAGGCGGCGTCGAGCAATCCCGTGAGCGCGGCGGCCCGGGCGGGCGGGATCGCGGCGACGGGCAGCGCCGTGAAGACATGCATCGTGCCGAGGTCGCGGTCGCGTACGGCGTGGTCGGAGACCCCGGCCCCGAGCGCGAGCCAGCTTCGCAGAAGCGGCGGCAGCGGGCCGGGGCGGTCGGGCAGCGCCACGGTCTCGGGCGCTTTCGGACCGGGGCGCCACCCCTCGGGCGCGGCGCGTCCGCGCAGCCGGGCCATGCCCGTACCGTCGGCCGGAAAGGACGCGCAGCCGTAGAGAACGGCGGCCTGTTCGGCCACGACCAGCCGCGCCATGGCCGCCAGCAATAGCCGCGGTACGTCCGGGTCGAGCGGCCCGGGCGCGAATCCGATGCGCCCGACCTCGACAAGCCGGGCGAAGGCCGCGGCGAAGCGCGTCAGGTCGTAGCTTTGCGCGGTGTAGCCCCGCAGCGCGGCGGGCCCGTCCTGCACCGTCAGGCGCGCGCAGGCGGCGGGGCCGTCGGGGCCTTCGACCGTGAGGTGCAGCGCGCCGGCATCGAAGGCGTCGCGATCCGTCCCGCCCGCGCGGAAGAGCCGCGCCCGCAGCGCCAGCGCGGCCCCGGCCTCCTGGCCCAGCCGCACGCGCCAGCGCCCCGCCTGCATCTCCATCCCGGTCTCCCCGCCCTTGGCGCTCCGCCGCGCGGGGCCTATCTGCCCCGCAACGGTATTCGAAGCGAGAGGAAAGCCCGATGGAGAAGGTCGTCAAGTCCGACGAGGAATGGAAGGCGCAGCTCGGCCCCGAGGCCTACAAGGTGCTGCGCAAGCACGCGACCGAACGTGCGGGTACGCATGAGGACTTCCCCAAGGGTCCGGGCACCTATGTCTGCAAGGGCTGCGGCGCGCCGCTCTTCGCGCAGGACGCCAAGTTCGAGAGCGGGACCGGCTGGCCCAGCTTCTACCAGCCCGTCGATGGCGTGGAGGGCGAGCGCGTGGGCGAGAGCGAGGACAATTCCTGGTTCATGAAGCGCACCGAGGTGCATTGCGCCCGGTGCGAGGGGCATCTGGGCCATGTCTTCCCCGACGGCCCGCAACCGACCGGCCTGCGCTACTGCATCAACGGCGTGGCGCTGGAATTCGAGCCCGAGGAGGGCTGAGACGGGCGCGGGCGGCGACCGCCCGCGCTCAGTCCGTCAATTGTCGTTGGCCAGCGCCTCGCCCACGTTGATGCGGCCGAAGTTGCGGATGATCTGCTGGATCAGGCCGAAATCGCGAATCGAGGTCTCGGTGACCCGGCGCGACAGCGGCACGACGCGTCCGCGCTCCAGCCCGAAGCGTTCGATATTCGCGATCGTGCCGGCCTCGGAGAAGCTGATGGCGACCAGTTCGCGCTCGACCGTCTCGGGCGCCTGCCAGGCGAACTGGCGCTTGCGACTCTGGACGTAATACCAGGCATTCTCGCCCAGCACGCCCTGCGCGGTGGGCCGTCCGATCGACGTCTCGACGGTGTCGCGGGTGTCGACCCCGACGATCAGGTTCGCCAGATCGGCGTCGTCGGGGACATAGCCGTGATTGCGGTAGGTCGCGCTGCACGCGCTCAGGCCGACCACGAGAAGGGCTGTGGCGATGCCCCTGATGATACCAGCCATGCGTCCTCGTCCGTCCCTCCCGCCCGACGGCCCGTTGCGGGCCGGGGCGGTTTCGACCTATGGCTTAGCGGGCCGGGCCTGCCGCATCAAGCCCGGCCCCGCCGCGCCGCCCGCGTGGAACTCCGGATCGACGACACCGTTGCATGGACATGATGAAACCCATTCTCTCCCAGCCCATCCGCATCGCCGACCTGCCTCAGGGCAAGCCGACGCCGTTCCGCCTGGTCCCCGATGCGGGCGAGCTAGAGCGGCTGGCCGACCGGATGGGGGTCGACGAGTTGCGCAAGGTGAAGCTGGAGGTGCAGATCGCGCCCGGGCCCGGCCGGGACTGGAGCCTGTCGGGGCATCTGGGCGCGACCGTGGTGCAACCATGCCGGGTGACGACCGACCCGGTGACGACGCGGATCGAGGAGGACGTGACGCGCCGCTACGCGGCCGACTACGTCGAACCCGAAGATGACGAGCTGGAAATGGACGCGGACGAAACAGTCGAGGCGCTGCCGACGCTGATCGATCCTGGCGCGCTTCTGGAGGAGACGCTGGCCCTCGCGATCCCGCCCTTTCCGCGCTCGGAAGCGGCGGAGGAGCTGGATCTCAGCGCCGCACCGCCGGGTGCCGCGCCGCTCGACGCGGAAACGGTGAAGCCGTTCGCGGGTCTCGCGGCGCTCAAGGCGCAGATGGAAGGCAAGTCCGACGAAGACTGAGCCTCAGCGCGGCCCGTTCATCATCTGGCGCACTTCACCCAGGCGGGCGTTGTCGAATTTCTGGTTCTCATGCGGTTGCGCGGTGACGGCGGCGGTGGTGACCAGCGCGGTCAGCGCGATCGCCAGCCCGGCCAGCGGGAGGGTCTTGCGGTTCATGGGTTCGATCCTTTCGATCATTCGACGGATATACGCATCGCGGGGCGCATCGGTTTCCCGCATCAGCGCACAGGCCCGTCACGCTTCCGAGAGACCGGCGTGAGCCGGCGCGAGGCTTGCATCCGGTCGGAATCGCTGTAAGACGCGCACTCCGCCCCGACGGCTGCGAAAGCGCTGGACCCCTGTCCGTGAAGGGACTAGGGACGCGGCAACGAATTGACACCTGCGGGACGCAGCCTTGCGGCCCCAAACACGATCCGAGGTTGAGACATGGCCGTTCCCCAGAACAAGGTCACCCGCTCCCGCCGCAACCAGCGCCGCGCGCATGATTTCCTGGTGCCCGGCAATCCGGCGGAGTGCCCCAATTGCGGTGAGCTCAAGCGCCCGCACCACGTCTGCGGCGCCTGCGGTCACTATGCCGACCGCGAAGTCGTCGCGGCCGACACGGTCGAGCTGGACGACGACGTCGCCTGATCGCCGTCGCGGGGGAGGATGCGATGTCGGATGATGCCGGCGCGGCCCCCCCGTCCCCCAAGACCGATGCGTCCGCGGTCCTGTCCATCGATGCGATGGGCGGCGACCTGGGACCCGAGGCGGTCATCGCCGGCCTGGCCCGCGCCGTCCGCAAGAACCCGGCCATCCGGTTCCTCGTCCATGGCGACAAGCCCGTCCTCGACGCGCTGATCGCAAAGCGGCGCGGCCTCTCCGATCATTGCAGCACGCGGCACGCCGAGGGCGTCGTCACGATGGACGACAAGCCCGCGCAGGTCATGCGCCGGGGACGCGACACCTCGATGTGGTCGGCGATCGACGCCGTCCGCTCCGGCGAGGCCACGGTCTGCGTGTCCTGCGGCAATACCGGCGCGCTGATGGCGGTCTCGATGATCCTGCTGCGCAAGCTGCCCGGCGTGAACCGCCCGGCCATTTCCTGCCTCTGGCCCTCGCGCAACAAGACCGGCTTCAACGTCATGCTCGACGTGGGCGCCGATATCCGCGCCGATAGCGACGACCTGCTGCAATACGCGCTGATGGGCATGTCCTATGCCCGCAACGGGCTGGGGCTGGACCGGCCGCGCGTCGGGCTGCTGAATGTGGGCACCGAGGAGCACAAGGGGCGCTCCGAACTGCGCGACGCGCATGACCTGATCGAGGCGCTGGCCGATGCCAACCGCTTCGACTTCGTGGGCTTCGTCGAGGGCGGCGACATCCCCTCGGACCGCGTCGACGTGATCGTCACCGACGGCTTCACCGGAAACGTCGCGCTGAAGACCGGCGAGGGCACCGCCCGCTTCGTGCGCGACATGCTGGGCGAAGCCTTCCGCGCGGGCCCGCTATCCAAGGTGGCGGGGCTGCTGGCGCTCGGTTCGCTCAAGCGGCTGGGCGGCAAGATCGACCCGCGCCGCGTCAATGGCGGGGTCTTCCTTGGGCTGAACGGCACCGTCGTTAAATCGCATGGCTCGGCCGACGAGACCGGCGTCGCCGCCGCCGTGGCGCTGGCCTGGGACCTGTCGCGCACCGGCTTCAGCGACAAGCTGAAGGCGCGGCTCTCCTCGGTCACCGGCCAGGTGGAGGCCGAGCAGTGACCGGCGTGACCCGCGCCGTGGTTCGTGGCGTCGGCCACTACCTCCCCGAGCGCGTGGTCGAGAACGACTGGTTCACCACCTTCCTCGACACCTCCGATGAATGGATCCGTTCGCGCTCGGGCATCGAGCGGCGGCATTTCGCGGCCGAGGGCCAGACCACCTCCGACCTCGCGACCCGCGCGGCCGGAGCCGCGCTGGCCGATGCGGGGATGGACGCGTCGCAGATCGACGCCATCGTGCTCGCCACCTCGACCCCCGACCTGACCTTCCCGGCCACCGCCACCATCGTGCAGGAGCGGCTGGGCATGGTGCGCGGCTTCGCCTTCGACGTGCAGGCGGTCTGCGCGGGCTTCATCTATGCGCTGGCCAATGCCAACGCGCTGATCCTCGCCGGCCAGGCCGAGCGCGTGCTGGTCATCGGGGCCGAGACCTTCAGCCGGATCATGAACTGGGAGGATCGCACGACCTGCGTTCTCTTCGGCGACGGCGCGGGCGCGCTGGTGCTGGAGGCCGCCCAAGGCCAGGGCACGGCGGCCGATCGCGGCATCCTCGCGACGGATCTGCAATCCGACGGCCGCCACCGCGAGATCCTGAAGGTCACCGGTGGCGTCTCGGCCTCGCAGAGCACCGGGCACCTGATGATGGCCGGCAAGGAAGTGTTCCGCCATGCCGTGGAGAAGCTCGCCACCTCGACGCTCGACGTGATCGCGAAGGCCGGCGTCTCGATCACCGATATCGACCGCGTGGTGCCGCACCAGGCCAATATCCGCATCATCACCCGCACCGCGCAGAAGCTGGACCTGCCGATGGAGAAGATCGTCGTCACCGTCCAGGATCACGGCAACACCTCTGCCGCATCGATTCCCCTCGCCATGTCGGTCGCGCAGGACCGCGGCGAGCTTTCCGAGGGTGACCTCGTGGTCACCGAAGCGATCGGCGGTGGCCTGGCCTGGGGCGCGGTCGTGCTGCGCTGGTAGGAAAAGCCTGACGCGCCAAGGGCTTCCATGACCCCACGGCACGCAATCCATCGCTTGAACTTTGCCCCGCAACCCCTTGTCGTTGACATGTTTTCATGGCTTGCCCAAGCTTGCCGCGGGAGAATGGCAAACGGGGGAGAGAAGAAACCATGGCCAACAAGACAGTGACCCGGATGGACCTAAGCGAGGCGGTGTTCCGCGACGTCGGGCTGAGCCGGAACGAAAGCGCGAACCTCGTGGCGTCGGTGCTGCAGCATGTCTCGGACGCGCTGGTCGCGGGGGAACAGGTGAAGATTTCGGGCTTCGGGACCTTCTCGACGCGCGACAAGTCGGCCCGCGTCGGCCGCAATCCCAAGACGGGCGAGGAAGCGCCCATCCCGCCGCGCCGCGTGCTGACCTTTCGGCCGTCGCACCTGATGAAGGAGCGCGTCGCGAAGGGGAACATGCTCGAGACGACGGGGTAAATCTTGCCCAAGCCGCCCGAAAAGGCCGACGGCGCGTTCCGCACAATCCGCGAGGTGGCGGATTGGTTGGTCGTGCCGACCCATGTCCTGCGCTTCTGGGAGTCGAAATTCCCCCAGATCGCGCCGGTCAAGGGGCCCGGCGGGCGGCGCTATTACCGGCCCGAGGACATGCGCCTGCTGGGCGGCATCAAGGTGATGCTGCACGACCAGGGCATGACGATCCGCGCCGTGGGGCAGAAGATCGACGATGACGGGGTCGAGCCCGTCATGGCCTTCTCGCCCGAGTTGGAGACGCCCGGCCAGCCCGCGCAGCGCACCCGCCGGGTGATCCGCAACGGCGAGGATGACGGCGCGCGTGTGCTGCCCTTCGAGCGGCGCAAGCGCGGCGACGCGGCGCCCGCCGACGCGTCGGATGCCGCGCAGCCCGACACGCCCCAGACCCCGCGCGAGGCGCCGGCGCCGGTCGTGGACGACCCCGCGCCGCAGCCTGCGGACGGCCCGCCGGAGCCCCTGCTGCCCGACCGGGAGATGCCCGATGTCGCGCTCACGCCGGAGGCCCCGAGCGAGCCGGTCAGCCCGGGCCCGCCGACCGACGCGCCCGCGCCTCGCGCACCGTCGGACCTGACGCCCCCGGCGACGCCCTCGGAACTGCCCGTCGAGCCGGAGAACGCGCGCGGCCAGCCCGTCGATCCGCCGTCGCGGGACGCGCCCGCCGAGCCGCCCTCGCTGGAGCTTCCGCCCTTCGAGCACGCCGCCCTGCCCGCGAGCCTCGCCGCGCTGCGATTGGCGCGGGCCGCGCGGGGCGTGGACCCTGCCGAGCAGCGCCGCCTACGCCGCTTCACGCGCAAGCTGCGCGGCCTGATCGAGGAGATCGCGGAGGAGCTGGAGCGCGGATGACGCCCCGTCCCCGCGCCCCGTTTTCCGGCTTGCGCCCCGGAGGAAAGCCCGTATGTAGGGCGCCAGTCGGGCTATGGCGCAGCCTGGTAGCGCGTCCGTCTGGGGGACGGAAGGTCGCAGGTTCGAGTCCTGCTAGCCCGACCATTTCCGCAACGCCTCTCCCCTGTCGGGGCGGGGCGTTTCGCGTTTGAAGGGCCCCGCGATGCAATTCCCACCCGGCGTCCTCGCCAGCCAGCAGATCGAAACGCTGATCGCCGCCGGCGCGATCGCGACCCCGCCGCTGGCGAAGGACCAGGTGCAGCCCGCCTCGCTGGACCTGCGGCTGGGCGAGATCGCCTACCGCGTCCGCGCCTCCTTCCTGCCGGGCGCAGGCCGCAGCCTGTCGGACCGCCTGCCCGAATTCGAGATGCACCGCATCGACCTGCGCGCGGGGGCCGTGCTCGAGAAGGGCGCGGTCTATCTCGTGCCGCTGCAGGAAGCGCTCGCCCTGCCCCCGGGTCTCTCGGCGGTGGCCAACGCCAAGTCCTCGACCGGCCGGCTGGACCTGCTGACGCGCACCGTGACCGATGGCGGCAGCGAGTTCGACCGCATCCCCGAGGGCTATGCCGGACCGCTCTATGCCGAGATCTGCCCGCGCAGCTTCTCAGTCCTCGTGCGGCCTGGCATGCGGCTCAACCAGATCCGCTTCCGCGCGGGCGAAGCGGTGCTGGACGATGCCGCGCTCGCCGCGCTGCATGCCGAGACTCCGCTGGTCGACGGCACGCCGGTGATCGACGACGGCTTGGGCTTCTCGGTCGACCTGTCGCCCGGCCCGGACGATCTGGTCGGCTGGCGCGCCAAGCCGCATACCGGGGTGATCGATCTCGACCGGTTGGGCCAGTATCCGCCCGCCGAGTTCTGGGAGGCGATCCGCACCACCGAGCGACGCATCATCCTCGACCCCGGCGCGTTCTACATCCTCGTTAGCCGCGAGGCGGTGACGATCCCGCCCACCCATGCCGCCGAGATGGCCCCCTATCTGGCCATGGTGGGCGAGTTCCGCGTGCATTACGCGGGCTTCTTCGACCCGGGCTTCGGCCATGGCACGCCCGCCCGCGGCGTGCTGGAGGTGCGCTGCCACGAGGCGCCCTTCGTGCTGGAGGACGGCCAGATCGTCGGACGGCTGGTCTACGAGGCGATGTCGGAGACACCGGCCCAGCTCTACGGCCAGGGGATCGCGTCGAATTACCAGGGCCAGGGCCTGAAGCTGTCGAAGCATTTCGCCGCGCCCTGACCGGCGTCAGAGCAGCGGGCAGCCGACGCGCTGATCGGGCGTCAGCTTCTCCAGCGGCACGATCCAGGTATGGATGGCGAAGAGAACGGCACCGCTGCTCGGAAGGCGCAGGACCGTCTGGCGCTCGGAACGGACGAAGCGCGCCGTCTCGCGCCCCTCGCGCGGGGTGTCCTCGGGCTTCGGGCGGTGCAGCACGGCTTCGGAATGCGCCAGCACGTTCGCGCGCCACATCGCCCGTCCGGGCGGTACGCGATCGAACAGGCGCTGCACGCGCAGGGCGATGCCGTCATCGTATTCGGGGACGGGGCGGTGGATCCGGCGCAGCGGACGGCCGATCTTCTCGGCCAGCGTCCAATGGGCGGGGAAGCAGAGGAGCCCGGCGGTCAGCACATGCTCGTCGCCGCGCCTTTCGAGGATCAGCAGATCCTCCTGCAAAAGTGCACCCAGCACGTCGAAGGGCGCGCCGGAGGGATCGACGCGGCGGCCGTCTGGGGTGCGGATCGCGCCGCTCTCGCGACCGAAGCCGTCGGGCAAGGCGTCGAGTGCCAGGGCCTTCAATTCGTCGAGCGCCGCCTCGGCTGCCGGCAGGATCGCCTCGACCGCGCCGCGCCGGTCGCGCATCAGCCGCGCCCGCTCGGCCATCTGCGCGGCATAGGCCTCGTCGACCACGATCCACGACCCCTCCACCGGGCGCATGCCCGGCATCCGCGCGAGCGCCGGATCGGCCCAGGGCGTGTGGGGCAGATGGTCCTGCGTGATCTGCAATGCGACGGGTCCCGCGTCGGTTTCGAGCGCGACCATCCGTGGGATGATGCGCGAGGCTTCGGGCATGAAGGACCATGGCGCCCATCCGCGCAAGATCGACCCGACGCAAGGCGCGTTGCTGGGCGACGGCACGACCAACCTGGCCGACCGCGTCGAGATCGGGCCGACGCCGCTCGCCTTCGCGGAATGGCGCGCGGCGGGGCTGGCCCTGCCCGACTTGGCGCGGATGCGGGCCTACCGGCTGGACCGGCTGCGGGACGCCATCGCGGCGCGCGACTATGGGGGGCTGCTGCTCTTCGATCCGCTCAATATCCGCTACGCGACCGACTCGACCAACATGCAGCTCTGGAACGCGCATAACCCGTTCCGCGCGGTACTGGTTTGCGCCGACGGGTACATGGTCATCTGGGACTATCGCCCGGCCATGTTCCTGACCGAGCATCTGCCCCTTGTGGCCGAGGTCCGGACCGGCGCGGACCTGTTCTATTTCGACCGCGGCGACGGGTTGGCGGACGCGGCGCGGGCCTTCGCGGGCGAGGTCGCGGCGCTGCTGGCCGCGCATGGCGGCAGCCGGCGGATCGGCTGCGACAAGCCGATGATCCACGCCTTGCGCGCGCTGGAGGCCGCGGGCCTGGAGGTGATGCCCGGCGAGGAAGCGACCGAGAAGGCGCGCGCCGTGAAGGGCCCCGACGAGATCGCCGCGATGCGCTGCGCGATCCATGCCTGCGAGGCCGCCATGGCCGAGATGGAGGATTTCGCGCGCGACGCGGTGCCGCGCGGGAGCGTGACCGAGGCCGATATCTGGGCCGTGCTGCACGCCGCAAATATCCGCCGCGGCGGCGAATGGATCGAGACGCGCCTGCTGACCTCGGGGCCCCGGACCAACCCGTGGTTCCAGGAATGCGGGCCGCGCGAGGTGTCGGAGGGCGAGATCCTCGCCTTCGACACCGACCTGATCGGGCCCTACGGCATCTGCGCCGATCTTAGCCGGACCTGGTGGCTGGGCGACGGCCCCGCCCGGCCCGACATGATCGACGCCATGCGCCACGCGCTGGACCATATCCGCGAGAACGCGGCGATGCTGCGCCCCGGCGTGTCGCTGCGCGACCTGACCTTCGGCGCCCACGTCCTGAGGCCCGAATTCCAGCGCCAGAAATACGGCTGCCTGATCCACGGCGTGGGTCTGTGCGACGAGTGGCCCTTGATCGTCTATCCCGACCACCACGTACCTGGTGCCTTCGACGCCTACGTGCTGGAGCCCGGCATGACGCTCTGCGTGGAGGCTCTCGTCTCGCCCGAGGGCGGCGATTTCTCGATCAAGCTGGAGGATCAGGTGCTGATCACCGAGGACGGGGTCGAGAACCTGACGCGCTACCCGTTCGATCCGCGGCTGACGGGCTAAGGACCGGGCCGGCCGGCGCGAGGCGTGCGCGCCCTATTCCTCCGGCGCGGCGTCCGAGAGCAGGTCGTCGTCGCCCTTCGCGCGGCGTTCGCTGTCGACCATCCGCTCGATGATGCGGGCCGGCGCGACTTCGGCGGGGGCGGGATGCGAGGTGTCGGGCTCGGGCGGCGCCGCCTCGGCGACCTCGATCCCGGTGGCGCGGGTCTTGCCGTCGGGCAGGTCGATCACCGGCAGCCCGCCGCCCACGAGGTTCAGCCGGTAAGTCGGCTCGGGCAGGCCGATATCGGCGCGGGTCAGCGCCGCCATGACCAGGCGCAGCGCCTCGCCGCGGGCAACCATGAAATCGGTACGCGTCTGGTCGACCCAGCCGTAGAACTCCATGGTGATCGTGCTGTCCCCGGCCTCCTTGACCCAGACCTGCGGGGGCGGATCGGCCAGGACGAAATCGAGCTCCGCCAGCGTCTGCAGCCCGATGCGCTTGGCCGCGGCGAGGTCGTCATTCGGATCGATCCCGAGCGAGAAGCCGAAGCGGCGCTCGGCGTTGCGGGTGTAGTTGATGATCTTGGCCTTGAAGACGAAAGCATTGGACAGGCGGACATGGTTGCCGTCCGGGTCCAGCAGGATCGTGGCGCGGCTGGTCAGCCGGATCACCGAGCCGAGATTGCCCTCGATATCCACGAAATCATTGGGCCGGAACGGCTGGCGGAGCGACAGCATGACCGAGGCGATGAAGTTCTCGACCGTGTCGCGCACCGCGAAGCCCACGGCCAGGCCGACGATCCCGGCCGCGCCAAGAAGGCCGGTCAGGACGGCGGTCGCCCCGATGATGTCGAGCGCCACGACGATGCCTGCCAGCACGAAGACGAGGCGCAGGATGGTGCGGTAGATCTCGGCGATGAAGGCATTGGGCGCGAGGCGCCGCCAGGGCGCGTCCCAGCGGGCGAGCGCGAATCCCAGCACGATGACCGCGAGCCCCGCGACCAGCGCGACGGCGACGAGCGGCAGGTAGTTGACCGCCTGCGCGGCGCGCGACTGGAAGCGGTCCACGACGGGATCGAGGCGCTGGCCCACATCGGTGGACTGGACGACCTCGTTCTCGATGGCGACCACGCCGTCGACGCGGGCGGCCAGTTCGTCGAGCCGCGGGATGTCGGCGCCATCCACGACCTCGCCGGTGAAGGTCACGATCCCCTCGCGCACTTCGACGCCCACCCCTGAGTAGCCGTCGAGCTCGGCGATGATCCCCTCGATCCGCGCCTCGATGGCGACGTCGCCGCGCCCGTCCTGCTCGGTCGAGATCGTGCCCGAGGGCTGCGCCGGCGCATCCTGCGCGGCCGCCGGGCCGGCCAGCGCGAGCGCCAGCAGGATGAAGACGGCGCGGATCACCTCAGAAGGTCTGGTCGTAGTCGCCGACGTTGGGCTCCTTCCGGATGACGGCGTCGAGATCCTCGAAGATCGCGCGGAGTTCGTCCTTCGACGTCGGGCTTTCGCAGACCACCACGAGGTTCGGCGTGTTCGACGAGGCGCGCACGAGACCCCAGCCGCCGTTTTCCAGCATCACCCGGGCGCCGTTGACGGTGACGACGTCGACGATCTTCTGGCCGCCCAGCGTCCCCTGCCCCTTCATCGGCACGAGACGCTCCACGATGCGCTCCAGCGTGTCGTATTTCTCGGTATCGGGGCAGTGCGGCGACAGGGTCGGCGTGTTGTAGACCTTTGGCAGGTCCTTGCGCAGATCGCTCATCTTCTTGTCGGGGTTGCGGTCCAGCAGCTTGCAGATCTCGACCGCCACGCGCTGGCCGTCGTCGTAGCCGCGGCCGATCGGCTCGGCCAGGAAGTAGTGGCCCGACTTCTCGAACCCCGCCAGCGCGCCGATCTCGTGGACGCGGCGCTTCATGTGGCTGTGGCCCGTCTTCCAGTAATCGGCCTTGGCGCCATTGGCCTGCAGCACCGGGTCCGAGGCGAAGAGGCCGGTCGACTTCACGTCCGCCACGAAGGTCGCGCCCTTGTGGATCTTGGACAGGTCGCGGGCCATGATGACGCCGACGATATCGGCGAAGATCTCCTCGCCCTCGTCATCGACCACGCCGCAGCGATCGCCGTCGCCGTCGAAGCCCAGCGCCAGATCGGCGCCGGAGGCGCGCACGCTGTCGGCCATGTCGTGCAGCATCTTCATGTCTTCGGGGTTCGGATTGTAGTTCGGGAAGGTGTAGTCCAGCCGGTTGTGGCTGGGCACGACCTCGACGCCGATCCGCTCCAGCACCTCGGGCGCGAAGGCCGAGGCCGAGCCGTTGCCCGTGGCGCAGACAACCTTGAGCTTGCGGCTCATCCGGAAGTCGCCGACCAGGTCGTCGAGATATGCCTCCTTGACGCCGTCGACGAATTCCCACTTGCCCCCGTCGCGCGCCGCGCCGCGGCCTTCGAGGACGATGTCACGCAGCTCCGACATCTCGTCGGGGCCATGGGTCAGCGGGCGCTCGAAGCCCATCTTCACGCCGGTCCAGCCGTTCGGATTGTGGCTGGCGGTGACCATCGCGACGGCCGGCGCATCGAGGTGGAACTGCGCGAAATAGGCCATCGGGCTGACCGCGGGGCCGATATCCTGCACGTGGATGCCGGCCTGCGTCAGGCCCAGGATCAGGGCGTGCTTGATGGCCAGCGAATAGTCCCGGTAATCGTTGCCGACCGCGATCCGCGGCTCGATCCCACGCATCTGCATCTGGGTCCCCAGGCCCAGGCCCAGCGCGGTGACGCCCGGCAGGTTGATCTCCTCGGGGTATTTCCAGCGGGCATCGTATTCGCGAAAGCCCGTGGGCGCGATCATCGGGTCGCGAAGGAATTCCCAAGTGTTGGGCGTGACGGTGGCGTGCGGCTTCATCGGATCCTCCCTGGACGTCCCCTACAGCTAGCGGGGCCGGGGGCGGATGCAAAGACGAAGGGGGGCGGTCGCGCGCGTCAGGCGCGGCGCATCGCGACGCCGGTGCGGTCGGATTCGTGGATGAAGAGGATGCCCTCGCCTTCGAGCGCGTCGCGCAGCGCGGCCAGCGCGCCGCTGCGGTCGTGCAAACGGCCGGAGGTGGCTTCGAAGCCCTTGATGATCACGGGGGCCAGACCGCTCAGATGGGCCAGCTCGCGCACCGTGAGACCGGCTAGGCAGCGCGCGGCGCGAAGCTGCTCGCCCGACAGGTGCGGCAGGCCCGCCAACGAGCTGTCCGACCTGCTAAGCGGCGTGAGGGGCGCAATTGAAACCATGCCCCAAGAAGCATTCATAATAGTTAACGAACCGTTAACGGGGCGTATTGGGCCGCCTTGGATGGGCCCACGCGACCCCGTGGCAACGGTCCGACCGGCTGTCTAGCTGCTGACCTGCTCGCGCAGGATCGCGGCCGTCAGCGACACCATCAGGTAAAGGCCCGAGAAGATCAGGAAGGCCAGCACCGTGTTCTCGAAGGACCGCGGGTAGGTCGGCTGATCCGGCGGGATCGGCGGCACCGGGGTCGAGAGATAGCGGACCTGCCGGTTGGCCTCGATCCGGCTGATCTCGAGCTGCTGGGCGGCCTGCTGCAACAAGAGCTGCCGCGTCGTCAGGTCCTGCTGCGCGACGGCCAGCTCGGCCGTGACCCGCGCCAGGCTGGACTGGTTCGTGGCGCTTTCGGTCAAGTTCGAGCGCAGGTCGTCGAGTTCGGATTGCAGCCGGTCGATATTCATCTCGGCGACGCGGACGCGGGTCTCGTTGGGCCGCGCGTTGGCTCGAAGCTGGTCGAGGCGCAGACGCTCGGCCCGGAGCTCGGTCTCGACCGCGCCGATCTGGCTGTAGCTGTTCGAGACCTCGGCCTCGGCCGAGACGACGCCGAGCTGTTCCTGCAGATCGACGACGCGGGTCTGCGCCTCCAGCATCCGCGCCTCGGCGGACTCGAAGCTTTCCATTGCGCCGGCCATCTGGTCGGAGCGCAGCCGCGCGGTCAGATTGTCGACCTGCTCCTCGGCATAGCCGATCAGCGCGCGGCTGAACTGGGCCGAAATCTCGGGATCGGCGGCGACGACTTCCATCTTCAGTACGCCCTCGGTCGGGTCGTAGCCGATCTCGACCATGCGCTGGTAGAGCTTGTAGGCCTCCTCGCGCGTGGTGTCGGGGTCGAGCCGCTGCAACGCATCGATCTCGGGCTGGGCGAAGTGATCCTTGTAGCCCAGATCGTCGTCCAGCCGCTGCATCGCGTCGCGCGACAGCAGGTAGGATTGCACCGCGATGCTGTCCTGCTGCGTCGCCAGCCCCGTCCCCGAGAAGAGCCCGCCCAGACCGGACGCCCCCGCCGAGGCGGCGTCGGCCTGCTGGATGACGAATTCGGACTTCGTCGCGTACATGGGCGTAGCGATCTGGTAATAGTAGAAGCCCGCGAGGAAGGTCGGGAGCGCCACGAAGAAGCCCAGCCGCGTTCCCAGCAGCGCCAAGCGCCGGCGGCGGCGGCGCGCGATGTCGCGCTGGATCTTGATGATCTCGCCCGCCCGCTCCTCGCCGGAAAGCGGCCCTGCCAACGGATTGACCGGCAGCGGCGCGGCGCGCTGGGTCGCCGGAACCTGCGCATCCTTCGCGGCTTCGCCGGGGACGAGCTGCAGCATGTTGGCCCGCTCGAACGGGTCGATGCCGCGCGCGCGCAGCGCCGCGACGGCTTCCTTGTCGGAGGCGACCTTGATGCCGTGCTTCTGGGCGATGCGCCGCGCCATGCGCAGCTGGCGCCCGGTGGGCTGCGGGCCGGGGGCCGCCGGGGTGGCGTCGTTGGCCGGCGCCGCGATCTCGCCCGACTGGCGGGTGGGCAGCCCGCCTTCGGGCACCGTCACGCCGGGGCGGTTGAAGCCGGCATCCGGCTCGATCCGGAATTTGCGGGCCTTAGGCGTCGTATTCATAGAGCCTCCGGGCCTCGTCGAGGCTGTCGAACATGTGCAGCCGGCCGTCGCGCAGCACGGCCGCCTGGCGGGCGAAGGCCTCCAGCGTCTTGGGCTGATGGCTGACGATGACGACGGTCGCCTCCTTCAGGCGGTCGCGCAGGATCGATCCGGCCTTGCGGTTGAACTCCGCATCCGTCGTCGATGGCATGCCCTCGTCGATGAGGTAGATGTCGAATTCCAGCGCCAGCAGCAGCGCGAAGCTGAACCGGGCGCGCATGCCCTGGCTGTAGGTGGCGATGGGCATGTCGAAATATTCCTCCAGCCCGCAGATGTAGCGGCAGAAGGCTTCGACATAATCGGGGTCCAGCCCGTAGAGCCGAGCGATGTAGCGCGAGTTCTCGGTCGCGGTGTTCTTCATGACGACGCCGCCCATGAAACCCAGCGGAAAGGACACCCGCGCGCCGCGGCGCACCTCGCCCTCGTCCGGCTTCTCGAGCCCGGCCATCATGTTCATGATCGTGGTCTTGCCCGTGCCGTTGGGCGCGAGGATGCCGAGCGAGCGGCCCATCTCGACCCGGAACGACGCGCGATCCAGGATCACCTTGCGCTGCTGGCCGGTCCAGAAGGACTTGGACACATTGTCGAACTCGATCATCCGGTTCCCGACTCGTTCACTTCGCGGCCGCTCCGGAACGGAAGGGCCCGGACCCGTGATAGCCGCGCATTCGGTCTACAATGTGAAGCCACGGGCGCGAAAGTGCCCCCGCGGCGCAGGCATTCGGGCGGAATTGCGGCAAATCGCCCGCTCGAAAGGAGGGCGCCGGCCGCATCGCGCGCTCAGCCGGGCTGCTTTCGTACGCCGGTCAGGCGACCCGCTGCGATGCTGATCGCGGCGGCGGCGAAGCTGAGGAGCGCGCCCATCTTGGCGGCATCCTGCACCGGGCCCGGATCGAAGGCGACCGAGGCCACGAAGAGCGAGACCGTGAAGCCGATCGCGGCGACGCAGCCGATCACGAACAGATCCACCGTCCGCATGCCCTTGGGCAGGCCCAGCTTGAGCGTGTGCGCCCCGATATAGCCGAAGACCAGCACGCCCAGCGGCTTGCCGATCAGCAGACCGGCCAACACCAGCCATGTCGGTTCGGAGATGGCGGAGAAGGCGACGCCGGCATTCATCAGGCCGAAGAAAAACAGGATCACCTCGACCGGGTGCTTGAGCAGGTGCTCGGTATGGTTGAGCAGGTCGGTGAGGTATTGCTCGGCCTCGGCGAAGATACCGAAGGCGCGGTCGGCATGGGGCAGCGTCGGCACGATCGGCAGAAGGCCCAGCGCCGGGTGCAGGCCCGATTGCGCGAAGCCGAACCACGACAGCGCGCCCGCGACGGCATAGGGCCAGAAGGACAGCTTCTGGCGCACCCAGGTCGAGGTCGGGCGCAGCTGGTTGCCCCGGTCCATCTTGCGCGGCAGCCAGTTGAAGAGGACGAACACTCCCACGGAAGCCGCGACCGACAGAAGCAGCCAGACCGGCGCCAGCTCGCCCGAGGGATAGAAGATGGCGAGGATGATCAGGCCGACCGCGTCATCGGCGATGGCCAGCAGCAGCAGGAAGCGCACCGCCGGGTGCCCCGCTCCGAAGACGATACGGCCGATCAGGTAGCTGAAGGCGATGTCGGTGGCGGTCGGGATGGCCCAGCCATTGGCCACGGTGGCGAATTTCGCGGGCCCGAGCAGCCAGGCGAGCCCCAGATAGACCGCGACGGGTCCGAACATGCCGCCCGCCGTGGCGAAGAGCGGCGTCGCCGCCTTCTTGCCGCGCAGGCTGCCGTTTTCGAGTATCACCGCCTCCCAGACTTCCTTGCCCGCGATGGCGAAGAAGAAGGCCATGAGGATATCGTTGACGAGGTAATGCGCCGTCATGACCTTGGCGGTCTCGGCATGGCCGAACGCTTCGGCATCCTCGCCCATCATCACTTCCCAATGGTGCAGATCGACCCCGATCAGGTCGTTGAACCAAAGCGGATATTCCACGAGCAGGTGGTACGAGTGATTGTCCGTATTCGCCCAGATCAGCGCGATCAGCGCGCCGAGAATAAGCAGCAGCGAATAATTCGTCAGGAAATTCCAGACCCGGTACATGCGTTGTCCCTCGCTCGATTGTCGGTCCACCTATCCGAGCCGTTCAGGTCGGACAAGGCTGGCGAGGGATCAGGCCGGTGATGTTTCCGAGGAAGCGTTGCGGAGCGGCAAGCTGCCTCCGCCCTGGGCATAGCAGACGGTCTTCAGCCAGCGGTCCATGCCGCGCGCCAGCCGCGGATCGCCGCTGAGAAACAGCGTGCCGGCGGCGATGCGGTCCGCGACGGTGGCGCGCCCCGTCATCAGCGCCGAGAGGGTGCGGATATCCGTCTCGACATAAAGGTCGATATCGTAGCCGGGGACGGCCGTGCAGATTTCGACGGTCTGGCCCGGATTGGCGAGCACCCAGTAGGTGTCGTATTCCAGCCCGGGATCGTCGAAGCGGAACCGGATAACCGTGCGGCGACGCGGCAGGTGTTCGGTCAGCACGTAACGCCGCAGCGTCCACATCAGCGCGGGAAGATCCATGTCGGCCAGCGCCGTCTCGGCCTCGATATGGTGTTGCGCCCAGACCGCCAGCGAGTCGAGCGCCGGCTCCAGCCCGACCGCCTTGGCCGTGCGGAGATAGTCCACCGTGCCGGCGCCGGGATCCGCGACCCGCTCGACGAGGCCGTGGGCCTCCAGCTCCTTCAGCCGCTTCGACAGAAGCGCGGGCGAGACGTTTCCGACCCCGCGGCGGATGTCGTTGAAGCGGGTCGAGCCGGACCACAACTCCACCAGGATCGGGATGGTCCAGCGCGGCTCGAGCATCTCGCACGCCTTCACGATCGGACAGATCAGGCCGTAGGGGGAATTCGGCATGGGCATCGTCCCTTCGACCGCCAGCCTAGCAGGCGGTTTGCGGGACCGGCCAGTTCAGATGCTGTAGCGAGCGCGCTTCCGGTCCTGAACTGGCCGGCGGCCACCGGGCCGCGCCAGGCTGGGGGCATCGATCCCCCAGTCCGGAAAGGCCACGCCATGTCCACGATTGCCCGATCCATTCGTCCGGCCCCCGGCCTCCTCTCGCGTCTGGCCGCGCGGCTGTGGGGCCGCGCGCCGCGCCCGCGCGCGCCGCGGCGCAGGATGCCGCCGGGGTCGCCCGCCCTCGACGCCGCGACCGCGCTCGAACGGCGCGCCCTGAAGCCGCCCGCGCGCTGATACCCCACAAACGAAGAAGGGGCCCCGCGAGGGACCCCTTCGCGCCGGGCGAACCCGGCGATCTCGGTCGATGGGCGGATTACATCATGCCGCCCATGCCGCCCATGTCGGGCATGCCGCCACCGGCGTTGGCGCCCGGCTTCTCGGGCTTGTCGGCGACCATCGCCTCGGTGGTGATCAGCAGACCGGCGATCGACGACGCATCTTCCAGCGCGGTGCGGACGACCTTCGCGGGGTCGATCACGCCGAACTTGAACAGGTCGCCGTATTCCTCGGTCTGGGCGTTGAAGCCGAAGGTGTTGTCGTTGCTCTCGCGGACCTTGCCGGCCACGACAGCCCCGTCGACACCCGCGTTCTCGGCGATCTGGCGCAGCGGCGCCTCGAGCGCGCGGCGCACGATGGCGATACCGGCGTTCTGATCCGAGTTCACGCCGGTCAGGCCTTCCAGCGTCTTGCCGGCCTGCACCAGGGCAACACCGCCGCCGACGACGACACCTTCCTGAACCGCGGCGCGGGTGGCGTTCAGCGCGTCATCGACGCGGTCCTTGCGCTCCTTCACCTCGGTCTCGGTCATGCCGCCGACGCGGATGACGGCGACACCGCCGGCCAGCTTGGCAACCCGCTCCTGCAGCTTCTCGCGGTCGTAATCCGAGGTGGTCTCCTCGATCTGCTGACGGATCTGGCTGACACGGGCCTCGATCTCGGCCTTCTCGCCGGCACCGTCCACGATGGTGGTCTCGTCCTTCGTGATCGAGACGCGCTTGGCCGAGCCCAGCATGTCCATGGTCACGTTCTCGAGCTTCATGCCGAGATCTTCCGAGATCACCTGGCCACCGGTCAGGATCGCGATGTCCTGCAGCATGGCCTTGCGGCGGTCACCGAAGCCCGGCGCCTTGACGGCGGCGATCTTGAGGCCACCGCGCAGCTTGTTGACGACCAGCGTGGCCAGGGCCTCGCCTTCCACGTCCTCGGCGATGATCAGCAGCGGCTTCTGCGACTGGATCACCTGCTCGAGCAGCGGAACCATCGGCTGCAGCGACGAGAGCTTCTTCTCGTGCAGCAGGATGATCGCGTCTTCCAG
Source organism: Jannaschia sp. GRR-S6-38 (assembly GCF_029853695.1). NCBI lineage: Bacteria > Pseudomonadati > Pseudomonadota > Alphaproteobacteria > Rhodobacterales > Roseobacteraceae > Jannaschia > Jannaschia ovalis. Next base: position 325,483 of record NZ_CP122537.1, read on the forward strand.
CTCGGTGGTCATCTTGTCGGGGTTGGTCACGAAGTAGGGCGACAGGTAGCCGCGATCGAACTGCATGCCCTCGACGACGTCGGTCTCGGTCTCGAGGCCCTTGTTCTCCTCGACGGTGATGACGCCCTCGTTGCCGACCTTCTGCATCGCGTCGGCGATCTGGCGGCCGATCTCGGACTCGCCGTTGGCCGAGATGGTACCGACCTGCGCGACCTCGTCGCTATCGGTCACGTCGCGGGCCATGGCGCGGATCTGCTCGACGACCTTGGCGGTGGCCATGTCGATGCCCCGCTTGAGGTCCATCGGGTTCATGCCGGCGGCGACCGCCTTCATGCCCTCTTTGACGATCGACTGGGCCAGCACCGTGGCGGTGGTGGTGCCGTCGCCGGCCTCGTCATTGGTGCGGGAAGCGACTTCCTTCACCATCTGCGCGCCCATGTTCTCGAACTTGTCCTCGAGCTCGATCTCCTTGGCGACGGAGACGCCGTCCTTGGTGATACGCGGCGAGCCGAACGACTTGTCGAGGACCACGTTGCGGCCCTTGGGGCCCAGCGTGACCTTGACGGCGTTGGCCAGGGTGTTGACGCCCTTCAAGATCTTGTTGCGGGCTTCGGTGTCGAATTTCACGTCCTTGGCGGCCATGATTTTCTCCTAGATTTGCGTGTGATGGGGGACGATCTTCAGGTTCGACGTTCAGCCGATGATCCCGAGGATGTCGCTCTCCTTCATGATGAGCAGCTCTTCGCCGTCCAGCGTGACTTCGGTGCCGGACCACTTGCCGAACAGAACCTTGTCGCCGGCCTTGACGGCGGGAGCGATCAGCTCGCCGGAGTCCTTGCGGGCGCCCTCGCCCACGGAGACGATCTCGCCCTCGGCGGGCTTTTCCTTGGCGGTGTCGGGGATGATCAGACCGCCCTTGGTCTTCTCGTCGGATTCGACGCGGCGGACCAGAACGCGGTCATGCAGCGGTTTGAAAGCCATATGCGTAGCCTTTCAGCTCGTGTGTTTCCTCCTGTTGTCACTCACCCGGGGAGAGTGCCAACGGACGGCTAGCTAGGCAAGGACGGCGGCTGTGTCAACGGGAAAGCCGGGCGAAATCTCACGCGGTCGTGAACGGCCCTGCCGCGGCGTCCGGCACGCCTGCCAGCGGCACGCGCGGGATGCAACCGGGTCGCCTTGGCTTCCCCCGCCAAGCGCCTTACCTGACCGCCCATGACAGCTCCGGCCGCGCCCCCCGTCCCCGCGCAGATCAGCGCCTGCCGCATCTGCGCCGACCGCTTCGCGGCGACGAAGACCGCGCATGACCCCCAGCCGGTCGTCTGGTTCGACCGCGGCGCCCGAATCCTCGTGGCGAGCCAGGCGCCCGGCATGCGCGCGCATCTCTCGGGCAAGCCCTTCGACGATCCCTCCGGCGTGCGGCTGCGCGACTGGATGGGCGTGGACGCGGCGACGTTCTGGGACCGCCGCAACGTGGCCATCGTGCCCATGGGGTTCTGCTTTCCGGGCTACGATGCCGCCGGCGGCGACATCCCGCCGCCGCGGATCTGCGCCCGGACCTGGCGCCGCGCCGCGCTCGATCACGCGGGCGAGCCGCCGGTTACGCTGCTGATCGGCGGCTATGCGCAAGACTGGCATCTCGGGAAGGGCCGCGTCACCGACCGGGTGCGCGACTGGCGCGCGCTCGCCCCCCGCATCTGGTGCCTGCCCCATCCCTCCTGGCGCAACACCGCCTGGCTGAAGAAACATCCCTGGTTCGAGGCGGAGACGCTGCCCGCGCTCCGCGAAGCGATCCGGGACGCCCTGAAAGGATCGACCCCATGACCCCGCTGGACGAGGCCCATGCCCATGCCGAGGCGACCGGCGCCGATACCGACCGGCTGCGCTTCTTCGAGCGGCTGGCCGAGGCCGAGCTGCATCTGCTGCTGGACGACGCCGCGGGCGAGACGGTGACGCCCCGGCTCTTCGACGTCGACGGCGCACGCTACGCGCTGGCCTTCGACCTGCCTGAGCGGCTGGAGGCCTTCGCCGGGGCCGCCCCGACGGCGACGCTCTCGGGGCGGCGGCTGGCCGGCCTGCTGGCCGGCGAGACCCTCGGGCTGGGCCTCAATCTCGAAGACGCGCCCTCGGCCCAGCTTCTGCCGCCCGAGGCGGTCGCCTGGCTGGTCGAGACGCTGTCGACCGCCCCCGCCGAGGAGGAGCGCCGCATCCGCGAGATCGCCCCGCCGGGCGCCCTGCCCGACGACCTGCTGACCGCGCTCGACGGCAAGCTGCGGCTGACGGCGGGGCTGGCGCGGACAGCCTATCTCGCGGGCGTGACCTACGAGGACGGCGTCCGCAGCCATGTGCTGGGCATCGTCGATGCCGTCCCGGGCGCCGAGGCCGACCTGGCGCGCGCGGTCTCCGAGGCGCTGATCTTCTCGGGGCTCGAGGCCGGGAGCCTCGACGTGACCTTCCTGCGCGCGAGCCAGCCGCTCGCGGCGACGCTGGCGCGGCACGGGCTGCGCATCGACCTGCCCGCGCCGGAAAGCGCCGTGCAGCTGCGCGACCCCGACGCGCCGCCCCGCCTGCGCTGACCGGTCTTCATCACGGGTCCGGAAACACTCCGGGTGGCGACCGAAGGGCGCGGGGCGGAGCCCCCGGGGGTCCAAGGGGGCATCAGCCCCCGGCCGCCCTCAGCCGCGCCGCCCCGCCATCGGCGCGAGCGTCACGCCCTCGGCCTCGAGCGCGGCGCGCACCGCGCGGGCGATGGCCACGGCCTCGGGCCCGTCGCCATGCAGGCAGATCGAGTCGCAGGCCGCCCGGATCTCGCGGCCCGAATTGGCGATGATAGCGCCCGCCTGCACGAAGCGCACCATGCGGGTCGCGGCCGCCTCGGGGTCGTGGATCATCGCGCCGGGCTGGCCGCGCGTGACCAGCGTCGCGTCGTCGTTGTAGCCCCGATCGGCGAAGATCTCGCCCGCCCAGGCCGCGCCCAGATCGCGGGCCGCGACCTCCTGCGCCGTGCCGGCGAGGCAGAGCAGGATGACGTCCGGATCGACCTTCAGCGCCGCGCCGTAGGCCGCGCGCGCCAACTCCGCATCCTCCGAGGCCATGTTGGCCAGCGCGCCGTGCAGTTTGAAATGGCGAACACCCGCGCCGACCGTGGCGGCGATGGCCCGCGCGGCGCCGAACTGCCACGCCACAAGGTTTGCCACGGTGTCCGGGGCCATCGGGATCCGGCGGCGGCCGAAGCCCTGCAGATCCGCGAAGCCCGGATGGGCACCGATGCCGACGCCGCACGCGGCCGCCAGCCGCATGGTGCGCGCCATCACGTCCCAGTCGCCCGCATGCGCGCCGCAGGCGACATTGGCGGAGGTCACGACCTCCAGCAGCGCCGCGTCGTCGCCCATCGTCCAGTCGCCGAAGCCCTCGCCCATATCGGCGTTCAGATCGACCCTCATGACAAATCCTCCCCCGCGCAGCCGGGAGCCGACGCCCCGATGACCGAGATATCCTCGGCCATGTGACGGCAGGTCAAGGCGCGCGCGCCGAAACGACCCCGCCGATGAGCTGCGCGCCGTAGAGATCGACCTCGCGCGGGTCGCGGACGAGCGGCTGGGGCTTGGCCGGCGGCGTCGCGGCGGCGCGTGCCTCCTCGGCGGTCACGAAGCGGAAGCGCAGCGTCGCGCCCGGCGGGGCCTGCAGCGCCCGCGGCAGGTCGGCGCCGATCACCGTGCCGATCCGGGGATAGCCGCCCGTGGTCTGGCATTCGGGCCCCAGGATGTAGGGCACGCCGTCCCCGGTCATCTGGATGTCGCCGGGCAGGATGAAATCCGACAGGAGGCTGAGCTGCCCCTCCGTGGCGAAGCCGCCCCCGTCCATGTCGAGCCGCACGCCCTGCCGGTTGCCGCGGGGGTCGCGCGTGAAAGCCGTCGCGGCGAAGCGCGCGCGCTCGGCCTCCGGGAAGAGGCGCGTCTGCGGCGTGGGCAGCAGGCGGATCTCGCCGCCGCCGAAGCGGTCCTGCGGCACGATACGCAGCGCGGGGCCTTCGGAGGCCTCGCAGGGCAGCCTGTCGCCGGCTTCGAGCGGGCGGCCGATCCCTGCGATCAGATGCGCGGCCCGGCTGCCCAGCACCGCCTCGGTCCGCAGGCCGCCCTGAACATGGAGGTAGGAATAGACGCCTCGCCCCGCGGGCTTGAGGTCGAGAACCGCGCCGTCTGGCAGGGTCTGCGCCGTGTTCCATTCCAGCGCCCGCCCCGCGACGCTGGCCCGCATCGGCGCCCCGGTCAGGGCCAGGCGCATCGGCGCGTCAAGCTTCAGCCGCAGCGGCGCGCCCGGCGTCTCAATCCCCGCGCCCGCCTCGCCCAGGAGCCGTTCGGCCTCGGCCAGCGCCATGCGGTCGGCCGCGCCGCCCTGCGCGAGGCCCTGGCTGAGATATCCGGGCCGCCCCGCATCCTGCACGGTGACGAGCGGGCCGCAGGCGAGCAGTTCGATCATTCCAGCCGCTCCCAAGTCGCGCCGCCATGGCCGTCGGGATCGGCTTCGGCCCGCTCGCGCAGCTCGGCCGGGGAGACGGCGGGAAAGGCGATCTCGTCGCCCGGCGACAGCGCGATGGGGCGGGACCGGCCCGGCCGGAAGCAGCCGAAGCGCGTCAGGCCGACCTGCCGCCACCCCGTCGGAGCGGAGGTCGCGAAAAGCACCAGCTGGCGCACCGCGACGACCAGCGCGCCCTCGGGCACCCGGGGCGTCAGACCGGTCTGGCGCGGCAGGTCCCAGGCCTCGGGCAGGATGCCGAGATAGGGCATCCCCGGCGCGAACCCCAGCGCGAGCACGCGGACGCGCGCCGAAGCCAGCGCGGCGATGGCCTCCGCCGGGTCCATGCCGGCCATCGACGCCGCCTCGGCCAGCTGCGGCCCGTCCTCGCCGCCATAGGAGCAGGGAATCGCCCAGAGCCTGCGCGGCGGCGGCGGCACGGCGGACCAGTCGCGCGCGGCCAGCCGGTCCTGCAACGCGCCCTCCAACCCCGGCGAGACGCCGCGCACCAGGACCGAACCGAGCGAGGAGGCCGTTTCCTCGACGCCTTCGGGGCGGTCGGCCTCGAGATCGGCGCGGAAGGCCACGCAGGCCCGGTTCGCGGCATCGTCCAGCCGGTCGGTGAAGCGGACCAGCAGGGCCGCCTCGCCCAGGGGTTCGATCCGGGGAAAGACATCGGACATGGGCCCAGCCGTGACGCGGGGTTGCCGCGCGGTCAAGCCTCCGCGCCCGGCCTTGCGCGCGGTCCGGCCCCGTGGGAGCCAGAGCCATGCGACTGGCCTATACGATGACCGACGGCTCGCGCGAGCTGGACCCGCTGCTGCACGAGGTGGCGCTGGCCGCGATCGCGCGCGGCCGGCGCCTGGCCGGGATCGTGCAGGTCAATCACGACCGCCCCGAGACCGAGCGCTGCGACATGGATGCCATCGTCCTGCCCGACGGCCCCGTCATCCGGATCAGCCAGTCGCTGGGCCCCGCCGCGCGCGGCTGCCGCCTGGACGCCGCGGCGCTGGAAGCGGCCGTCGCCGCCGCCGAGGCGCGGCTGTCGGAGGGCGCGGAGCTTCTGATCGTCAACAAGTTCGGAAAGCAGGAGGCGGCGGGCCGCGGCTTCCGCCCGGTCATCGCCGCGGCGCTCGAGGCCGGGGCCGACGTGCTGGTCGGCGTGAACCCGATGAACCGCGACGCGCTGGAAGCCTTCACCGAGGGCGCGGCCGAGCGGCTGCCGCCGCGGGCGGACGCCCTCCTCGCTTGGATCGGCGCGGGGGCGGATTGACGCCGCGCGACGCTTCGCGCTTGCGACGTCGCCCCGCCCCGCCCTACTTGGCGCGCAGATGACATATCCCCAACCCAAACCCATCCCGGCCTGGCAGGTCTGGCTCTGGCCCATACTGCTGGTCGCGCTGGGCATCGGCCTGTGGCTGCTGCCCTGGCGCGACGCGGTGCCCGAGCTGCGGCTCTGGGTGGAAGCGCAGGGTGCGCCGGCCTGGCTGGCCTTCGTTGCGATCTACGTGCTGGTGGTGATCCTGCCGCTGCCGGCGGCGGCGATGTCGGTCGTGGGCGGGCTCGTGTTCGGCTGGTGGGGCTTTCCGCTGTCGATGCTGGGCAGCATCCTCGGGGCGGTGCCGCCCTACTGGATCGGACGGATCTGGCTGCACGGGCCGGTCCGCCGGCGCCTCGGCGGGCCGCGGGTCAATGCCGCCGATCGCGCGTTGGCGCAGCGGCCCTTCGTCTTCGTCACGCTTCTGCGGCTGACGCCGATCCTGCCCTTCACCCTGCAGAACTGGCTGCTGGGCCTGACCAGCGTCGGCTTCTGGCCCTATGTCTGGGCAACGCTTCTGGGCCTCGCGCCGGGCACGCTGGGCATGGTCTGGATCGGCGAGCTGGGCGGGCTCGCCGCCGCGCGCGCCGCGCCCGAGACGCTGGCCATCGCCAGCGCGGGGCTGATCCTCTTCGGCGGGGTCATCCTGTGGCTCGGGCGGATGGCGACCGAGGAGCTTCGCCGCGCGGGCCTGCATATCGGCCGCGTGCGCTGAGCGAGGGAACCTTCGCGCGGCCCCGCGAATTGGGGCAGTGAACGACACGACCGGCCCTGATATCCGACCACCAACGATCGCGCCCCGCGCCGTGTAAGCCACGCCGCGACCGCGCGACATTCGGCACGCGAAACGGGGCGGTCAGGCAAGGAGCAAGGCAATGGATCTGAACATCAAGGGCCGCACGGCCGTCATCTCGGGCGCCGCGGGCGACATGGCGCTGGAGACGGCGAAGATCCTGCAGGGCGACGGCTGCAACCTCGTGTTGACCGATATCGACGACGGCGAACTGTCCGAGGCCGCTGCCAAGCTCGGCGATGGCGTCGTCACCGTGGTGGCGGACCTAACGTCGCAGGACGGCGCCGACAAGGTTGCGAAGGCCGTGTCCGATGCGGGCTGGCAGGCCGATATCCTGGTCCACGCGGCCGGCGTGACTGGCGCCAAGGGCGATCCGCTGGCCGACATCTCCGAAGATGACTGGATGCATGCCTGGAACACCGATTTCATGACCGCGGTGCGGATGTCGAAGGCGTTCATCCCCGGCATGAACGATCGCGGCTGGGGCCGCGTGGTGTTCATCACCTCCGAGAACGTGGCGCAGCCCTACCCGGACGAGGTCGTCTACAACTCCTCGAAATCGGCGCTGCTGTCCTTCGCCAAGGGCATGAGCCAAGTCTATGCCCAGAAGGGCACGCTCATCAATTGCGTGGCGCCGGCCTTCATCAAGACCGACATGACCGACGGCATGATGGAGAAGCGCTCCGAGGAGAGGGGCGAGAGCTTCGACGAGGCGGTCGAGAGCTTCCTCGAGGAGGAGCGGCCGCACCTGGTGCTCAAGCGCCGCGGCCGCCCCGAGGAAGTGGCCTTCGTGATCGCCTGCCTCTGCTCGGACCGGGCGAGCTTCGTGAACGGCTCGAACTGGCGCGTCGATGGGGGCGCCGTTCAAGCGATCAATATCTGAGCCGATGCCGTTCGAGGGCCGGGTCGAACGCGCGGACATCATCCGCAGGATCAACGCGCATCCGCTGGGGGACACGCCCGGGCGGATGCGCGAGGCGTTCGCCCGGCTGATCCTGGGCGACCGACCCGACCCCCTACCCGCCGGTGTCGGCCTCCTGCGCGCGGCCGGGGGCCTGACGGTGCAGCCGATGCCGCGCCTGGCCTCCGACATTGCGCCCGATATCATCTGGTTTCACGGCGGCGGCTACGTCTTCGGCGCGCCCGAAACGCATCTCCGCCCGGCCATCCACCTCGCCGCCGCGCATGGTCTGACCGTCCATCTGCCGCGCTACCGGCTGGCGCCGGAACATCGCTGGCCCGCGCCGCTGGAGGATGCGCTCGCGGCCGTGGGCGACGGACCGGTGCCCGTGCTGGCCGGCGACTCGGCCGGTGGGCATCTGGCGCTGGTGACGGCCTTGGAGCTGGCCCGGCGGGGCCGTCCGGCACCCGCGCTCCTTCTGTTCTCGCCCAACACCGACCGCACCGGGCTGAACGACGACCGGTCACTGATGGAGGGGCTCGACCCGATGGTCGACGATGCGGGCGACAGGCGGCTCGCGGCGATGTGCTTCGGCGACATGCCCGCCCAGCACCGCCATGTCTCGCTTCTGCGGGACGATCTCTCGCTGCTGCCGCCGACCTGGATCGAGGTGGGGCTGCCCGAGGTGCTGCGTCTCGACAGCGTCCTGCTTTACCGGATGGGTCTCGAGGCGGGGGCTGAGGTGCACCTGCAAGAGACGCCGGGCCTGCCGCATATGGGACAGCTCTGGGCGCCGTGGTGGCCCGAGGCCTGCGCCTCGCTCGACCGCGCCGCGGAGTTCGCTCGCGACAAGGCCGCGGGCCGCGTGAGCCGGGCGGGCTAGCGGCGCATTCGGCGCGCCATCCGGGCCACGCGCTCGACTTGGCGTGCGTTGCGGACGGCCTTGCCGCCGACCAGCTTGGCGGCGCCGCGCATCACTAACAGGCGCAGGATCATTCTGAGCATTTCGGACCTCCTTTTCCGCGCCCCGTCAGATGGATGCGCGGCGGGGTGAATTCAATCTTCCTCGGCCGGCGAGGGCGTGAACAATTCTTCCTGGTCCTCGGCCTCGTCCTCCGGCTCGCTGCCCGGCGGCGGCGCGCTTTCCAGAAGGCCCGCGGCGCGGAGCTCCTTCAGACCCGGCAGGTCGCGCGGGCTCTCCAGTCCGAAATGGTCGAGAAAGGCGCGCGTCACGACGAAGGTCACGGGCCGCCCCGGCGTGTCGCGCCGCTTGCCCAGCTTGATCCAGTCCAGCTCCATGAGCTGCTCGACCGTGCCCTTCGAGACGGAGACGCCGCGGATCTCCTCGATCTCGGCGCGGGTGACGGGCTGGTGATAGGCCACGATCGCCAGCGTCTCGACCGCGGCGCGACTGAGCCTGCGGGTCTTGACCGTCTCGCGCGTCATCAGGAACGCGAGGTCCGGCGCGGTTCGGATCGCCCAGGCGTCGCCCACCTTCACCACGCGCACCCCGCGCCCGTCATAGCGCTTGCGCAGCAGGTCCAGCGCGGCGGGCGCGTCGCAGCCATGCGGCAGGCGGGCATGCAGCTCGCCCACGGTCACCGGCTCGGCGGAGGCAAACAGAATCGCCTCGACCATGCGCTCCTGCTCGCCCAGCGGCGGCGCCTCGAACAGGGTCTCGGATTGCTCGTTCATGCGCGGCCCCGCAGGCGGATCGGTCCGAACATCGCCTCCTGCGCGATCTCGACGCGGCCGTCCTTGGCCAGCTCCAGCGTCGCCGCGAAGGTCGAGGCGGTGGCCGAGCGGCGGCGCGCGGGATCGGCGGACCAGCCATCGGGCAGGAAGCTCATCAGGTCGGTCCAGGCCATCGCGTGGCCGAGCAGCGGGCGCATGCGGGCCAGCGCCTCCTCCATCGTCCAGACGCCGTCGCGATCCATCACGAATGGCCGGAAATCGTCGCGGGTGCGCAGCCGAGCGTAGCCTTGCATCAGGTCCAGCAGCGTCGCGGTGTAGGTGACCTTGCGCGCGCGCTCGACCTGCTGGGGCGCGCCGCGGGCGAAGACGTCGCGGCCGAGCTGGTCGCGCGCCATCAGCCGGGCGGCGGCCTTCCGCATCGCCTCCAGCCGCTCGAGCTGGAAGGCCAGATGCGCGGCCAGCTCCTCGGCGGAGGGTCCCTCCTCCTCGGGGTCCGGCGGCAGGAGCAGGCGGGATTTCAGGAAGGCGAGCCAGGCCGCCATCACGAGGTAATCGGCCGCCAGCTCGATCCGCAGCGCGCGGGCCGTCTCGACGAAGGCCAGGTATTGCCGCGCCAGCCCCAGCACCGAGACGCGCCGCAGGTCGACTTTCTGCGTCCGGGCGAGCGTCAGCAGCAGGTCCAGCGGCCCCTCGAACCCGTCCACGTCGACGATCAGCGCCTCCGCGGCCAGCCGCTCCTCGACGGACATGCCGTCGCGGGGCGGGCCTTCGGGAAAGGGCGTGTCTGTCGGGTCTGACGGCAAGGCGGCCCCTCAGGCGGCGAGTGCGTCAAGTTCCGCGCGGGCCGCATCGATGTCAAGCGCGACCGGTTCGGCGCGACAGGCCAGCGCCCGGTCGGCGCGCGCCAGGCCCTCGCCCGCGAGCGCGGGGCAGGTCTCGGCCACGATCCGCATCTCGTCGCGGTCGCCGTTGCAGTGCAGGATCACGTCGCAGCCCGCGCCCAAGGCGTCCCGGCAGCGCCCGGCGAGCGTGCCCGGCAAGGCGCCCATGCCGATATCGTCGGTCATCAGGAGCCCGCCGAAGCCGATGCCATCCCGGATCTCGGCGATCACCGCGGGCGAGATGGTGCCGGGCAGGTCGTCCAGCGCCTCGTAGACGACATGGGCCGTCATCCCCAGCGGCAGGTCGGCCAGGCGCCGGAAGACCTCGAAATCCGTCTCGCGCAAGTCGTCGAGCGACGCGGCGACGCGCGGCAGCGACAGGTGGCTGTCGGCATTGGCGCGCCCATGGCCGGGGATGTGCTTGAGCACGGGCAGCACGCCGCCCTGCAGGCAGCCATCGGCATTGGCGCGGGCGCGGGCGGCGACCGTCTCGACCGTGTCGCCGTAAAGGCGGCTGAGCAGGAAGGGATGGGTGTGTTCGCCCGCGATATCGGCGGTGGGCGTGCAGTTGACGTCGATGCCCACCTCGCGCAGCTCGCGCGCGATGAGCGTGGCGCGCAGGAACATGGCGCGCACCGGATCGGCGGCCCGGCTCATCTGCGTCAGCGGGCGCGGCCAGCGGGTCCAGAAGGGCGGGCCCAGCCGCTGCACCCGCCCGCCTTCCTGGTCGATCAGGATCGGCGCGTCGCGGCCGACGCTGTCGCGCAGCGCCGCGGTCAGGGCGCGCATCCGGTCGGGCGTGTCCACGTTGCGGGCGAAGACGATGAAGCCCCAGGGATCGGCGTCGCGGAAGAACGCCGCCTCCCGGGCGGTCAGCACGGGGCCTTCGCATCCCATGATGAAGGCCCCGGCCATGGGATCAGCGGACCGTGACGGGGATGCAGGCCGCGTCCTGGGCCAGCAGGGCCGAGCAGAAGCGCCGCGCGTCCGAGCCGTCGGCGAAGCCCACGACGCGCAGGCGCCAGAAATCGCGCCCGCCGGAGGTGGCCTTCTGGATCATCCGGCTCTTGCCGGCCATGTAGTCGCGGAAGCGGCCTTCCAGGCGGTCCCATTCGGATCGCGCGACCGCCTCGCTGTCGAAGGCGCCAAGCTGCACGACGCGGGTGCCCGGCGCGATGCTGGCGGGGTCGATGTCGAGCGTGGCCGCGGCCGAGGCGACCTCTGTTCCGGCCTGCGCCGCGGGCGCGTCGGTCGGCACGGCCGCCAGCGCGGCATTCACCGCGGCGGCGACATCGGGGGAGGTGGCGGCGACGCGCGCGGCGGGCCGGCCCGGGCGCTGCGCGGGCCGGGCGGACCGGACGAGGCCCGGCCCGGTGGGCAGCGCGGCGACGGCGGGCTCGGACGGCGTCTGCACCACCGGCGCGGGGGCGGCGATCTGCGCGGCCGGGGCCGAGGCGCCGACGAGTTCCTGCTCCACCGGCTCGGTGGCCAGGGCGGATGCCAGCACGAGCTGATCGCCGCCGCCGGCCAGCGCATCCGAAATGGCGACCGGCGCGGGCTTGCCCGTGATCGCGGGTGCGGAGACGGGGGCCGGGGCCGCAGGCGCGGGCGCGGCCGTGGTCGCGGCGGCGAGGCGCTCGCCCAGCGCGGGGGCGTCGAGGTCCAGCGGCGGCGGGGCCAGCACGATCTGGTCAGGCGCGGGCGCGGCCGCCCCGCCCGAGGTGATGTCCGACAGGGCCATCCCCTGATAGGGCGCGACCACGCCGCCCGGATCCTCGGGGGCGACCCGCATCGGGCCCTCCAGCGCGGCAATCACCGGCACCGCCGAGACATCGCGGAAGGTCAGGTCGACCGCCCAGGCGGCCATCCCGGCGGTGAGGCCGAGCGAGGTCAGCGCCCCCGCCCAGTTGGCAAGGCCGAAATTGCGCGCCGCGTCCATGAACCGCGAAGGCTCCTCCGCGCCGTAATCCGCGCCGAAATAGTCGAGATCCGCCATGTGCCTGCCCTCCACCGCGCGGGGCGGCGATGCCCCGGCGATCGTTGTTCACTGCCAATGGACGCCGCGTTGGTCGCGACTGTCCGCCTCTGCTCTCGTGCCCGCGGCGTGTGCCCCTGATGGGGTCTTCAACGCATCTCCATGGCGGGCGCGACGCCAAGGATACCCAAACCCGCCGCGATCACAAGCGAAACGGCGCACGGCAGCGCGATCTTGGCGGCGCTGTGCGCGGGATCGTCCTGCAGGAAGCGCAGGGCCGATTCGGTGTTGCCGAGGTTCCACAGTCCATGAAGACCGGAGGCCAGTTCGTAGAGATAAAACGCCACGCGATGCGGCTCGTGGGTGCGGGCGGCGATCTCGACGAGGCGCGGCCATTCGGCCAACTTCGCGGCCAGCGCCTGCTCGGCCGGATGGGTCAGGCCGGACAGGTCCGCCCCGGCCAGCGCGGCCTCGGACACGTCGATGCCCTGCTCGCGCGCCTTTCGCAGGACCGACTGCACGCGGGCATGGGCGTATTGCACGTAATAGACCGGGTTGTCCTTCGACTGCTCCAGCGCCTTCGAGACGTCGAAATCGAGCGGCGCATCGTTCTTGCGCGTCAGCATCACGAAACGCGTCACGTCGCGGCCGACCAGATCGACCACGTCCGCCAGCGTCACGAACGTGCCCGCGCGCTTCGACATCTTCAGCTGCTCGCCGTCCTGCATCAGCTTCACCAGCTGCGTGAGCTTGATGTCGAGCGGCACGCGCCCGTCTGTCAGCGCCGCAACGGCCGCCTTCATCCGCTTGACGTAGCCGCCATGGTCTGCGCCGAAGACGTCGATCAACTGGTCGAAGCCGCGCTGCGTCTTGTCGTAGTGATAGGCGATGTCGGGCGCGAAATAGGTCCAGCCGCCATCGGATTTCTTGATCGGCCGGTCGACGTCGTCGCCGTAGTCGGTGGATCTGAACAGCGTCTGCTCGCGCGGCTCCCAATCCTCGGGGAGCTTGCCCTTCGGCGGCTCGAGCGTGCCGCGATAGATCAGGCCCTTCTCGTCCAACGCCGCGATCGCGGCCTCGATCTTGCCGGTCCCGTACAGCGCCTTCTCCGACGAAAACACGTCCATCTCGACGCCCAGCAGCGCCAGGTCCGCGCGGATCAGGTCCATCATCGCGTCGGTGGCGAAGTCGCGCACGTCGGCCAGCCAGACATCCTCGGGCTGGTCCAGATAGGCATCGCCGACCTTGTCCTTCAGCGCCTCGCCCACCGCGATCAGGTAATCGCCGGGATAGGTCCCCTCGGGCCAGTCGACATCGAGGTCATGGGCTTCAAGGTAGCGGTTGTAGACCGACCGCGCGAGCACATCGACCTGCGCGCCGCCGTCGTTGATGTAGTATTCGCGGGTCACCTCGTGGCCGGAATATTCCAGCAGGCTCGCCAGGGCGTCACCGAAGACCGCGCCGCGGGTATGGCCGACATGCAAGGGCCCCGTGGGGTTCGCCGAGACGTACTCGACATTGACCCGCTGCCCCTGCCCCATCTCCGAGCGGCCAAACGCGGTGCCCTCGCGCAGGACGCGCGCGACGACCTCCTGCCAGACGGGGGACGCCAGGCGGATGTTCAGAAAGCCCGGGCCTGCCACCTCGGCCGCGGCGATGCGCGCATCGGCCTCCAGCTTCGGCGCCAGCGCCTCGGCGATGTCGCGCGGCTTCGCCTTTGCGGGCTTGGCCAGCACCATCGCGGCATTGGTCGCCATATCGCCATGGGCCGGGTCGCGCGGCGGCTCGACCGCGACATTCGCGGTGTCGAGGCCGTCGGGCAGCGCGCCCTCGGCGGCCAGCGCGTCCAAAGCGGAAATGACGAGGGCGCGGATATCGGCGAAGAGGTTCATGGCTCGGAGGTTCCGTATCGGGGTCGGGCCCGTCTAGCGCCGCGTCCGCCCGGGTTCAACGCGCCGCCGGCAGGGACCCGCCCTCGACGAACTGCGCGTGGCATTGCAGCGCGAAGCGGTCGGTCATGCCGGCGATGTAATCCGACACGATCCGCGCCAGCGCCGTCTCGTCGCGCGCGTCCTCGACATCCTTGCGCCATTGTTTCGGCAGGTCCTCGGGATGGGCCATGAAATGCGGAAACAGGGCGTCGACCACCTCGGTCACCTGCGCGCGCATCGCGACGACCGAGGGCGCGCGGTACATCCGTTCGAACAGAAACGCACGGATGACCTTCAGGTCGGACCAGAGCCCGGGCGAGAACTGCACCATCATCCGCCCGGCGTGGCGGACATCCATCGCCGAGGCGGGCGCGAGATCGCGGAGATTGGCCTCGGCCACGCGGATCACGTCTTCCACGAGGACCCCGAAGAACCGCCGCAGCGCCTCGTGGCGGCGCCGGTAGAGCGCGAGGTCCGGATAGCGGGCATCGACCTCGGCGAAGCAGTCGCGCAGGACCGGCAACTCGGCCAATTCCGCGGTCGAGAACAGCTCGGCCCGCAGCCCGTCATGCAGGTCGTGATTGTTGTAGGCGATGTCGTCGGACAAGGCCGCGACCTGCGCCTCGGCCGAAGCGTGGCTGTGCAGTTCGAGGTCGTGGACGGCGTCGTAGGCCGCAAGCGCCCAGGGCACGGGCGGCGGGACGGGGCCATTGTGTTTCGCAATGCCTTCAAGGGTTTCCCAAGTGAGGTTCAACCCGTCCCACTCGGCGTAATGCCGCTCCAGCGAAGTGACGATCCGCAGCGCCTGCGCGTTGTGGTCGAAGCCGCCATAGGGGGCCATCAAGCGGTTCAGCGCCTCCTCGCCGGTATGTCCGAAGGGCGTGTGACCCAGGTCATGGGCCAGCGCCACGGCCTCGGTCAGCTCGACATTGAGGTCGAGATGCTTGGCGATGGTGCGCGCGACCTGCGCGACCTCGATCGAATGCGTCAGGCGCGTGCGGAAATAGTCGCCCTCGTGCTCGATGAAGACCTGCGTCTTGTGCTTGAGCCTGCGGAAGGCGCTGGCATGGATGATCCGGTCCCGGTCCCGCTGGAAGGGCGAGCGGAAGGTGCTCTCCTCCTCGGGGAAGAGCCGCCCGCGCGAGGCGCGGGGATCACAGGCATAGGACACGGTCACGGGATCGGCGGCTCACTTGTGCAGGCGCGGTCTTCGCCCATATATCCAAGGCACAGGCAATTCCCACCCCCGGAGGCTGCCATGGACCTGTCCCTGCCACCCCGCGTCACCCCCCGCGCCTTCGAGCGCCTCTCCGAGATCGGCGCCGCCGAACAGGGCAAGGCCCTGCGCGTGGCCGTCGAGGGCGGCGGCTGCTCGGGCTTCCAGTATCAGATCGAGCTGGACGACCCCGCCGAAGGCGATCTCGTGCTGGAAGGCGAAGGCGAGAAGGTCGTCGTGGACGAAGTCTCCCTGCCCTTCCTCGGCGGCGCGGTCATCGACTTCAGCGAGGAATTGGTGGGCTCGCGCTTCACGATCGACAATCCCAACGCGGCGTCGAGTTGCGGCTGCGGCGTCAGCTTCTCGATGTGACGGCGCGGGGCGCGGCCCGCCGCCCTACCCCCGGATCGGCGCGCGCGGCGGGGGCAGGATCAGGCGCAGGAATCGCAGGCTCAGCGTAATCGCCGCCGCGGCGAGGCCGACGCAGAGGCCCAGCCAGATCCCCTCCGGCCCGAACCCCATCTCGATCCCGAGGATCCACGAGGCCGGCAGGCCCAGCATCCAGTAGGCGACGAAGGCATAGACCATCGGCCGCCGCGTATCCTGCACGCCGCGCAGCATTCCCAGCGCCATGACCTGCGCCGCATCGACCAGCTGGAACAGTGCCGCCAGAACCAGGAGCCGCGCGCCGAGATCGAGAATGGCGGGCCGGGCCGGGTCGGTCGGGTCGACGAAGAGCGCGATGATCGCCTCGCCCCCGCCGATATAGAGCCAGGTCGCTAGCAGCACTGCGCCGAAGGACAGGATCGCCGCGGCCAGCGCGGCGCGCAGCATCCCCTCGCGATCCTCGCGGCCCCAGAACTGCCCGACGCGCACCGTGACCGCAGAGCTGAGCCCCAGATGCACCATGAAGACCAGCGCGGCGACCTGCAGCGCCACGCCATGGGCGGCCAGCGGAACGGTTCCCAGCACCCCCATCATCAGCGCCGAGGCGGCGAAGAGGCCCGACTCCGACAGGAGCGTCAGGCCGATCGGCCAGCCGAGGCGGAAGATCTCGCCGAAGACGGGCCAGTCGGGGCGATGGATGTTCCGCAGCAGGTCGAACCGCGCCATGCCCGGGCCCCGCGTCGCGTAGAAGATCAGGAGCCCGGTCGTCAGCGCGTGGACCCCCAGCGAGGCGATGGCCGCCCCGGCGAGTCCGAGTTCCGGGAAGCCCCAGTTGCCGAAGATCAGCAGCCAATTGACGCCCGCATTCAACACGCCCGCCGCCAGCACCGCCCAGAGCACGATGCGCGTGTGCTCGAGCGCCGAGAGATGCGAGCGCAGCGTGGCCGTCAGCAACGCCGGGATCAGGCCGGGCCCGGCGATGCGCAGGTAGGTCTGCGCGCCCTCGGCCACCTGCGGGTCCTGCCCCAGCGCGCTGAGCAGCGGCCCCGACCACCAGAAGAGCGGCAGCGCCAGTGCGGCGAAGCCGGCCGACAGCCACAGCCCCATCCGGGCGATGCGGCGGACCCGGATCTCGTCCCCGCGCCCGGCCGCCGCAGAGGCCATCGGCAGAACGGCATAGGCAAAGCCCGCGCCCAGGATGAAGACCGAGAAGAAGAACGTCGCTCCGATGGTCCCCGCCGCCAGCGCCGGGACGGAATACCAGCCCAGCATCAGCGTGTCGGTCACGCCGATGGCCATCTGCGCCAACTGCCCGCCGACGAGCGGCAGACCCAGCACCAGCGTGCGGCGCATGTGATGGGTCAAGGTGTCGGCCATGCCCGGGGGTTAGTGCGGCGATGCGGGCCTGTCCATCGCCGGCCGCTTCGGCCCCGCGTCGAAGCGGGTTTGCACGCCCTGCGCGGCCCGCGCCTAGGCCTCGCCCGGGCGGATGCCGTCGATCAGGTCCTGCGTGCGGTTGCCCAGGCGCACCAGTTCGGCCCGGTGGCGGTCGAGCATGTGGCGATGCTCGGGATCGGCGCCGCCGGTCGCATCGTAGAGATCCAGAAGCAGGTTCTCGCGCCGCAGAAGCGGGCTCAGCGAGGTCCGCCGGACGCCCAGCGCGCCGACATGCAGCGTCGCGCCCGCTTGGCGCAAAGCCGGCCCCAACACGGCGTCTTTCGCCGGCTCGGCCCCGAGCGCCACCATGGCCGCGGACAGGTCTTCGCGGTGATTGAGATGCGTGCGCCGCCAGGCGCCGATCAACGTCTCGGTCTCGCCGGCCGCACCATCGGCCAGCGGCGCCCATTCCGCCAGCATCTCCTCGACGGCATCGAGCAGCGCCTGGAGCCGCAGAGCCGCCGCGTCGACGCGCTTGGCCTCGGGGGTGAGCGCATCGGTCGCGGCCTTC
Organism: Jannaschia sp. GRR-S6-38; assembly: GCF_029853695.1. NCBI lineage: Bacteria > Pseudomonadati > Pseudomonadota > Alphaproteobacteria > Rhodobacterales > Roseobacteraceae > Jannaschia > Jannaschia ovalis. The sequence continues at coordinate 343,040 of NZ_CP122537.1, forward strand.
ATGTTGGCGGCCAGTTGCGGCGGGCTGGCGGGATCCTCGTCAGACATACCACAATTCTGCGCCTGCCGGGCCCGCCGGCACAACGGAAAACGACGCCGCCGCCGGCCCATGGCGGCGGACATCGCGCGCAACATCTTCGTGAATCGGGCCGCGCCCGCGCTATTGAGTCCGCACCGAGACGTAACCCGGAGACAAGCGCCTGACATCCGCCCTTTCCATCGTCCGGAACCGGAACTTCGCCGCTTTGCTCCTGGCGAATACCGTCCTCGCCTCGGCCTTCCCGATCCAGCTGCTTCTCGGAAGCCTGGCGGGACTGATCCTGGCGCCGAGCCCGGCGCTGGCGACGCTGCCGGCCTCGGTCCAGACCCTTGCGGCGCTGGTGGCCGCCGCGCCGTTCTCCCTGCTGATGGGGCGGATGGGGCGGCGGGCGGGGTTCGCTGTCGGGGGTCTGACGACCTGTCTGGGCGCCCTGGCCGCGATGCAGGCGCTGTCCTCGCAGAGCTTCGAGCTGCTCTGCCTGGGGCATTTCCTGATGGGGGCGGGCTGGGCCTCGTTCCAGTATTTCCGCTTCGCGGCGGCGGAGGTCGTCGAGCAAACTTGGCGGCCGGTCGCCATCTCCCTGATGCTGACCTCCGGGCTGGTCGCGGCCATCGTCGGACCGCAGGTCTTCATCGCCGCCAAGGACGCGTTCGTGCCCATCCCGTTCCTAGG